>JAGRLL010000184.1 GCA_020441855.1 Nitratireductor sp.
GGGTGTGCACGCATCCAGCTGGGGTTGGTGTTGGTGGAGAAGCGGCTGTGCACCATGCCGATGGCGGACTCGTAGTCGGGGTCCTGCAGGTCGGTGTAGAACCGCCGCAGGTCGTGCACCAGGAACATGCCCTTGTAGACGATGGTGCGCGCTGAAAGCGACACGGTGTAGAAGCCGTTGTCGACCCCGTCGGTTTCGGCGTGGATGCGGTTGGAGATCACCTTGCGGAAGACGTAGAGACGGCGCTCGTAATCCTCATCGTCGTCCAGGCCTTCCGGCCGGTCGACGAAAATCTGGCGGTGCATCGGTTCCGATGCGGCGATATGCGGGGCTTTCGACAAGGATGAATTGTCGACCGGCACGTCACGGAAGCCGAGCACGTTGAGGCCCTCGGAACCGGCGATCTGGACGATGAGTTCCTCGATATGGGCGCGCAGTCCGGCGTCCTGCGGCATGAACAGCTGGCCGACGGCGTAATTGCCGGACGCGGGCAATTCGACACCCTGGGCCGCCATTTCCTCGCGGAACAGCCTGTCGGGAATCTGGACGAGCACGCCGGCGCCATCGCCCATCAGTGGATCGGCGCCCACGGCGCCGCGATGGGTGAGGTTGTTGAGCATGAACAGACCGTCGCGGACGATCTGGTGCGACTTGACACCCTTCATGTTGGCGACAAAGCCGACACCGCAGGAATCGTGCTCGTTGCGCGGGTCGTAAAGACCCCTGGCGGTCATCCTCGCGGCCGCGGACGCACCTGGATGCGTATCGGTCTTCGCCTTGCGAGCGTCAACATTCGCATCGCTGGCGAGGTCCAAGATTTCCTCATGGTTTTCAGCCGTTTCCAGCATGTCCACCATCGTCGCATCCTCCATGATCGGGGGTCGCAGAACGCAGACCTCCGTCTTCATTTTCGCCCCGGTCGGGAAACTTGCAAGGCGTTATCGGTGTTTTTGTTCAGGCATGCAAACTCCCCACGCAAAAAGAGCGCTTTCGGTGGGGAACTTTCGGATCGGGCGCTTTGACCGTCCATCGGGTTCGGCATCTCGCCGAACCGTATCAATGGCGGGTGGCGTCTCGAAAGTCCGCTTTGGACCGGTTCGGTTTTCGGCCTGTCATCGTCAGTCCCCGTATCCCGATGGCGCGTCCCGGTAGAAAGGCGGGCGCACAAGAAAGGACAACAATCCTGTCCTATTCATCAAGTTGCCAGAAACAGTCCCCGAGAGCAAGCAAAACTTGGCCCGTGCGACCGCGCTGCACTCAACCCGGTGTTGCGACCAGCTTCTGCGCTTGCCGCCACCGGCGCAATGTGCTGTCACTGGATCTTGTTTGCACCTTGTATCGTTTGAAGGACGGCGGGCGGAATTCCATGCATTTTTCCAGCGACAACTGGGCCGGGGCGGCTGATCCGATCGCGACTGCGTTGGCCGAAAAGGCCGGCGGCTTCATGTCCGCCTATGGCACGGGCGAACTCGACAGGGCGGTCGAGGACAAATTCGCGGAAACCTTCGAACACGACGTTGCCGTGTTGCCGGTGGCGACGGGAACTGCGGCCAATTCGCTGGCCCTGGCGCTGGCGATGAAACCGGGCGGCATCGCGCTGGCGCATGCGGAGGCGCATGTCGTCGAGGACGAATGCGGCGCACCGGAACTGATGATGGGGGCGGGGCGCATCGAGCCGGTCGAGGGTGCGCTCGCCAAGATCGATGCCGGCGCGCTGGCAAGGCATCTGAGACGCTACGACCCACCCTTTCTGCATCATGGCCGCGCGGTGGCGTTGACGTTGACGCAGGCGACCGAGGTCGGCACGGTCTATTCGACAGGCGAGATCGCCGCGCTGGCCGGTCAGGCGAAGCAGCTTGGCATGAAGGTGCACATGGATGGAGCGCGCTTTGCCAATGCGCTGGTGCATCTCGATTGCACGCCGGCGGAAATGACCTGGAAGGCGGGCGTCGACATGGTCTCCTTCGGCGGCACCAAGAATGGCTGCTGGTGCGCCGAGGCGCTGGTGCTGTTCGACCCCTCGCTTCGCGAGGAAGCGGAATATCTCAGGAAACGCGCCGGCCAGCTCTTCTCCAAGCAGCGTTTCGTGTCGCTGCAATTCGACGCTTACCTAGAAGGTGGCTTGTGGCTTGATCTGGCCCGCCACGCCAATGCCATGGCCGACCGGCTGCGCAGCGGCATCGCTTCTTGCGGTCGTGCGAGGCTCGCTTGGCCAAGCCAGGCGAACGAGGTCTTTGCCATCATGTCGAAGCAGGATGCCGAACGGGCGCAGGGCGAAGGCGCGCGGTTTTACGAATGGCCTGCGCCGCATTGGCTCGACGACAAGCCCGGCGAGGACGAGGCCGTCTACCGGCTGGTGACCAGCTTCGCGAGCGAAGCCGACGAGATCGACCGGTTTGCCGCCCTTCTGGGCACCTGATCTGCGCCGCATTTCCAGATCGCCGAACGTCATGTGACGCCCTCATCAACGCGGCCTCACGTTTCATTGACGGCCGAGTGATGAAGCCTGACGCTTTCTTGATTTCCAATTGAAAGCCGGAATTCCGACGTTTGCACCGCGACCGAAACCGGCCGCGTCTTCAGCCGATACACCGTCACCACGGCCATCGGTGAAGGCAGAACGAGTGCAAATCTTGAGAGGATACGGCAATGAATACCAAGACCACAGCAACGCTCGTAGCAGGCGCGCTCGCCGCGGCAGTTTCGATGGCGGCGGCCACCATGACGGCGCACGCAGCCGATCAGGAGAAGTGCTACGGCGTTTCGCTCGCCGGGCAGAACGATTGCGCCGCCGGCGCCCATTCCTGCCAAGGCCAGTCGACCATGGATTACGATCCGGCTTCCTTCAAGCTCGTGCCGGCCGGCACCTGCCTGTCGATGAAGGACGGCAAGCCCTCGCTGGAGCCCATGAACGGCTAACCGGCGAAAGCTGAACCAGGATCTGCCGGGAAAAGGAGCGTTGCCATGATCGGTCGAAACCAATCCGCCGTGATATCGCAACGCGTTTTCCCGGCAAGTCGCCACGAGGGGCGGGCCGGCGCGGGCCTGAAGCCCGAACATCTGCCCGCCATTCTGGAACAGGCGAACGCGGTCGGCTTTTTCGAGGTTCATGCCGAGAATTACATGGGCGCGGGCGGTCCGCCTCATGCCGCGCTGACGCGCATCCGCAACGATTATCCCGTGACGCTGCACGGCATCTGCATGTCGATCGGCGGACCGGACGCTCTGGACCGGGATCATCTTGCCCGCTTCAGGACGCTCGTCGAGCGCTACGAACCGGCGCTGGTATCCGAGCATCTGGCGTGGTCGACCCACGACAATGTATTCTTCAACGACCTTCTGCCATTGCCCTATACGGAGCGAACCCTTGCGCGTGTCGCCGACCATATCGACGAGGTGCAGGAGGCGATCGCACGGCCATTGCTGCTGGAGAATCCGTCTACCTATCTCCAGTTCGAGCAGTCGACGATGAGCGAGACGGATTTCATCCGCGAGATCGCGCGGCGCACCGGCTGCGGACTGCTTCTCGACGTCAACAATGTGTTCGTGTCGTCGACCAACCAGCATGGCTCGCCGATGGACTACCTCATGGATTTCCCGCTCGATCATGTCGGTGAGATTCATCTGGCCGGTCACGCGAGCCGGGAGGATGACGAAGGCGAAATCCTGCTGATCGACAGTCACGACCGCCCGGTCGCCGATCCCGTTTGGGATTTGTACGACATTGTCATCCGCCAGTGTGGCCCGGTCCCGACCCTGATCGAATGGGACAGCGAATTGCCGCAATGGCCGGTGCTCAAGGCGGAAGCCGATGCCGCACAAGCCATTCTCGACCGGCATGCCGACAATTACCTTCTCGGGGCGCGCCATGCCGTCCATGCATGAAGCCGATTACGCGGAAGGCTTTGCCGCCAATCTTCTGCAGGCGGGGCAAGGGAAGCCGGACTTTGTCGTGGGTCCCAACGGCAAGGGCGCGGACACGCGCTTTGGCGTCTACCGCAACAATGTCTCCGTCGGGCTCATCAATGCGCTTACCGGCATGTTTCCGGCGACCCGGCGCATCGTTGGCGAGGAATTCTTCCGAGCCATGGCCCGCCACTATATCCGCAGCCATCCCCCCACCTCGCGCCTTCTGGTCGAATATGGCCGGGATCTGGCGGCCTTCATTTCAGGTTTCGAACCGCTTGCGGAAATGAAGTGGCTTGCCGATGTCGCAGCCATCGAACGCGCATGGCTCGATGCCTATCATGCCGCCGACGCCGCTCCCCTTGCGATGGAAAGCCTTACGGCGATCGCGGAGGACAAGCTTGCCGATACGCGCTTCGTGCCCCATCCGGCGGCGCGGCTCGTGCGTTCGCACCATGCCGCGGTGACGATCTTTTCCGCCAATCGTCTGGAGAGGGAGGTCGGCGCCATCGATGTCGGCACTGCCGAGGATGCGCTGATTGCGCGCCCCCATCTCGAGGTGTCGGTCCGCACGCTGCCGACGGGCGGGGCAAAGTTCCTGCAATCCCTTTTTGACGGGCACCCGCTCGGTGTCGCCGCCGAGACAGCGCTTGCCGAGTGTCCCGCCTTCGATCTCGGCGCGAACATCGCCGGGATGATTGAAGCCGGCGCATTTGCCGGCATCCGCCAATAACAGTCTTGATGGAGTGTTCAAATGGCTCAAGCCGAAAGCAGCACGATGACGCAAACCAACGGCATTGCAGGGATTGTCGAACGTCTGGCGCGTGTCGTTCAGTGGCTCGCCGCGCCGTGGCTGGTGAAATTGATCCTGCGACTTGGCCTCGCCACGCCCTTCTTTCGTTCGGGCATCCTGAAATGGGACGGGTTCGCGCAGGTCAGTTCCACTGCGGTCTATCTGTTCAGTGAAGAATTCAAGCTGCACCTGCCGGGCGGCCCCTATTCCTTTCCGGCGCCGGAAGTGGTGGCGTTTCTTTCGGGAACCGGCGAAGTCCTGCTGCCGATCCTGCTCGTTTTCGGGCTGGGCACGAGATTTGCCGCGTTCGGCCTCCTCGTCATGACGGCGGTCATCCAGTTGACGGTGCCGGCGGCATGGCCGCTGCATATCACTTGGGCCGCCATGGCGCTGGCGATCATGGCATTAGGGCCAGGACGCCTGTCGCTCGACTATCTGGCTGTGCGCTTGGCCGGTCGGTAACGCTCCTTCAGGCAAAGCAAAAGGGCGTCCGAAAGGACGCCCTTCGCCTATGCAGTCATTTGGTAGAGACAGATCAGGCGGCTACCTTGCCCTCGATCTGCTTGGACTTCGAGACATTCGGTGCGGCAACCTTGCCGATCTCGATCTTGCGCGGCTTCATCGCCTCGGGAATCTCGCGCACGAGGTCGATGTGAAGCAGGCCGTTCTCCAGGCTTGCGTTGCGCACCTCGACATGGTCGGCGAGCTGGAAGCGGCGTTCGAAGGAGCGCGCGGCAATGCCACGGAACAGCACCTGCTTGTCGCCTTCTTCACGGGAATCGGATTTCTCGCCGCGCACGACCAGCGTGTTCTGGTGCGATTCGATCGTCAGATCGCTTTCGCCGAAGCCGGCGACCGCCATGGAAATGCGATAGGCGTTTTCGTCGGTCCGCTCGATATTGTAGGGCGGATAGGTCGACGCGGTGTCGGGCTGGGCCATGTCGTCCAGCATGGAAAACAGCCTGTCGAAGCCGACGGTGGAACGGTAAAGGGGAGCAAAGTCGATTGCACGCATGATAGTCCTCCTTGAAGCGACATTGCGTTGGTCTTTGAGACATTTTGTTGCCGTGGTCCGCCCGAGCGGGCCAAATCACGGCATTTGTGGACCCTTGATTGGCATCCACGCGAATGATGTGGGTTTTTGTCCTTGCCGTTTCAAGTGTGGGTACACAAGGTGTCAGCTTGTTAAGAACGGCCTCAGGCGCTAGGGATGAAAAGCTTCCCCAAAAGGTCGATGGTCGGCGCATGAACCTGTTCGAATCCGGCGACAACAAGATACCGCCCAATCCGATCAGCGGCACCGTTCGCACCCGCGACGGCATTACCCTTCGCTATGCGCACTGGCGCACGGCAAGGCCGCCGGCGAAGGGTACGGTCATCATCCTGCACGGGCGCACCGAGTTCATCGAGAAATACTACGAAACGATCCAGGATCTGCGGGAGGCGGGCTACGAGGCGCTCACTTTCGACTGGCGCGGACAGGGCGGTTCGGACCGGCTGCTCGCAAACCCGAGGCGCGGCCATGTGGAGAGTTTCGACCAGTATGTGATGGATCTGGACACGATCCTCAAAGAGATCGCCCTGCCGGACTGCCGGGGGCCGCTGTTCATTCTGGCGCATTCGACCGGCGGATTGGTGGCGCTGACCGCCGCGCCCGCGCTTGGCAACCGTATCGAGCGCATGGTGCTGACCTCGCCGCTGATCGGTTTCGGCGAGTTCGGCCTGTCGTCGGGCACGTTGCGTTTCGTCACCGGCCTGATGTGCACCGCCGGGCTGGGCAGTATACCCTTCTCGAGGAAATCGTCGAATGCCGATGCGCTTCGCGATTTCGCATCCAACCAGGTAACATCGGATACGAAGCGCTTCACGCGCAATTCGGAGTTCCTGATCGAGCATGACGAACTGGCCATCGACGGTCCGACCGCGGGATGGCTCTTCGCCGCGGGCCAGGCGATGCGGCGCATTCACGACCCCGATTTCATTGCCTCGATCTCCGTGCCGACCCTGCTGATCAGCGCCGGCAGCGATACGGTCGTCTCGAACCGCGCGATCGAGGATTACGGCAAGCGCCTGCGCTCGGGCCGGGCCGTACAGGTGGCAGGCTCGAAGCACGAAATCCTGCAGGAGCGCGACGTTCTGCGCGAGCAGGCGATGGCCGCGATCAAGGCATTCCTGCCCGGCAATGTGAGCTGAGGCCAGACCCGAAGCTCAGTTCCTGTCGAGCAATTCCAGTGCGGCCTGGTGCAGCGACGGTGTTGCCGCGGCAACGATCGAACCGCCGCTGATCGCATTTTCGCCCGTCCAGGTGGTGACGACACCGCCCGCCTGCTCGATGACCGGGATCAGCGCGGCGATATCGTAGGATTTGAGGCTCGATTCGACCACGAGGTCGATATGGCCGGCCGCCACCATGGCGTAGGCGTAGCAATCGAAGCCGTAACGCGCGAGACGCACCCGTGCTTCCAGATTGCGATAGCCATCGATGATGTCGTCGGCGAACAGGAAGGGCGTCGTCGTCATCAGCTTGGCGTCGCCAAGCTCTGTGATGCCGCTGGTCGACAGCGCCTTGCGTTCGTCGCCGCGGATCGCCCACGTCGTTTCGCCGTCGGCGAGAAACATCTCGCCGGTGAAGGGCTGATGCATGACGCCGGCAATGGCCTTGCCTTCGCGCGCCAGCCCGATCAGCGTGCCCCAGGAAGGCAGGCCGCAGATGAAGGCGCGCGTGCCGTCCACGGGATCGATATGCCAGCAATATTCCGCGTCCGGGTTCAACGGCGCCTCTTCCTCGCCGAGGATGCCGTGGTCGGGGCAATGTTCGGCCAGATAGCGCCGGATTGCCCGTTCGGCCTCCCGGTCGGCCTCGGTGACCGGGTCGAACCCGTTGGAACCGTCTTCCTTGTTGTCGACGTCAAGCCGCATGCGAAAACGCGGCATGGTCTCGCGCGCGGCGACTGCGCACAATTCGCGCAGCAACGGCTCGATTTCGTCAAGCATGGAGCAATCCTCGGTGCGTCGATGGCCGGAACGGATTCGTCAGGCAGGTCCGCCGTTTTACACAGAATGGCACCGCAGGTGTAAAGAGGCTTGCAAATTTTGCAGTGCAATATATATTGTGCAGTGCGATATGCGAATATCGCTGCCCTCCTTGGGCGTTTCCTCCCAGACTTCGACCGCACTCCGTGTGCGGTCTTTTTTTATCCCATGCATGCAGGATGATCGCGCTGCCTATTCGGCGGCGAGTGGCTGGCTGCCTGAAAGGCCGGCCGACGGGATGGTCAGGAAACGGGTAACGAACGCGGTGATGTCCTCGACCAGCGTTTCGTAGTTTCCGGTCGTCTCCAGTGTCGATTCGTTCATGTAGAGGCCGCGATTGATCTCGATCTGCAGGGCGTGAATGCCATTGTCGGGCCGGCCGTAATGCTCGGTGATGAATCCGCCGGCATAGGGCTTGTTGATCTCCACGTCGTAACCCAGTTCGTTCAGGAATTCGTAGGCGGCCCAGACGATCTGCTGGGCGCAGCTCGTGCCGTAACGGTCGCCGAGGATGAAGTCCGGGCGGGCGCGGTGCAGGGCGCCGTCGCGCGTCGACGGCATGGAGTGGCAATCGACCAGAACGGCGTGACCGAAGGCGACATGGGTGCGCGCCAGCAGATGGCGCAAGGCGCCATGGTAAGGCTTGTACAGCCTTTCGATACGCGACATTACCTCGCCGACATCGAGGCGGTGCGCGTAGATCTCCTCGGTTTCGGAGACAATCCGCGCGATCGTGCCCAGACCGCCGGCCACCCGGAGCGAGCGGGTATTGGCGAAGGCGGGCAGCGGGCCGTCGAACATTCTTGGATCGAGTTCGTAGGGTTCGCGATTGACGTCGAGATAGGCACGGGGAAAGTTGGCAACCAGCAGCGGCGCGCCGAGTTCGATCACCGGCTCGAAAATGCGGTCGACGAGGAAATCCTCCGATTTGCGCACGGTATGCCGGTCGAGCCGGATGGCGGCAAGAAAGTCGGGCGGGTAGTCGCGACCCGAATGCGGCGCATTGAAGACAAAGGGAACGGTCTGTGCGGCCGGCTGCAGAACCTTGAACGGCTGTGCGGCCTCCCCTTGTTGTTGTGCGTCGTGAAATTCGGGCATTGCTTCCTTTGCCGATCGTTCATCATCGGTTATGCGTGTCGGTCCATCGCGGTGGACATTGGTGCTTTTGGCGGACAATGGCCTTTCAGTCTGGCAGCTTGCGCGCTAGCTGTCCATCGCGCCAATTGCCGGACCTGTGCGCCATTGTCCGGCGGAAACCAATTTTCACCAAGTGTTTACCCTGTTTGTGGCTTAGATTAGTTTGCGATTGGGTGCAGCTGAGACTGGGACGTGGAGCGTGGGATGAAGAAAATCCTGCTTGCCGAAGACGACAACGACATGCGCCGTTTTCTCGAAAAGGCGCTGGCGAAGGCCGGCTATTCGGTGATCGCCTTCGACAATGGCGCGAGTGCCTATGACCGGCTGCGGGAAGAACCGTTTTCGCTGTTGCTCACCGATATCGTTATGCCCGAAATGGACGGCATCGAACTGGCGCGCCGCGCGACCGAGATCGATCCGGACCTCAAGGTCATGTTCATTACCGGGTTTGCCGCAGTCGCACTCAACCCCGATTCCAACGCGCCGAAGGATGCCAAGGTGCTGTCGAAGCCCTTCCACCTGCGCGATCTCGTGGACGAAGTGGAAAAGATGCTGGCGGCCGCCTGACCCCGGAAACAGCGGTCGTTCGAAACGGCGACAAAAGCGGTTGACGAATAGCGCGCGAGTGTGGTCTATCGCCGGCTCATGGCCCGGACAGGTTTCGGACCATTCCCGACTTACCTTCTACAAGGGCGTGTAGCTCAGCGGGAGAGCA
>JAGRLL010000185.1:0-1580 GCA_020441855.1 Nitratireductor sp.
CGCGACATCCAGGCCTGGGAATACCAGCCTCTGGGACCGTTTCAGGGCAAGGCCTTCGCGACCTCCGTCAGTCCCTGGATTGTCATGCGCGAGGCGCTGTCAGGCGCGCATGCGCCCGCGCCCGAACGCGACACAGCGCTGTTTCCCTATCTTCATGAAGCGCAGCCCGAGTTCCACGATATCCGCTTGCAGGCCGAACTGACGACCCAGGCTGGTCGAAGCACGGTCGTCACCGATACCAATGCACGCCATCTCTACTATTCACCGGCGCAGCAACTGGCCCATCATGCCCTTTCCGGCTGCCGCATGCGTGTCGGGGATCTTTTGGGAAGCGGCACGGTTTCCGGGCCTTCACCCGACAGTGCGGGGTGCCTCATGGAACGTACGTCAAACGGTGCCAAGCCCCTGCGCATCGGTGCGGAAGAACGTCGCTTCCTGATGGATGGAGACCGGGTCACGCTGTCGGGCCATTGCGTCGTCGATGGTGGCAGGATCGGTTTCGGTGTCTGTAGTGCCGAGATCCTGCCCGCCGTTGAATGGTCGATCTGAGACAGGCGCGCGCGGACTGGGGAAGCAGATCGCTTGACCGGATCGGCAATGAACCCGCGGCACAGATGTTCGCAAACTTGATTTTCCGGGGGAGCGGCCCGTTGCAGCGGCGATCAGGGTATCTTCGACCATTGCCACTTGTCCTGTCGTCGAGCCGGGAATGTCGTTCGGGAATGACGCGGCCACAGGTGCGCCTCGCTCCCTCCGCGCTCCAGTCGATGACGTCGGCGGAAGCGAGTATCTCCATACGCGATTCGGCGATTGTCTTGCCCTGCTCCAGGGTCATCGAGGTGGCGATGCGTTCGACGCGTTCGCGAAGGAGATCGGCCGCCTTGCGCAGCACTTTCGAGCGCTCGAAGGCCGGCGCGCTGTGCCATTGCGGTAACATGCGGGCGGCAGCGGCGGTGGCGCGCTCAAGATCGGCCTCGCTGGCATGCGGAAGCACGGCCAGGGTTTCACCGGTCGCTGGATTGACGACTTCCTCATCTTCACGCCCGTCGGCGTCGAGCCATTCGCCATCCACGAAATTGGCAAGATCACAATTGGCATGTGCAGGCATGGTTTGCAGTTCTCCGCTTGATTGACCGCGAAACCTGGCCGAAAGCCGGTCGTATTCAAGGGCAAGGTCCGCCGGTTGATATCAGGTTTCCGAATACCGCTCAGCCGCTCGTCCGAGGGTAATGCCGTCGGGACCAGCGATCCCGCGCTCCAATTGCGATGATTGCCTTCCGGCTTTCAGATCGCCTGGATATGACGGTTGAATTCGGCCGAGCCCATCAACGCCTTGCAGCGAGCGAACCGCCCGTCGGCATAGGCGCGGAAGTCTTCTGCCGGATTGTCATTGGCAAGCTGTATCAGGCCCCACAGCGTCCAGAGCAGGTCGCACATCGCCTTGTAGATGACCATGCGTCCGCGGTCTGCGGCGGTGGCCTCGCCATCGAAATAGGCAGTGAGCATCTCCTCGTCCTGGGCGTCGGAAAAGCCGCCTTCCACCGACAGATCGCCCAGGTCCCACATCGGATCGTTCATGC
>JAGRLL010000185.1:1598-27550 GCA_020441855.1 Nitratireductor sp.
ATCCACATGCGCTCGCCGGTATCGAGGAAGTTCTCGCACAGAGGATCGCAATGGCAGGCGACGGGCTCAACCGGGTTCGCGGCGAGCGCTTTGCGCACCGCTTCCGCCTCGCGCACCACGTCATGATAGCCGTCGGGCAATTCGACATCCTTGGTCGATAGGATGCCCAGATAGTCGTCGATCATTGAGAAAAGCTCGAAGCGGAACGGGAATGCCACACCGGAGACATGCAATTTGCGGAAAGCCTTGCCGGCGCGTCCCGGCGAGCCGGCGCGGGTGCGGAAATTGCCCGGTGTCATTGTCACCGCGCCTTCGACGAAGCGGGTTACCATCACGCCCGTCGTGTCGTCAAAGTGCAGTACGGGCGGGCTGACGCCGGCCCCGGCTGCTTCCTTCGCCGCGACGGCCTCGTTGGCGCGGTTGATGTATTCCTCCGTGCCTTTTCCGGGAATGCGCAGGCAGTATTCTCCCGCGCGGAAGACGAGATTGGTCAGTCCGCCAAGGCGCTCGACCGGTTCCGTGTTTCCATCGAGACCCGCAATGGCGGCCAATGTCGCGCGCGCAAGTCTTTCGTCTGTCATGCGTTGATTCCCCTCGTCCTTGGAGCTTTGAAATCTTTCACAAATTGGACGCGAATGCTATTGTCGCGCGACAATCAAATGCGGTGCGTTCGCGTGTTCAAGGGCGGAAAATCATGAGTGAAAACGGGCACGATGGCCATCTCGGCGCCGTCTACGATGCGAAGGGCGCCGACGAAGTCGCCGCGCTCTACGACCGTTGGGCGGGCACCTATGACGAGGAGATGGCGAAAGCCGGCTATCGTCACCCGAGCATCTGCCTTGCGCTGCTGGCGCGCCATCTGCCGAAGGGTGCCGGGCCCCTGCTCGACGCAGGTGCTGGAACCGGGCTCATCGGCGAATGGCTCGGCATTATCGGCTATCGCGAGGTGGAGGCGCTCGACATTTCACAAGGCATGCTCGATGTCGCCGCCCGAAAGGGTGCCTATCAGGCCTATCACCGGCTGGCGCTTGGCGGGGCGTTGCCCTTCGGCGATGGTCATTTCGCCGGCATCGTCTCGGCGGGCGTCTTCACGACCGGCCATGTCGGGGCGGAGGGACTGGACGAACTGGTGCGCATCACGCGACCGGGCGGAGTGATCGTGCTGACCGTCAAGACGACGCTTTGGGACGGGGGCGTCGCCGCGAAGGTCGAGGAACTGAAGGCGGCGCAACGCGTTCGCACCGCCGAATTGACCGAACCCTATGTCTCCATGCCCGGCGAGACCGGCACCATACCCAGTCTGGCGGTCGCGCTCGTCAGGGTGTGACGGGCGGTTGGCCGTCTACGCCTTTACCCTGGCGTTGGAGGGATCGAAGAACGCTTCCATGCCCAGGTTTGCCGGCACGCGCTCATTGGCGACGACGAGTTCGTAATCGCCCGAGGCGAGGAATTCGTCACTGACGCCATCCGCGTTGCGGACATAGCCATAGCCGACGCTCTTGCCGATCGTGTAGCCGTATCCGCCCGAGGTGAGGTAGCCGACCGGTTCGCCATTGCGCAGGATCGTCTCGCGGCCGACCAGAACGACGTCCGGGTCGTCGAGCATGAAGCCGGCGAGCCGCTTGGCGAGCGGCTGGCCCGCCTTTGCTTCCAGCGCCTTGCGGCCCATGAAATCGGTATTCTTCCTCAGTTTCACGGCCCAGCCCAGCCCCGCCTCGAAGGGCGTGTCGTTCGGCGTGATGTCGGAAGACCAGGCGCGGTAGCCCTTTTCCAGACGCAGGCTTTCCAGTGCGCGGTAGCCGACTGGCCTGATCCCTTCCGCCTTGCCTGCTTCCATCAGCGCGTCGAAGACCTCTCCGGTCACGGCAATCGGCACATGCAGTTCCCAGCCCAGTTCGCCGACATAGGTGACCCGCAATGCGCGCACCGTGTGGCCGGCGATGCCTATTTCGCGGACATGGGCGAAGGGGAAGGCCTCGTTGGAGACGTCGGCATCCGTCACTTTCGCCAGCACGTCGCGGGCGGCAGGACCCATCAGCGACAGCGTGCCCCAATTCTCGGTGATGTCGGTCAGCCTGGCGTCGCTGCCTGCCGGAATGTGGTCCGCGATCCAGGCGAAATCATGGGTGCGGAAGCCGGTGCCGGTAACGATGTAGAATGTGTCCTCGGCGATCCGCGCCACGGTCAGGTCGGCCTCGATGCCGCCACGAGAGTTGAGCAACTGGGTATAGGTCAGGCGGCCGACCGGTTTGGAGATGTCGTTGGCGCAGATCCAGTCCAGCGCCTTCAACGCGTCCGGCCCGGTCAGTTCGTATTTGGCGAAGGACGACTGGTCGAAGATACCGACCTTCTCGCGTACGTGCTCGTGCTCGCCGCCAACCGGGCCGAACCAGTTCTGCCGGCCCATGGAATAGACGTCCTTCGCCTCCATGTCCTGCGGCGCGAACCAGTTGGGCCGTTCCCAGCCGAGCTTGGAGCCGAACACGGCCCGGTGCGCCCCAAGCCTTTCGTAGAGCGGCGAGACGATATGTGGCCGGCCGCTTTCATATTCCTCGTGCGGGAAGCCGATCGTGTAATGCTTGCCATAGGCTTCGAGCGTGCGGTCGCAGACCCATTGGCGGTTGCGGTGCATGGCCGAGAAGCGGCGGATGTCGACAACCCACAAATCGAGCGGCGCCTCGCCCGACACCACCCATTCGGCGAGCACCCAGCCGGCGCCGCCGCCCGATGCGATGCCGAAGGCGTTGAAGCCGGCGCCGACATACATGTTGGCGCATTCGGGGGCCGCGCCGAGGATGAAATTGCCGTCGGGGGTGAAGCTCTCCGGCCCGTTGATCATCTGCTTGACGCCGGCTTCGGCCAGCGCCGGAACGCGAACCATCGCCTGTTCCATGTGCTGTTCGAAATGGTCGAAATCGTCGTCGAACAGCCGGAACTCCCAGTCGTCCGGCACGTCTCCGGTTGTCCATGGCTGCGGATTGGGCTCGTAACCGCCCATCACGAGGCCACCGACTTCCTCCTTGAAATAGGTGCGCCGGTCGGGATCGCGGATGGTCGGTGCGTCGGCTGCCAGCCCCGGTATCTTCTCGGTGATGATGTACTGGTGCTTGACCGGTTGCAGCGGCACGTTGATGCCGGCCATGTCGCCGACCTGGCGCGCCCATTGCCCGGCGCAATTGACGACCTTCTCGCAGGCGATGTCGCCCTTGTCGGTCTTCACCTTGACGATCGTGGTGCCGTCCATCTCGAAACCGGTGACCCGAACCTTCTCGTGGATCTTCGCGCCATGGATGCGCGCGCCCCTGGCGAGCGACTGGGTGATGTCGGACGGGCTCGCCTGGCCGTCGGTCGGCAGCCAGCTCGCGCCCACGAGGTCGGACGTGTCCATCAGCGGCCACATCGCCTTGACCTCGTCCGGCGAGAGGAGATGCATCTCCATGCCGAACGAACGCGCGGTGGTGGCGAGGCGGCGATATTCCGTCCAACGGTCCTGGTTGGTCGCGAGCCGCAGGCAGCCGGTCATCTTCCAACCGGTTGCCAGTCCCGTTTCCTCGTCGAGTTTCTTGTACAAATCGACGGAATATTTCAGGACGCGCGTGATCGAGGCGGACGAGCGCAGCTGGCCGACGAGGCCGGCCGCATGCCAGGTCGAGCCGGATGTCAGCTGCCCCTGTTCCAGCAACACCACATCGGCCTTGTGGTCCCTGGCCAGATGGTAGGCCGTGGAGCATCCGATGATGCCGCCGCCGATGACGACGATCTGGGCCTGCGCGGGGAGCGTCATGATGAAGTCTTTCCGTGTTTGGAGCGATAGCGGTCGAGCGCGCTGGCAAGCCGCGCGAGGTTTTCGCGCGTATAAGCCTCGTAATCGACGCCGGGCGCGTTGAGATGCAGTTCGGACACCATTGCCCACATCGCCTCGCGCAACAGCGAAGCGCATTGCATGGCGTCGAAGGAGCGCAGCAGCGCGGGATCGGCCTTGCCGCCAAAATAGGATGACAGCAAAAGCTGCGACGTGGCGTCGTCCATTCCGGAATTCGACGCCGCGCCGGCAAGGTCGAACATCGCGGTGTTGAAGCCGGCATATTCGAAATCGATCAGCCAGAGCCGCTTGCCATCGTCGAGGAAGTTTCCGGGAAGAAGGTCGTTGTGGCCGAAGACGATCGGCAGGGGCGTTTGCGCCTGCTCAAGTTTGGCGGCCAATGCCAGATAGCGCGGCAGATCGCCCGCATGGCTGCTGCCGCCCTGCCTGATGGTGCGCGCGTAGTCGCGGATGACATGGAAAACCCAGAAGATAAATCCGGGTCCGGATATCTCCGCCGGCATCTTGTGGTGGAAGTCGTGCAGCAGACGGGCGATACGCTCGGGCTGGGCGCGCATGTCGGCTTCCGTCCAGGTGCGCGCTTCGAGGAAGGCCGAGACCATGACGCCCGGTTCGGCATATTCGACCTTCGGGGCGAAGCCGGCTTCGTGCGCCGCGCGCGCGACGGATATCTCCCGGTCGCGGATGACATGGTGGAACAGGTAGTCCCTGCCAAATCGCACGACATGCCTGCCGGCTGCGTCGGAGACCAGCCAGCTCTCGTTCGACAGGCCGCCCGTGAGCGGCTCCACGGAAATTGCGCCCGTCCAGCAGGGCAGGGTGGAGATCTTCTCCTGCGCCTCTTTCATGAAACCCTCCGCCGCCTTTCAAGCGCTTGCATGGTCGCGTTCCTCTCGTGTTCGCTCCGACCCCGTCAGGCCAGACCGAGGCGTGCCCTGGTTCGCGCGGCTCCGGCGGAAATCAGGCGGTCGGTAATGATGGCGATGAAGGCGACAGCGAGGCCGGCCACGAGGCCGCGACCGGTATCGGCCTTGGCGAGCGCAATGTAGACTTCCTGTCCGAGGTCGCGCGTGCCCACCAGCGCGGTGATGACCAGCATCGAGATCGCCAGCATGACGGTCTGGTTGATGCCGAGCATGATCTCGGGCAGCGCCAGCTTGAGCTTGATCTTGGTCAGCAATTGCCAGGGCGTGCAGCCCATCGCGCGCCCGGCCTCGACGACGCGCGGGTCGACCCGGCGCACGCCAAGCGCGGTATAACGGATGGCGGGCGCGATCGCGTAGGCGACGACGGCGATCATCGCCGTGAAATCTCCGACGCGGAAAAGCATCACGACGGGCATCAGATAGACGAAGGAGGGCAGGGTCTGAAGCGTGTCGATGACGACTTGCACCCAGCGCCACAGGCGTCTGCGCTCGGCCGACAGGATGCCGATGGGCATGCCGATCAATGCCGCCATCACGACCGAGATGCCGCAAAGATAGACGGTGATCATCGCCTTTTCCCATTGGCCGGTGGCGGCGATGAGGAAAGCCAGCGCGGAGACCAGCGCCGCGAGTTTCAAGCCGCCCAGCCGCCAGCCGGCGAAGCCCAGCAGGGTGACCACGCCCAGCCAGGGCAAGCCGACCAGAAAGCGCTTGAAGGGTATGAGCACGTTGAGCAGCAGGGCGTTCTTCACCGCTTCGAGCGTGTCGAAGAAATTGATGTTGATCCACTCGACCACGCGCGAGAAGAACGTGCCGGTAGACAGCCGGTAGGCATCGGGGAATGTCTGCACGAACGGCAGGACGAGACCGACAAGCGCCGTGACGAGGACGAAGGCGAGTGCGGCGGACACATAGGGATGGCGCGCGATCGGCGTGTCGCGGCCGGTGACATGATGGGGCTGGCGATGGGCGAAGGCCTGGCTCAACCGGTCGAGCGCGATTGCCAGCGCCACGATGGCAAGGCCCGATTCAAGACCTGCCCCGATATCGAGCCGGCGCAGCGCCGACAAGACGTCGAAGCCGAGGCCTCCCGCGCCGATCATCGAGGCGATGATCACCATGTTCAGCGCCAGCATGATGACCTGGTTGACGCCGACCATCAGCCCGTCCTTGGCCGAAGGCACCATGACGCGCCATGTCATCTGGCGGCGCGTGCAGCCGACCATGTTTCCCAGATCGCGGATCTCGGACGGCACGCCGTTGAGCGACAGGATGGTGATGCGCGTCATGGGCGGCATGGCATAGACGAGGGTGGCGACGATTGCCGCCGTCGGACCGAAGCCGAAGAGAAACAGGATCGGCACCAGATAGGCGAAGACGGGCATGGTCTGCATCAGGTCGAGCAGCGGCTTGAGCGCCAGCTCGAAAGCCGGCCAGCGCCAGGCGGCAATGCCCAGCAGCAGGCCGCCGCCGACCCCGATCGGCACGGCGACCAGGATGGAGGCAAGCGTCGTCATGGCGCTCTGCCACTGGCCGAAGGCGGCGAGCAGGAAAAAGCAGCCACCGGCCAGGAGGGCGAGCTGCCGGCCGCCGGCCCGGTAGCCCATGAGGGTCACGATGGCGATGACGGCGATCCAGGAAAGGGGAGGCAGGACCTGAACCGCGCTCGATCCCACGCCCGACAACGCTCCCGTCGCGAGCAGGCTGAGTACCAGGCGATAGGGCGCCTCGATCACGTCGGCAATGAAGCGGGTGAGACCGGTGAAGGTGAACAGGCCGAAAGTGGCATCGTTGACCAGCCAGGACATGCCGTCGCCGATCCAGCGTCTGGCCGGTATCTGCCAGCCGCGCGGATAGTCGAAGGCCCATTCAAGCGGCTTGCCCCCGAACTGCCACAGCACGACAAAGGCGGCCAGCACGATCGCCCAGCCGGCCATGCCCGCCAGCGAAACGTGCCGCGCCGGCTTGTCTTCGTTCGGGGTCAGCGGTTCGAGCGAGGTAGCCGGCTCTGCCATGGCCCTAACCACGCATCATGATGTCGATGACGTCATTGCGGTGAAGCGCGCCGACCGTCTCTGCCTGCGCATTTTCCACGCGCAGCACCTGCGCGCCGTCGGCAAAACGAATTGCCACGTCGGCGATTGCCTGTCCCGCCGAAACCGCCGTTTCGCCGGCGTTCGTGGGGAGGCGTTTTCCGGCGGGCTTCATCACCGAGGCGACCCTGATCACCTTCGCCTTTGGAACGTTGCGCGTGAATTCGGCGACATAATCGGTTGCCGGCGCCATCACGATGTTTTCGGGCGTATCTGCCTGAACGATCGCGCCGTCCTTCATGATGGCAATGCGGTCGGCCAGCCTGATCGCTTCGTCGAAATCGTGGGTGATGAAGACGATCGTCTTCTTCAGCACCGATTGAAGCCGCATGAACTCGTCCTGCATTTCGCGGCGGATCAGCGGATCGAGCGCGGAGAAGGGTTCGTCCAGAAACCACAATTCCGGCTCGACGGCGAGCGAGCGGGCAATGCCCACGCGCTGCTGCTGGCCGCCCGACAATTCGCGGGGGAAAAAGCCCTCCTTGCCGGACAGGCCGACCAGTTCGATCATCCGCCGCGCGCGCGCCTCGCGTTCTTCCCGGCGAATGCCCTGCACTTCCAGCGGGAAGGCGACATTGGCGAGCACGGTCAGATGCGGCAGCAGCGCGAAATGCTGGAACACCATGCCCATACGGTGGCGACGGATTTCGATCATCCGTGCGTCGGAGGCGGTGAGCAGGTCTTCGCCGTTGAACAGAATTTCACCCGAGGTCGGTTCGATCAGGCGCGACAGGCACCTCACCAGGGTCGACTTGCCGGAGCCCGAAAGCCCCATGATGACGAAGTTCTCGCCCTCGCGAACTTCCAGATCGACATGCCGCACGGCGCCCACGAGATGATGGCGCGCAAGCTCCTCGCTCGAGGGGTTGCCGCCGCTCGAGCGCAACAGCTCGCTGGCGCCGGCGCCGAAAATCTTCCAGACGTCGCGGCAAACCAATTTGGGGCTGGCCAGTTTGGGGCTGGCGATCTCGGGATTGGCTGTGGTCATGGCCGCAGGAGCGTTTCCGGTTGGGTGCAGGCGGACGCTGCCTGTCCATGTCGGGCATGGCGACGGCCGCGCGAGGCAAGATCACGGAGCGATGCCGCCACGGCACTTATTTCTGGCCAATGGCGGCATCGATTGTCAGGCGGAACGCGTGCCGCTTACTTCACCCACTCTTTCCAGCGGGCCTCGTTGGCATCCATCCACGCGGCAACCACATCGTCGACGGACTTGCCGTTGAGATCGACGTCGGTGATCATCGCGCCCATCTCCTCGTTGTTGATGTTGAAAGCCTTGATGGCGGCATAGGCCTTCGGCCACTTGTCCTTCACGCCTGACCAGCCGACCTTCCAGATCGGGCCGAACGGCTTGCCGCAATCATAGGCGAGATCGGGATTGAGGCCGGCTTTCGGATCGTTGTAGCACTCGGACGAATATTCGGGGAACTCGACCCATTCGCCCTTGTACTTGGCCGGCGCCCAGTGCGGCGCGTAGATCCACAGCATGATCGGCGCCTTGCGCTGATAGGCGGATTCCAGTTCGGCGAAGAGCGCGGCATCGGTGCCGGCATGCACGACTTCGAACGGCAGGTCGAGCGCCTCGACGCGTTCCTCGTCAAAGCCGCCCCAGGTCACAGGTCCGCTCAAATAACGGCCCTTCGGTGCGGTTTCCGCCGTGGAAAAGGCTTCGGCGCAGGCTTCGTCCTTCAGCGCTTCCCAATTGGGCAGGCCGGGGCACTTTTCCTTCATGTATTCGGGGAACCACCACTCTTCCTTGGCCAGCATGCCGGTCTCGCCGAAATTCTCGACCTTGCCGGTGGCGACGGACTTGTCCATGGCTTCCTGGCCCGTGGTTGCCCAGATCTCCATCGCGACGTCGAGGTCGCCGGTCTTCAGTCCGGCGAATTGCGCCAGATAGTCGGCCTGGACATATTCGACGCTGTTTCCGGCTTTCTTCAGTACTTCGCCCATGAGATGGGTGGTGATGAGCTGGCCGGTCCAGTCGTGCAGCGTCAGCTTGATCGGGTCGGGCGAATCGTCGGCGCGCGCCGATGTCAGCGCGACGGATGCCGACAGGGCGAGAGCCGCGGCGGCAATTGTCACAATGCGTGTTCCTGGGATCATGTCGAGCCTCCTGCTCACCCTCTGTTATTGTCCTGACGTGCAGCGGTCCTGTGCGGCCGCCGCACGCGCCAATGTCACGCGACAATCCGAAGCTTGTCAACGCGCTCGTGTGGCATTTTATGTGATTCTGCCCGATTTGCCTTGTAAATCACCACAACGGGCACGATGATGCCCTAGAAACGGACAATATCGGGCAAGTCTGGTTGCGCGGAGGCGGCATGAACCATTCCAAGCGTCACGGCGAGATATTGCGCGTGCTTCAGGACGAGGGCACGGTGACCATTGCCAGTCTGGCCCAGCGGCTGGGCGTGTCACTGGAAACGGTGCGCCGCGACGTCAAGCCGCTCACGCGAAACGGCGCCGTGGTGAAGATGCACGGCGCGATCAGCCTGCCTTCCATTGTCGGCGAAGCGCCGTTCGACAAGCGCATGCGCGAGCAGGCCGATGCCAAGCGCGCGATCGCCCGCGCCATGGCCACCACTATCCGCGACGGCGATTCCGTCATGCTCGACACCGGCACGACTACCAGCTATCTGGCGCGCGAATTGCTGGGCCACCGCCAGCTGACCGTGGTCACCAATTCCTCCGACATCGCCCGTACGCTGGCTACGGTCAACGGCAACCGCGTCTACATGGCGGGAGGCGAATTGCGCAGCGATTCCGGCGCGGCGTTCGGCGCTTCGGCGGTCGAATTCGTCTCCAACTTCGCCGTGGTCCACGCGGTGATATCCGCCGGCGCGGTCAGCGCCTCGGGCATCATGGACTTCGATCTGGAGGAAAGCGAATTCGCCCGGATGGTGCTGTCGCGCGGCGAACGCAAGGTCGCGGTGACCGATCACACCAAGTTCGGCAGGCGTGGCCTTGTGCAGGTTTGCAAGCTCGATGGCATCAACGAACTCGTGTCAGACCGGACGCCGCCGCAAGAGATCACGGACGAATTGCTGGCGTGCGGCACGACGTTGACGATCGCTTGAGGGCGCGCTCGGACGCTTCAATACTTGCCGGTTGGCGCACCGGGCATTCGTCTTGCAGCGTCTATAATTGACTTACCGGTCGGTCTATGCCAAGCAATTGTCGCGGCGCGGACACACGCCGCGCCGGGCCGGTTCATGGGTCCTTGAGGAGGATGGGAAGTGTCGCAATCCGACGGGACGCAGTCCGAAACATTGCTGGTTCGCGAGGACGAGGGAGTCCTCACCATCACGCTGAACAGGCCGGGCCGGCTCAATGCCTTCAACGCCGAAATGGGCGAGGCATTCATCGCGGCGCTGAAGCTGGCGCAATCGGGTTCGAGCGTGCGCGCGGTGCTGATCACGGGTGCGGGGCGCGGGTTTTGCGCCGGGCAGGATCTGGGCGACCGCGATCCGCGCAAGATGACCGGCAAGCCCGATCTCGGCGCGACGATCGAGGCCTGTTACAATCCCGTCGTGAGGCTGATCCGCGCGCTCGAAATGCCGGTCGTGTGCGCCGTCAACGGCGTCGCGGCGGGCGCGGGCGCCAATATCGCGCTTGCCTGCGATATCGTGCTGGCGGCGAAATCGGCGAAATTCATCCAGGCATTCGCAAAGATCGGGCTGGTGCCCGATTCGGGCGGCACTTGGTCGCTGGCGCGGCTGTTGGGCGAGGCGCGCGCCAAGGGCCTGGCGATGACCGCCGAACCCGTCGACGCCGTCACCGCGGCGCAATGGGGCATGATCTGGAAGGCGATCGACGACGAGGCGCTGATGGCTGAGGCGAATGCGCTGGCGAAGCAGTTCGCCGCGGGGCCGACGCGCGGGCTGGCACTGACCAAGCTGGCCATCCACGCTGCCGCCACGAACTCGCTCGACGAACAGCTCGATCTGGAGCGTGATTTCCAGCGCGAGGCCGGCCGAAGCGACGACTATTCCGAAGGGGTGGCGGCCTTCATGGACAAGCGGCCCCCGGTCTTCAAAGGCAAGTGAGTCTTCAAAGGCAAACAGGTATTCAAAGGCATTTCACCGAACCGGAACGCTGCACATGAGTACTGCCGACGAAATGAATGCGAAGGAAATGGCGAAGGCCTGCGCCGAGATCATGTGGCGCGACGACAACGCCTCGCAGCAACTCGGCATGGAGCTGACGCATGTCGCTCCGGGGCAGGCGGTTATCGAGATGAGCATCGACAGCCGAATGACCAACGGCCACAAGACATGCCATGGCGGCTATATGTTCGTGCTCGCCGATTCCGCCTTCGCCTTTGCCTGCAACACCTACGACCAGCGCACCGTCGCGCAGCACTGCTCCGTCACCTTCCTCGCACCGGCCTTCGAGGGCGACCGGCTGACGGCGACGGCGCAGGAGGTACAGCGGCGCGGGCGCAGCGGCATCTACGACGTGAAAATCACCAATCAGAACGGTGAAACGGTCGCCGAGTTTCGCGGGCATTCGCGCAGCGTGAAAGGCACGCTTCTGGGAGACGGGGCGTCCGCATAGGCCGGGAGAGGCTTTTGATCCGCGCGCCCCCGGGTGCGCGTTTCGTGGAGGAAAAGCAATGGAAGACCTGTCACCCCGGCCCGGCGATCTGGAGCCGATCGAAACCGCCACGCGCGACGAGATTTCCGCGTTGCAGCTTGAGCGCATGCGCTGGACGCTTGGCCATGCCTACGAGAACTCGCCATTCTATCGCAAGCGTTTCGAGAAGGCAGGCGTCCATCCTTCCGACCTCAGGGACCTGACGGATCTCGCAAAATTCCCCTTCACCGTGAAGGGCGATCTGCGCGACAATTATCCCTTCGGCATGTACGCCGTGCCGATGGACAGGATCGCGCGCGTCCACGCTTCGTCGGGCACGACCGGAAAGCCGACCGTCGTCGGCTACACCAAGGGCGATCTCGATGTCTGGGCCAGCGTGGTGGCGCGCTCGATCCGCGCTTCGGGCGGACGGGCCGGCGACATGCTGCATTGCGCCTACGGCTATGGCCTGTTTACCGGCGGTCTCGGCGCCCATTATGGCGCGGAGAAGCTTGGCTGCACGATCATCCCTGTTTCGGGCGGCATGACCGAGCGCCAGGTGACGCTGATCAACGACTTCAAGCCGCGCATCATCATGGTGACGCCGTCCTACATGTTGTCGATTCTCGACGAGTTCCGCCGCCAGGGCCTCGACCCGGCGGCGAGTTCGCTCGCGGTCGGCATTTTCGGCGCGGAGCCGTGGACCAATTCCGTGCGCGAGGAGATCGAGCGCACCTTCGACATGCATGCCGTCGACATTTACGGCCTGTCGGAGATCATCGGTCCGGGCGTCGCCAATGAATGCGTTGAAACGAAGGACGGGCTGCACGTCTGGGAGGACCATTTCTATCCCGAGATCATCGATCCGGAGACGGGAGCGGTGCTCCCGGACGGCGAGTATGGCGAACTCGTCTTCACCTCGCTGACGAAGGAAGCGCAGCCGATGATCCGCTACCGCACGAGGGATCTGACGCGCATCCTTCCCGGCACGGCGCGGTCGATGCGCCGCATCGAAAAGATCACTGGCCGCTCCGACGACATGATCATCCTGCGCGGCGTCAACGTGTTCCCGACGCAGATAGAGGAGCAGGTGCTGAAATGCGTCGGCCTGTCGCCGCATTTCCAGATCGAATTGGTGCGCGAGGGGCGCATGGACGCCATGATCGTTCACGTCGAAGCGGCCGCTCCCTCTGTCGGTGCAGAGGCGCGGAAATCGGCCGCGCGCGAACTTGCCCATCACATCAAGAGCGTGATCGGCATTTCGACGGGGATCGAAGTCGGCGAACCGGGCAGCGTGGAGCGTTCGCTCGGCAAGGCGAGGCGCGTGGTCGACAACCGGCCGAAAGAATAGACGGGCGGAGCAGATGGCGAGAACGCGGGCAAACGATTACGAGGACAAGCAGCGCTCCATTCTGGAAAGCGCCGCCGCCGTTTTCGCCGAACACGGCATGGACAAGGCGTCGATGTCGCTTATCGCCAAGCAATGCGACATCTCCAAGCCGCTGCTCTATCATTATTACGAATCCAAGGACGCGCTGATCTTCGACATCGTGCGCACGCACCTGGCCGAGTTGGACGAGGCGCTGGAAGCCGCCGACCGGCCGGAGGTGAAGCCGGAGGAGCGGCTCAGGATACTCATCCACGAGGTGCTCGAGAATTATCGTGACGCCGACAACCAGCACAAGGTGCAGCTCAACATCGCCGGCACGCTGCCGGACGCGCTTGCGGCGGAGATCCAGTCGATCGAACGGCGGATCGTCAAACGCTTCTCCTCTGTGCTGAAGGAAATCGATCCGAGGCTCGACGCCGACAGGCCGCTCGCGATGCCGGCGACCATGTCGCTGTTCGGCATGCTCAACTGGGTCTATCTGTGGTTCCGCGACGACGGCCCGATCAGCCGCGACGAGTACGCGGATATGGTGACCAGGCTCTTCCTCGGCGGTCTGAAGTCGATCGCCTGATCCAGGCTTCCGATCAATCCCCGAACGAGCCCCTTTCGGCGGACCAGTTCTTCGCGACCAGGGTGAGCACGTCGTACTGGGCGACGACCTCGCCGTTCTGGTTGGTTACGGTCGTGTCCCAGCGAACCTCGGCATAGACGTCCGCCTCGCGCGGATTGATCTCCTTGCAGGTCAGCGTCACCTGCAGGCAATCGTCCGGGTTGACCGGCTTCATGAAACGCAGGTGATCGATGCCGAAATTGGCTAGCACCGGGCCGGGATCGGGCTGCACGAACAGTCCGGCCGCGAAGGATACGATCAGGTAGCCATGCGCGACGCGCCCGTCGAAGAACGGGTTGGCGGCGGCGGCTTCCTCGTCCATGTGCGCATAGAAGGTGTCGCCGGTGAAACGGGCGAAGTGCTCGATGTCGTCGAGTGTGACCACGCGAGATTCGGTGACGAGCTGGTCACCGATCTCCAGTTCGCTGGCGGTCTTGCGGAATGGATGGACGCCATGGCGGACCGGCGCGCCCTTGAGCCAGCGCCCGGCAATGCGCGCGATCATTTCCGGCGGCCCCTGCAGCGCGGTGCGCTGCATGTAATGGCCGACCGCGCGGACGCCGCCCAGTTCCTCGCCGCCGCCGGCGCGGCCCGGTCCGCCGTGCAGCAGGGTGGGCAGGGGTGAGCCGTGGCCCGTCGAGGATTTGGCGCTCACCCGGTTTGAGACCAGTACGCGGCCGTGCCAGGGCGCCAGTCCGTGGGCGATTTCGGCAGCGATGTCGCTATCGTGGGTGAACAGCGAGGAGACGAGGCAGCCGCGCCCGCGTCTCGCCAGCGCCACCGCCTCGTCCGCTGTCTCATAGGGCATGACGGTCGCGACCGGGCCGAAGGCTTCGACATCGTGCACCGCGTTGGCGCGACCGGGTTCGCGGCAAAGCATCAAAACGGGGTTGAGGAAGGCGCCTGCCTCGGCGTCGCCCGAAACGGTCGAGGCTGCCAGCGGATCGCCGCAGACGATCTCGGCTTCGCGCGCCAGTTTGGCGATGCGGTCGCGGACCTCGTCGCGCTGCCGGGTGCTTGCCAGCGGACCCATGCGCACATTCTCGTCGCGTGGATCGCCGGTCGCGACCTGGCCGAGCCGGTCGCCGAGTGCAGCAATAACGGCGTCGACATGTTGCCGCGGAACGATGGCGCGCCGGATCGCAGTGCACTTCTGGCCAGCCTTGACGGTCATTTCGCGCGCGACCTCGCGCACAAACAGGTCGAATTCCGGCGTACCGGGGCCGGCATCGGCGCCGAGGATGGCGGCGTTGAGGCTGTCGGCCTCCATGGTGAAGCGCACCGAATTGTCGACGATGGCCCTGTGCGTCTTGAGCATGCGCCCGGTCGCCGCCGAACCGGTGAAGGTGACGATGTCCTGGCAGGTAACGTGGTCGAGCATGTCGCCGAGCGAGCCGGCAACGAGCTGAAGCGAGCCTTCCGGCAGCAATCCTGTCTCGATCATGCGGCGGACCATCAATTCGGTCAGATAGGCGGTCTGGCTCGCCGGCTTGATGATCGCCGGCATCCCGGCGAGGAAGGTTGGCGCGAATTTCTCCAGCATGCCCCAGCAGGGGAAGTTGAAGGCGTTGATGTGAATGGCCGCGCCTTCCAGCGGCGAGAGGATGTGCTGGGCGGCGAACGTGTCGTCGCGCGACAGGGCTTCGGGATTGCCGTCGCACAGCCATTTCGTATTGGGCAATTCGCGACGGCCGAGCGAGGCATAGGAGAACAGTGTGCCGATGCCGCCTTCGATATCGATCCAGCCGTCGCCGCGCGTCGCTCCCGTTGCCGCCGACAGGGCGTAGAACTCCTCCTTATGCTCCATGAGTTTCGCGGCAAGGGCTTTCAGGATCAGCGCGCGCTGGTGAAAGGTCATGGCGCGCAGCACCGGGCCGCCCTTGTCGCGCGCATGGGCGAGGGAAGCGGCGAAATCGACCCCGGTCGTGTCGGTGATCGCGATCGGCGCTCCCGTTGCCGCATCGAGCAGAACAGTGCCGTCGCCGGCGCCCGTCACCCATTCGCCATGCACGTAACTCTCGAGGTTCCGGGGTTTGCCCGCTGCAACATTCATGTCCCTGTTCCCGTCAGTTCAAGGGTTATGTATCCGAGGCCTGTCAGGCGGCGATGCCCAGTTCCGCGAGCACTTCATCCGTCTTGCCGCGCCATTCAGAAAGCAGCGCGTCATTGGTTCTCGAGCGCAGGCCGAATCGTTTCAGCGCGTCGAAACGCTTCGAGCCGGCACGACCGAAGCTTGCGGCGACGCGTGGCGTCCAATAGGCGAGCGAGGCTTTGACTGCCGGTCTCCCGGTTTCTTCGGCCCACAGCTTGCGCAGGCCCTCGATGCCGAGTTCGGCGTGGCGGCGCTCGCGCGGCAGGATCGCGCGGAACTGTTCGGCCAGCGGCTGGTAGGAAATGCCGGCCAGTTCCTCGAGCTGGATGGTCACGGCGGTGCCCATCAGCACGTTCATGGTGACGGCGTCGGTCCAGCCCTCGATCGGGTAGTGGAAGACGTTGAGGCGCATGTCGTCGCCCTGGCGCGAGGCGCCGATATCGGCGTCGCGCGCCATGCGTTGCGTCCAGGGGTGATGGCTGGCATAGCGCACGGTGTCGGCGCCGAAATCGCCCATGATCTTCAGCACACGCTCGCCATGGTCGAGTTTTTCGAGCACGATGCGCGAGGCTGCAATGCGCTCGGCGATGCCGGGGCCGTTATTGATGCAATCGGCGAAGCCGGCCGATCCGGCCAGTTCGCTGTCGACGAAACTCGCCATCAGCCGCATCAACTCGCCGCGATAGCGCGCCGGCGCGTTTTCCGGCGAGGACAGCTTGCCGCCCTGCTCAAGATAGGACTGGATCGTCATCTCGTCGCTCACGGCGACTTCCTCCCGTGGGATTGGCGGCTCACTGGTCGTAGTCGACAACGACCCTGTCCGACAGCGGATAACATTGGCAGGTCAGCACATAGCCGCGATCGACCTCGTAATCGTCGAGCGCGTGATTGGTCTGCATTTCGACCTCGCCCTCCAGCACCAGCGCGCGGCAGGTCGAGCACACGCCAGCCGTGCAGGCATGCGGTGCATCGATGTCGGCGGCGAGTGCCGCCTGCAGCACGGACTGTCCGGACGACGGCATCTCGATGGTCTTGGTGGTGCCGTCCAGCGTGATGGTCGCCTGACAGATCTTGTTGTTGTCGGCGGCGCCCTCGTCGGTGCCAGCCGTCTTGGCGGGAGCGCGCTGGGCGCGGTTCGGGCGCGGCGCGGAAGCGAAGAGTTCAAACTTGATCTGGTCGTCGCGCAGGCCGTGCTCGCGCAAGACGGCGGCGATGGCGAGCATCATCGGTTCGGGACCGCAGATGAAGGCCATGTCGACCGCCCCGATGTCGATCCAGCCGTCGAACAGAAGCCGGCATTTCTTCTGGTCGATCCGGCCGGAGAACAGGTCGATCTCCTGCGCCTCGTTTTCCAGCACATGGATGATGTTGAAACGGCCGAGATGAGTGTTCTTGAGATCCTCCAGTTCCTCGCGGAACATGATCGAGGCGACCGAGCGATTGCCGTAGACGAGCGTGATATCCGAGTGCTGTTCGCGCGCGAGCACCGTCTTGATGATAGACAGGACCGGGGTGATGCCGCTGCCGCCGGCAAAGGCGAGATAGGTCTTTTTCGCTTCCGCATCGAGCGGGGCGTGAAAAGAGCCCATGGGCGGCATGGCTTCCAGCACGTCGCCGGCCTTGAGTTCGGCGTTGGCCCAGCCCGAAAAGCAACCGCCGTCGATATGCTTGATGCCGACGCGCAGCATGTCTTCGTCGAGGCCGGCGCAGATCGAGTAGGAGCGGCGCAACTCCTCGCCGTCGAAATCACGGCGGAAGGTCAGGTACTGGCCCTGCATGTAGCCAAACCTGTCCTTGTCCTCTTCGCGTGGTGCCAGCGTGACGACCACGGCGTCGCGCGTTTCGCGGCGGACATCGGTGACATTGAGCGGGAAAAATCGCGCCATCTTGTTTTCCTCAGTGGCACTTGAAGCGTTCGAAGGGTTCGAGACACGCCCTGCAGCGCCAGTTCGCCTTGCAGGGCGTGGAACCGAACTGGCTGATGCGCTCGGTATCTCGCGAGCCGCAGCGCGGGCAGGCGACGTTTTCGCCGTCGTCGCGCAAGGGTGGCGCGATGCCGTACTCGCGCAGCTTGTCCATGCCTTCCGCACTGATCCAGTCGGTGGTCCAGGCGGGCGAAAGCTGGCGCTTGAGTTCCAGATCGGCGATGCCATGGTCACGCAATGCCTTCTCGATCTCGAAATTGATCAAGCTCGTCGCGGGGCAACCGGAATAGGTCGGCGTCACGGTGACGACCAGGCGACCGTTCTGCCATTCGACATTGCGGATGATGCCGAGATCGACCAGCGAGATCACCGGTATCTCGGGATCGGGCACCTCACCGAGCCAGGTCCAGATCTCGTCGATTGACGGATGGATCGCGGTTTCGCCCATGACCGTTACCAGGTCGCGCCGGGATAGCTGCGCTGCAGGAATTGCATGTCGGCGAGGATGTAGCCCAGATGTTCGGTGTGGACGCTGCGCGCGCCGACCTTGTGCAGCCAGGCTTCCTTAGGGACTTGCAGCGTCGCCGCTTTCAGCACGCGGTTGACCTGTGTATCCCAGTCGGGGCGGATATCGGCCAGGTCGGGCATCAGGCCGGAGGCGATAGCCGCATCGTCCAAGCTGTCGGCATCGAACATCTGACCGGTATAGGGCCACAGCATTTCCAGCGCTTCCTGCATGAAGGCGCGGCTTTCGGGCGTACCGTCACCAAGGCGGATGACCAGATCGGTCGAGCGCTCGAGATGGTAGGTCACTTCCTTGACCGCCTTCTCGGCGATTTCGGCGATACGCTTGTCGGAGGAATGTTCGAGCCGGCGCAGCATGAAATAGTGCCATGCGTCGAACAGGAATTGCCGCATCAGGGTCTGGCCGTATGAACCGTTCGGCTGCTCGACCAGCAGGAAATTGCGGAAGCCGCCAGCGTCACGCAGATAGGCGAGATTGTCGGCACTGTGGCCCTTTTCCTCGACCTCGCCCGCAAGACCGAGCCAGAGCTGCGTCTGGCCGACAAGGTCGAGCGATACGTTGGCGATGGCGATGTCTTCTTCCAGTACCGGGGTATGGCCGCACCATTCCGACAGGCGATGGCCGAGCACCAGGCAATTGTCGCCCATGCGCAACAGGAATTCGAGGCGCAGATCGCAACCTTCCACGACGATCGCGGTCATCACATGTGTCCCACGTCGTCGGGGATGTCGTAGAAGGTCGGGTGACGATAGACCTTCGAGTTCGACGGGTCGAACAGCGGCCCCTTGTCGCCGGGCGCCGAAGCGGTGATGTCGTTCGACCTGACCACCCAGATGCTGACGCCCTCGTTGCGCCGCGTATAGACGTCGCGCGCGTGCTTGATGGCGAGTTCGGCGTCGGGCGCGTGCAGGCTGCCGACATGGCGGTGGTTGAGGCCGTGCTGGCCGCGGATGAAAACCTCCCAGAGAGGCCAGTCGCTGGACATCTGTCTCGCTCCCTTGCTGTGCGGTGGCGTTCTATTCCGCCGCGATTGGCCGGGTCGCCTTGCGTTTGGCGGCCTTGTCGGCATGCGCGGTCAGCGCCTCGCGGAACCAGGCGCCGTCCTCCCATGCCTTCGTGCGCGCGGCCATGCGTTCGCGGTTGCACGGACCATTGCCGGCAAGCACCTGGAAGAACTCGTCCCAGTCGATCTCGCCGAAATCGTGGGCCTGGCGCTCCTCGTTCCACTTGAGATCGGGATCGGGAACCTTGAGGCCGATGAACTCGGCTTGCGGCACCGTCTGGTCGACAAAGCGCTGGCGCAATTCGTCGTTCGACAGGATCTTGATCTTCCATGCCATGGACTGGGCCGAATGGACGGATGCCTCGTCGGAGGGGCCGAACATCATCAGCNNTGGATGAAGACCTCCCAGAGGGGCCAGTCCTTTTCGTTGTCGTTGCTCATTGGGGTCCGGTGGTTCGTGGTGGTCAGGCGGCGGTCTTGCGGGCGGCCTTCTTGGCGGCGTGCGCGGCCGCGGCCTCGCGCACCCAGCGTCCGTTCTCGTGGGCTTCGCGGCGGGCCTTCATCCGGTCGCGGTTGCAGGGGCCGTTGCCCTTCACCACGTTCCAGAACTCGTCCCAGTCGATGGGCCCGAAGTCGTAGTGCCCGCGCTCCTCGTTCCACTTCAGGTCGGGATCGGGCACGGTGAGGCCGATGGTCTCGGCCTGCTGCACGGTGCGGTCCACGAAGCGCTGGCGGAGCTCATCGTTGCTCTCGCGCTTGATCTTCCACTTCATGCTCTCGGCGGAATGCGCGCTGTCGGCGTCGTTGGGCCCGAACATCATGAGGCTGGGCCACCACCACCGGTCCAGGGCATCCTGCGCCATGGCCTTCTGTTCCTCGGTCCCGGATGCCAGCACGGACATGATCTCGTAGCCCTGGCGCTGGTGGAAGCTCTCCTCCTTGCAGATGCGGATCATGGCGCGTGAATAGGGGCCATAGGAAGTCTTCTGCAATTGCACCTGGTTCATGATCGCCGCGCCGTCGACCAGCCAGCCGATGGCGCCGATATCGGCCCAGGTCAGCGTCGGATAGTTGAAGATCGAGGAATATTTGGCACGACCGGCAAGCAATTGTTCGTAAAGGTCGTCGCGGGAGACGCCGAGCGTCTCGGCGGCGCAATAGAGATAGAGGCCGTGGCCCGCTTCGTCCTGCACCTTGGCGAGCAGGATCGCCTTCCTTTCGAGGGTGGGTGCGCGCGTGATCCAGTTGCCTTCGGGCAGTTGGCCGACAACCTCGGAATGGGCATGCTGGCTGATCTGGCGCACCAGTGTCTTGCGGTAGCCCTCCGGCATCCACTCCTTCGGCTCGATCTTTTCGCCGGCATCGATGCGCTGCTGAAAGGCGCGCTCGACAGGCTCCATCTCATCGAGACTCTTGACGCGGTCGGCGTCCGTCTTGACCATCTGCGCGTACATTGCCGTCTCCTCCCGGCGGATCGACAGACACACTATCGCCGACCGTACGGTCAACAATAACAATCATAACATCACAAATCAATAGTCATTTTCGTAAATTCTGTAATGTTTGTCCGGCGCGCAGACCTCCAAGTCCGGGCAGTTCAGGGCGAGACGGATGCCGCGCGGTGTGCCAGCGTCTCGCCGACGGGACGGATCGGCCCCTCGACATCGACGAACCGGGCATCGATCCAGTGGTCGGCCCGCGGCGAGCATGCCTTGTAGACGGTGGCGAAAATCTTTCGTGCCTCGCGGCCGGGCCAGGTATCGGGCAATGCCTCTGCCGGGAGGCCGGGATCGGTCAACACGACGCGGCGGAATTCGTGGACCAGCAGCAGCCGGGCGACGAGGCTTGCGGCTCCGTCGTCGTCAGGCTCGATCCCGTTCAGCGGTTTCACGCTGTCGATGAATGCGCGATAGGCGCTCGCCAATTCGTCGAGCGGCCAATGCGTGGCGGCGAAGTGTTGCAGGGCGGATCGATTATCCATCTCCAGACGCGCGCGAAAGACCAGGGCCGGCTCGCCGCAATCGAGCTTCGGCGGAATGTGTGGCGCGCCGGGCGCGACGGCAAGTTCGCCTCCCGTCAGCGCGAAGCCCGCCCGTTGCAGCCGTTCGACCGCCGGGGCCTTGAGGCAGTCGCGCGGGAATTGCGCGAAAGTCCATTCCCCTGCATCGGCATGGATGTGGCGGGCGTAGATGCGTTCGGCGGCGGCATCGAATTCGCGCATTGCTTGCGGGCCGAGCCGGTAGAAGCTGCGCTTGCCGTGGCGCTCGCCGACCAGCGTGGCATTGGCGACGAGGCGCGACACGGAGGTGCGCACGAGGCTCTCGCTGATGCCTGCGCGCGCGCAGGTGTCGATGACGTTTCCGATCCACAGATTGCCGCCCCGCGGCACGACGACATCGCCGTAGAGCGTGACGATGAAGGCGCCCGCACGGGGCGGGCTGTTTCCCAGAACCGCATCGATGGCGGCGTGCAGTGCGCTTTGCCCTTGCGGCATTGCCTTCCTCGAATGATGGCCGGTCGACGGATAGCGACCCTGTCGTTGATTGCGTTGGGGATCGCATTGAGATCGTGGCGGGATCGTGCCGGAATCCTGTTCGCCGAATTCTCCGACAATTCGCCCATGGTGTAAACGCGAAGCGCAATTGCCAGCGTCAGCGGCGAATGGCGGCGTCGTAATCCTTCAGCGCGGTGGCGAGCTGCATGGCGAAGCGGGCGGAGGCAACCGGCAGCGTACGTCCGCGCATCTGGCCAAGGATGAGGTTTCCCGGCGGCAGGTCGCGCTCGGAGATCGGCCGAAACACGATCGAGCCGTCGCCCGGGTCGCGCAGGCCGATCGGGATCTGGAAGCCGATAACGTTCTCGTAGGTCACGTAGTGCCGGATCAGTTCGAAGCTCTCGGTTTCGACCAGCGGAGAGACGGCGCGCGTGCTGCGGCGCGCGGCGAAATCCAGCAAATGGCGCACACCGTATTTGGCCGAAGGCGCGACATGCGGTGTGTCGAGGCAATCGCGCAGGCGCAGTTCCGCCTTGGATGCCAGCGGGTGGTCGGCGCGCATGACGACGTTGACCGTCTGCGGGATGACGTGAACGACCTCGAAATCGACGAGGTAGACCGGTTCGAAAACCAGCGCCAGATCGCTCGAATAGCTTGCCAGCTCGTGCTCGGCCTGGGCGCGGTCGCGCACATTGACCGAGAAGGTGACGCCGGGGTGGTCGCCGCGGTATCTCGCGATCTCGCGTGGCAGGAAATAGGGGATCAGCGCCTGCGAGCAGCCGATGGAGACGTGGCCGCGCCGCTCGCCGGCGAGGTCGGCCACCTGGCTTTGCACGCGCGACAGGTCGGACCTTGTGGCGCGGTAATGATGCAGCACCAGTTCGCCGGCCGGGTTGAGCCGTACGCCGCCGGGCAGGCGCTCGAAGATTTCCGCGCCGAATTCCTTTTCGAAGCGGTTGATGCGGCGCACCAGGGCCGACGCCGTGATGTTCATGTCGCCGGCCGCCTTGCGCATTGACCCGGCGCGGGCAACCGCCTCGATCAGCCGAAAAGTCTTCAAATGGCGCAAAGGTCAGCCCTGCTGTCGCCGGAATAAGAGGGGCAAAGGATGGTGCATTTTTTGTACCGCAACGGTGAATTCATAGCAATTCTCGCCAACGCAAAAAAGCTGCAAGCTGGCTTTTACGGCAGATCCCAATGCGTCCGGCCAGGTCATCGACGGTCCCAAGTCGTCAGCGATCCCGAAGCCGGCAGCGGTCCTGACCGGATTTGCAGAGCGGGTTGGCGAAGACAGTGCAGGCGAAAATCGAAGACCTCCCTTTTACGATCGAAGCGCTCGGCCGCGCCTATGGCGAAGGCTTGCGGCCGGAGCAGGTTGTCGCGGAGGTTTTTCGCCGGCTGGATGCGACAGGCGACAAGGGTATTTTTATCCATGAAGCGCGCGAACAGGCGCTGGCCCATGCGCAAAGTCTCGGCTCGCCCGGCGGGCGGCCCCTTTGGGGCATTCCGTTTGCGGTGAAAGACAATATCGACGTTGCCGGCATGCCGACGACAGCTGCCTGCCCGGATTTCGCCTACGATGCCAAAGCCGATGCCTTTGTCGTGGCCAGGCTCAAGGCCGCCGGCGCGATCGTCATCGGAAAGACCAATCTCGACCAGTTCGCAACCGGCCTTGTCGGTGTGCGCACACCCTTTCCAGTCCCGCGCAACGCGCTCGACGAGACAATCGTGCCGGGCGGCTCGTCTTCCGGGTCGGCTGTCGCGGTGGCAAGCGGCATCGTCGCGTTCGCGCTGGGGACCGACACTGCCGGCTCCGGGCGCGTACCCGCCGCGCTGAACGGCATTGTCGGTCTCAAACCGACGCTGGGGGCGTTGTCGGCAAGCGGTGTCGTGCCGGCGTGCCGGACACTCGACACGGTATCGATCTTCGCCCTGACGGTCGACGATGCATGGGCGGCATTTGACGCCGTGACGGGGTTCGATGCGCGCGACGCCTATTCCCGCAAGTTCGCAAGGAAGATGCCGCATGTCCCGACGAAGGGTGTGACGATAGGCGTGCCAGACGCGGCGACGCTCAGAACGTTCGGAGACGAGGCGCAGAAGGCGGCTTTCCGCGAAAGCCTGTCGGTGCTGGAAGAACAGGGCGCCGAAATCTTCGAACTGGACTTCACGCCGTTCTACGCCGTCGCCGCCATGCTCTACGAGGGCGCCTGGGTAGCCGAACGCGTCGCCGCCGTGGGGTCGCGGCTGACCGAAAAACCCGAAACGCTGCACGAGACCACACGGGCAATTCTCGAACCGGGGCTGAAGCTTTCCGCCGTCGATGCATTCGAGGGCATGTACCGGCTGAAGGCGCTGCGGCGCGAATGCGAGGACATGCTGGCGAACATCGATGCGCTGTGCGTGCCGACCATCCCGCGCTTCGTTTCGATGGAGGAGATCGCGGCCGACCCGATCGGGCCGAATTCGATGCTTGGCACCTACACCAATTTCGTCAACCTGCTGGACCTTGCCGGTATCGCCGTCCCCACGGGCGGGAGAAGCGACGGCAGGCCGGGCAGCGTTACCTTTCTTGCAAAGGCCGGCGAGGATGCGCTGTGCGCGAGCCTCGCGGGTGCGGTGGAGGCTGGCGCGCTGGGTGCGACGGCATGGCCTCGCCCGGCAAGGGGACGGCTGGCGGCCGGTTCGCCTGCCGCTTCGTCGTCGGGGAACGAGTTCGCGATTGCGGTTTGTGGCGCGCACATGTCCGGCCTGCCGCTCAATCATGAACTGACCTCGCGCGGCGCGCGCTTCGTGCGGGCCGCAAGAACCTCATCCGATTATCGCTTCTATGCACTTGCTGGCGGCCCGCCTTATCGCCCCGGGCTGGTGCGCCAGGAGGAGGGCGGTGCGGCCATCGATCTGGAAATCTGGTCGATGCCGAAGCGGGAGGTCGGCGGCTTCATGGCCGGCATTCCCGCGCCGCTGTCGATCGGCACGGTCGAACTCGACGACGGCACCTCCGTGAAGGGCTTTCTGTGCGAAAGCCTCGGCACGCAAGGCGGTGCCGACATCACCGGACACGGCGGCTGGCGCGCCTACATGGCGACGTTGCAAAAGCAGGAGGCGGCGGTCCAGTGAGCGGTACCATCCCGATCATCGACGTCTCGGCGCTCTCGACGGACAAGGTGGCAGGCAATGCAAAGGTCGCCGTCGAAATCGGCAGGGCCTGCCGCGAGATCGGCTTCTTCTATGTCGCCAACCATACCGTTCCCGCCGAACTGATGAGTGCCGCCTTCGAGGCGTCCGCAGGTTTCTTCGGCCAGGACGAGGCGGTCAAGAAGGAAGCGCTCTACGACGCGTCGAGCAATCGCGGCTACATTCCGATGCAGGGCGAATCGCTCGACCCGAACATGCCGGCCGATCTGAAGGAAGCCTTCAATATCGGTCTTGAATTGCCGGCCGACGACCCCGAACTTCTCGCCGGGCAGATGTTCCGCGCCGCCAATGTGTGGCCGGAAATGAGCGGATTCCGCGAAACCATGCTCGCGTATTTCGACGCCTGCCATGCGCTCGGGCGATCGATCCACAGGGCGTTCGCGGCCGATCTCGGTTTGGCGCCCGGCTTCTTCGAGGACAAGATCGACAGGCCGATGGCGATCCTGCGCCTGCTGCACTATCCCCCGGCGCCGGCGCGCACCGAGGCAGGCCAGCTCGGCGCGGGCGAACATACAGATTATGGCTGCATCACGCTGCTGGCGACCGACGCTGTCGGCGGGTTGCAGGTGCGCACCCGCTCAGGCGAGTGGCTCGACGCGCCGCACGTGCCGGGTGCGTTCGTTTGCAATATCGGCGACTGCCTGATGCGCTGGACCAACGACATCTACGTCTCGACGCCACACCGCGTCGTCAGCCCGGCCGGCCGCGAGCGCTATTCCATCGCCTTCTTTCTCGACCCCAATCCGCAAGCCGACATCGCCTGTCTGCCCGGCTGCGCGACGCCGGAGCGCCCGGCGCGCTACGCGCCGATCCGGGGTGACGAATTCCTGCTCAGCCGGCTGTCGCCGACCTACGAGAAATCAGGGCTCGGCCAGGCGGCGGGCAAGGCTTCGATGCAAGCGGGGACGTAAGGCGATGCCCGAAAAACGATCAGTTTCCGGACTCTGCCCAGGAAATGGGCTGGCGAAGTTCGTCTCCGGAGCGGGCGCAAGCCGGCAAAACCGGAAATTTGTGGGCGGCGATGCGCTGTCCGTCGAAGCATGCGGGAGTGGCACGGGCTTTGCCTCTTCCCGGAAAAGGACCGGCCGTGGGGCCCCCACGCCGGCAAGGAACCCAAGCCGCTGGAGCCTGACATGAGCAAACCAACCCTATCACGTCGTTCAATTCTGAAAGCCGGCGCCGCCGGTCTTGCAGCCTCGGCCCTGCCTTTCAGCCTCGCCCGGGCCCAATCGCCCGTCACGCTCGGCGCCGTCTATGTCGGCCCGCGCGACGATTTCGGCTGGAACCAGGCGCA
>JAGRLL010000186.1 GCA_020441855.1 Nitratireductor sp.
TCCAAGGACATGCAGGAGGACAAGGAGGCCGTTTTCGACGCCGCCGAAAACCTCGAACTCGCCATCCGCGCCATGACTGGCATGGTCGCCGACCTGACCGTCAACGCGGCATCGATGAAGGCTGCGGCCGGTTCCGGCTTTTCGACCGCCACCGACCTGGCCGACTGGCTGGTGCGCGAGGCGAACATTCCCTTCCGCGAGGCCCATCACATTTCAGGGCGCGCCGTGGCGCTTGCCGAATCGAGGAATTGTGGCCTGGCCGAATTGACGGCCGACGATTTCACAACCATCGATGCACGCATCGGTGAAGGCGTTTTCGATGTCCTGACCGTTGAGAAATCGGTTGCCAGCCGCACCAGCTTCGGCGGCACCGCACCGCAGAACGTGATTGCTCAGGCACACTATTGGCGCAAAAGGCTTGCCGAGGAAGGCAAAGGCGATTCCGAGGTTTGACTTTCCCTCTTGCCTGTCGAATAACTCGGACCGGCTGGAAACATTCCGTTCCGCCCTGGAGAAACCGATGAGCCTGACCCGTCTGCCGGTTGCCGTCACCTTGCTGGCCGTGCTTGCCTTCGGGCTGGCCGTTTCCGGCTGCGGCCGTCGTGGCGGGCTGGAGCCACCGCCTTCGGCCAGGGTGTTGACCACCGACGAGCAGGGCAACGTCGTCAAGCCGCAGGAAGATGCGGTGGACCGCCCCTTTGTTCTCGATCCCCTGATCCAGTAACGCTGCAACCCGCCGGCCGCGAACCGGCTATTTGTCGGGAACCAAAGCGGTGAACCACTTCGAATACAGGGATGGCGTACTCTATGCCGAGGATGTCGCGGTACCCGACATCGCACGCGCGGTCGGAACGCCGTTCTACTGCTATTCCACCGCGACGCTGGAGCGTCATTATCACGTCTTCTCCGGCGCCTTTGCCGACATTCCCTCGCTGGTCTGCTATGCGCTGAAGGCCAATTCCAACCAGGCGGTCATCGCCACGTTGGCGCGGCTTGGCTGCGGCGCCGACGTTGTGTCGGGCGGCGAACTGACGCGCGCGCTCAAGGCCGGTGTGCCTTCCGGGAAGATCATGTTTTCCGGCGTCGGCAAGACTGCGGAGGAACTCGATGCCGGCCTTGCCGCCGACATCCTGTGTTTCAACATCGAATCGCTGCCCGAACTTGAATTGCTGTCGGCGCGCGCAGTCGCTGCGGGCAGGAACGCGCGCGTTTCCTTCCGCATCAACCCGGACGTCGACGCCGGCACCCATGCCAAGATCTCGACCGGCAAGAAGGAAGACAAGTTCGGCATTCCCTGGGCCGACGCCCTCGCCATCTACGACCGCGCAGCGCAATTGCCCGGCATCGAGGTTTCGGGCATCGACATGCATATCGGCAGCCAGATCACCGATCTTGCGCCTTTCGACAGGGCCTTTGCCCGCCTGGAAGGGCTGATCCGGCAATTGCGCGACCACGGCCACACCATCGAACATGTCGATCTCGGTGGCGGCCTCGGCATCCCCTATCGCCGGGACAACATGCCGCCGCCCGATCCGGGTGCGTATGCCGACGTGGTCAAGAAGCATGTGCGGGCACTGGACTGCCGCATCATCTTCGAGCCGGGCCGCCTGATCGTCGGCAATGCCGGCATTCTTGTCGGCAGCGTCATCTATTTCAAGCAAACCGGCCACAGGAACTTCGTCATCGCCGACACCGCAATGAACGACCTGATCCGGCCGACCCTTTACGACGCCTGGCACGAAATCATGCCGGTTGCCGAGCCCCGGCCCGGCGATGCGTTCATCACCGCCGATCTCGTCGGTCCGGTCTGCGAGACCGGCGACTTCATCGCGCGCGAACGCGAAATGCCGCAAATGCATGCCGGCGACCTCTTTGCGATCGGTACGGCGGGAGCCTATGGCGCAGTGCAGGCAAGCACCTACAATTCCAGGCCGCTCGTGCCGGAAGTGCTGGTCAACGGCGACCGGTTCCACATCATCCGGCCACGACAGGACATCGAGGCGCTGATCGGCCTCGACAGCGTGCCCGACTGGCTCGACTGACGGTTCGCCAAGCGGGCCCTGCCCGCCGGACCGTCCGGCCGCGATAGCCAGGCGGATTGCCGCTCACTTTTAAGCGACCTGGCGCTCTTGCCCTCGAATTCGCCCGATTGTGTGCTACCTTTACGTCAACAATGGCAGGCTTACCCACATGGCTTGCCCGTAAACGGTTGCAGAGGTGCACTTGACGCGCTCATCCGACCCAGCGAACGCCGATGGCGGTACGGTTCTGTCGCGCCGGAGAGATTGGCGCACGATTCGATGGGCGGCGGGCGCCGATCTGTTCTGGGAGCGCTTCTGGCCGCTGATCGTTCCCGCGCTGATTGTCGCTCTGGCCTTCCTGACGGTTTCCTGGTTCGGCGTCTGGCAATTCCTGCCAGTGGCCGGCAGATATGCGCTTGTCGGCGCTTTCGCGCTGCTCTTCGTCTGGCAGCTTGCGCGGCTGCGTCATCTCGCACTGCCCTCCGCAAGGGATATCTCGCGCCGCGTCGAAAAAGCCTCGCATCTGGAAGACCGGCCGATCAGTGCGCTGGACGACGCCATCGCGCTCGGCGGCGACGATGACTTTTCCCGCGCGCTGTGGAACGAACACCGCCGCCGCATCGGCGAAAACCTCAAGGGCCTGACCGCCGGCGCGCCGAACCCGGATGCCAATCGCACCGACCCTTGGGCCATTCGCGCCTTTGTCGCGCTGCTGGCGTTCACCGCGCTTGGCTATTCCTTCGGCCCATCCGGCGGAAGCATCGGCGACGCCTTCCGACCCGCTGTCGACCCGGCCGAACTGCGCACGCGTCTCGACGCCTGGATCAGCCCGCCCGCCTATACGAGAAGGCCGCCGATCTATCTGACGGGCAGACAGGCCGACGATGCCCTGCAAACGGTCGAGGTTCCCGCCGGCAGTGAATTCTTTCTGCGTTTCGTCGGCAATGACGAGGTGGAATTGGCCTTCGCGCAGGACGGCGACCGGGCAATCGCCACGCGTATCGAGCCGGGTGCAGCGGATCAGCGCCCCGCGGTGCAAAAAGCTTCCACGGCCGCCGAATCGCGCCAGACCGAGTTCACCTACACGATCGACAAATCCGGCAGCTTCGCGCTCACCGCGCATGGCAAGCCGGTTTCGCGGTGGGACATCGCGGTCATCCCCGATGCGCCGCCCCGAATCGAATTCGCCGAGGAACCGAGCACGGCCCTTTCGGGTTCGTTGCAACTCGCCTATTCGGTCGAGGACGATTATGGCGTGACCGATGCCGAGGGCGAGATCCGTCCGCTGGGCCCGCATGACGAGGCCGCGAGACCGCTGGTCGAGGCCCCCGAACTCTTGCTGCCGCTGCCGCGCCAGCGCGCGCGCTCGGGTACGGCCCGCGTCAATCGCGACCTTACCCAGCATCCCTGGGCCGGCAGCCGCGTCACGCTCACGCTGAAGGCCCGTGACGATGCCGGCCAGACGGGGCAGAGCGAGCCCCGCGAAATGGTGCTGCCCGGCCGCAATTTCTCCAATTCGCTGGCGCTCGCCCTGATCGAGCAGCGCCGCATCCTGGCACTGGACGCCAGGCAGGCTTCCCGCGTGGCCGACATGCTCGACGCGATCACCCTCGTGCCGGAACTCATCGACAATGCCGGCGCCTTCATGGCCATGCGCGTCGCGTATCGCCGTATCGTCGACGCGCGCAACGACGACCAGCTTCGCGACGTGCTCGATTTGTTGTGGGAGACCGCGCTCGGCATCGAGTTCGGCGACATGAACGAGGCCGAACGCAAATTGCGCGAGGCGCAGGAAGCCTTGTCCAAGGCGCTGGAGGAGAATGCCGGCGACGAGGAAATCGCCAGACTCATGGATGAATTGCGCAAGGCAATGGACGAGTTCATGCAGATGATGGCGCGCGAGGCGATGCAGAATCCGCTCCAGCAGAACCCGTTGCTGCAAAACGAGATGATGCGCATGATGCGCCAGTCCGATCTGGAGCGCATGATGGACCAGATCGAAAACCTCGCGCGTTCCGGCTCGCGCGACGCCGCCCGCCAGATGCTGAGCGAATTGCAGCGCATGATGGACAATCTTCGCGCCGGCCGTCACATGCAGCAGCGCCAGGCCGAGGGCAACCAGATGAATCAGGCGCTCGACAAGCTGTCTGAACTGATGCGTCGCCAGCAGGAACTGATGGACGAGACCTACAGGCTCGAACAGCAGAATCAGGATGGCCGGCCCGACAGCAGGAATGGCGAGCAGGGCCAGAACCAGAACGGCGAACCGATGACGCCGGAAGAACTGGCCGAAGCGCTCAAGCGCCTGCAGGAGCAGCAGGAAGCGCTGCAGCAGCAACTGGGCGAACTTGGCAAGCAACTCGAGGATTTGGGCCTCGATCCCTCCGAACAATTCGGCGAGGCCGAGGGTGAAATGGGCCAGGCCGGCAAACGGCTCGGCCAGGGACGGCCGGGCGACGCAACCGGCAATCAGGCCCAGGCGCTCGATGCGCTCAGACGCGGCGTCCAGTCGATGATGCAGCAGATGGCAGGCGACCGCCAGCAGGGCGGCCCCCGCGACGGACAGGGCCAGTTCGGCGGGCTTGACCGCAACCGCCGCGATCCGCTGGGCCGCCGCGAAGGCAGCCAGGGTTACGAGGACACGGAGGCAACCAAGGTGCCCGGCGAAATCGACGCGCAGCGCGCCAGGGAGATCATGGAGGCGATCCGCAAGCGGCTTTCGCAGCCGGTCTCGCCGCGCATCGAGAAGGACTATCTGGAGCGATTGCTCGAGCCCGAGTGATTCGCCCGTTCAGGCGTCTCTCCCGTTCAGGCGTCTCCCATCACGACGCCCACAAAGGGCAGTTCGCGGAAGGCGTGGCCGACATCCATGCCATAACCGACGACGAAATGATCCGGACAGTCGAAGCCCACATGTTCGGCGGCGATATCGCCCTTGTGCTTCATCGTCTTGTCGAGCAGGACCGCGATCGCCACCTTGCGCGCGCCGCGATCCAGCATCAATTGCCGGGTGAATCGCAGCGTGTTGCCCGATTCCAGGATATCGTCGATCAGCAGGACGTCGCGGCCTGCCACGTCGGTATCGATGTCGCGAATGAGCTTCAGTTCGCCTGCGACCGTGCCCGCGCCATAGCTCGACACCGAGATGAACTCGACTTCCGGTGCAAGGCCCGCCGTATGCAACGCCCGGATCAGGTCGGCGGCGAAGACGAACGAACCCTTCAGGATCGAAAGGACCAGCAGGTTCTTCAGATCCGAAAGCGCGATCTCCTCGGCGAGTTCACGATTCCTCGCGGCGATCTGCTCGGCGCTGTACAGAACCTCGATCTTCTTGTTGCGGACGATGGGCATCGGCACTGATTCCAAAAGCGATTCTCTGTCTTGCCGATGCAAAGCGGATTTCGACGCCCAGCGCAAGTGCGGGAACGCTGCCCTTGGCGCTTGTGAACCGAACGGATTGCCCCGCTTCGAGATATTGCAGCGCCGGGCGGAAGCGCCAGCCGCCCATCTCGCCACCTCCGGCATCCGTCAGCACGATCTCGATCGTATCGAGCATCTGGCGCTGGCTGGAGCGATTGGTGATACTCCCCCCGATGCGAACCGCGCTTCCGTCACTGCCGGGTATCCGGTCGGCGCTGGTCACGGACAGTTCCAGCGCGCCGGTCTGTTGCCGAAGTCCGGCAATCCAGGAGCCGGCGGCCGGCCAGTGCGAAACCAGGGCGGCCGTGCCGAGCCAGCCGGCGAGCACCGCCGCCGCTGCCGCCGTCACCCCGAATGCCGCGCCATAGCCCGCATTCTTGCGTTGCGGGGCGGTTGGTCCCGCACTCTCCGCGCCCTTGCGCCGCAGCAAGGCGAGCGTATCGGCAAAATCGGCCGGCTCCGCGTCCTGCGGCTCATCCCCCGCAACGTCCGGGGCAACATTTGCATTCGTCCCGGACCGCGCCGGTTTGTCCGTGCCGGTCGGGATTTCGACCTCTGGCGCCTTGCGCGACGACGCGCCAGATTTGCTTCGCCTTGCCACGCCGGAAGTAGTAATTTCCGGCGAATCGCCTGCCGCGGAGGCCGGGGTTACGACAATCTCGCGCCAGGTATTGCCGCAATCCCCGCATCGCCACAGGCCATTGCCGAGATCGGCCGGGGTGCCGCCGCCGCGCTTCAAATACTCGCAATTGGGGCAGTTGGACGCGATGGCGTTCAATGGCCTGTCTCTGTCTCGGGTCTTTCGGGTGCGCCGATACGCATGGATCGAAAACTTGCCCCAATTGCGTACAGAAAACGTGTTAATGCATTGTTAACCATGCCCAACCCAGGGTGCGCATTATTCCCCTGCCGATAGATCTGCGTCGCGCGGCGACCCTTGCGAGGCTTTCTTGATCCGGTTCGAAAATGTCGGTTTACGCTACGGCCTCGGCCCGGAAATCCTGAGCGATCTGAGCTTCAGGGTCGAGGCAGGCTCGTTCCAGTTCCTGACCGGCCCCTCGGGCGCGGGCAAGACCTCGCTGCTGCGCCTCATGCTGCTGGCGCTCAAGCCCACGCGCGGCCTGATCTCGCTGTTCGGCAAGGACGCCAACACCATCCGGCCGAGACAGATGCCGGCGCTGCGCCGCAAGATCGGTCCGGTCTTCCAGGAATTCCGCCTGCTCGATCACCTCACGACCTATGAGAACGTCGCCCTGCCGCTGATGGTGCGTGGCAAGACCGAGGCCGACTACCGCAAGGACGTCACCGACCTGCTCGGCTGGGTGGGTCTGGGCGACCGCATGCATGTCCTGCCTCCCGTTCTTTCGGGCGGCGAGAAGCAGCGCGTCGCCATCGCCCGTGCCTTGATCGACCAGCCTTCGGTTCTCATCGCCGACGAACCGACCGGCAATGTCGATCCCCCGCTCGCACGCCGCCTGTTGCGTCTGTTCATCGAACTCAATCGCGCCGGAACCACCGTGCTGATCGCCACGCACGATCTCGGATTGATGGATCAGGTCGAGGCGCGCCGTCTCGTCCTCAACGAGGGACGTCTGCAGATCTATGATTGAGCGATCCCATGGTTGAACTGAAGGGCGGATGGAACGCCGATCCCGGTGCGCAGGCGGAAAAGGAAGCCGGCAGCGAGGAATTGCTCGGCTCTGGCTCGCGCTATCGCCTCAAAAGCGGCAGCGCCATCGTCCCGCGCGAGAGCGTTTCGGGTCAGGCGCTGTCGGCGGTGATCGCGATCATGGCCTTTCTTGCCTGCCTGTGCGTCGGCGCCGTCGCGGTGGTCGACGAGACCGCCCAGTCGTGGCAGCGGCAGGTCTCGCGGGAAGTGACCATCCAGATCAAGCCCTTCGACAAGCCCCAGATGGACCAGACCGTACGCGCGGCGAGCCGCCTCGTTCTGGAATTCGAGGGCATATCGAGGGTAACCGCGTTCGACGACGATTCCACGGCGCGTCTGCTCGAACCCTGGCTGGGCGCCAATCCCGACCTGAGCGAACTGCCCGTGCCGCGCCTGCTGCGGGTAACCGTCAAGGACGGCGCCAGCCCGGATTTCTATGCGATCCGCAAGGCGCTGGAGGAGAAGGTGCCGGGCGCGACCCTCGACGACCACCGTGCCTGGCACGAAAGGCTGGCGCGCATGGCCTGGATGACGATCGCCTTCGGTTCGTCGATCCTGGCGCTGGTGCTTGCCGCTACGGTCCTGATCGTCGTCTTTGCCACGCGCGGTGCCATGGCGGAGTGCCACGACATCATCGAGGTCCTGCATTTCGTGGGCGCCACGTCAGGCTATGTCGCGGGCCAGTTCCAGCGTCATTTCCTGCTATTGTCGTCGCGGGGCGCCATCGCCGGAGGCGTCATGTCGGTGCTGGTCTTCGCGGGTTTGAACTTCTGGACGAGCTGGAACCGGGCAAGGCCGGAAGGCGACCAGATCGCCGCCCTCTTCGGCAGCTTCACCCTTGGCTGGCGCGGCTATGGCAGCATTGCCGCCGTCTCCGTCGTACTCATCCTTCTGTCGGCGATAACCTCGCGCATGGCCGTCAAATCCCAAATTCGCTCGCTGGAAGTCTATTCGCGCAGACGTTGATCCGCGCGCTTTACCAAACGCAACGATTGCTTGCCTCCCGGCTGCCGTATTCGGCTAATAATGCTCTGGATCGCCCGAAACGAAGTGATCGCAACCAGGGGCGCACATGAGCAGGCACAAACGCAGCAGGGGACCGTTGATGCGATTCGCCAATGGCGTGTCGCGCGCTGTCCTGTTCGTGGTTGTTCTCGTCCTGATCGCCGGCGTGGTCGGGTTCCTGCAATTTTCATCCCAGATAACCGCCGTGAGGAATACGGGCCCCGTCGAGCCGGCCGACGGCATTGTCGTGCTGACCGGCGGCAAGGCGCGCGTCGCCACCGCGCTCGACCTCCTGGCCGAGGGCAAGGGCAAGCGCCTGCTGATCAGCGGCGTCCATCCGCGTACGACCTCCACCGCCATCCGCAATGCCGTTGGCGGCCGGGCCGAATTGTTCGAATGTTGCGTCGACATCGACCGCGCCGCCCTCGACACCGCCGGCAATGCGGAGGAAGCGGGCAAATGGGCGCGCCGAAACGGTTTCTCCAGCCTGATCGTGGTGACCAGCGATTATCACATGCCGCGCAGCCTCATGGAAATGCGCCATCACGGGCCAGGCATCCGCTTCACGCCCTATTTCGTGACGCACGGCGCCTCGCCGGGCGAAGACATGCTGGACGATCCGCAGACCCTGCGGCTGACGGCGCTGGAATATGTCAAATACCTGGCCGCCGCGCTGCGCCTGCGCATTGAGCCCGGTCCGGACAACGCCGCGCTGGCGAGCACCGGAGGGAACTAGAGCAGGCCTCCGGGGCCACCCGCTTCCGCCCCATGCCCACCCGCGCAATCGCGGCCGCAAAACCGGTTCCCACTTTTGCCGGAATTGCTTTATGGTCGCCGCCGATTTTCATCATCCCCCGGAAGATGCCGTGATTGCCCTGCGTTCCGTTCTGTTCAACATCGCCTTCTATCTGGCGAACGCGATCCAGATGATCTTCTGGACACCGATCTTCTTTTTCCTGCCGCGCCAATTCGCCTGGCACATTCCGCGGCTGTGGGCGAAATCCCTGCTCTGGGTCCAGCATGTCTGCATCGGTTCGCGTTACGAGTTCCGCGGGCTGGAGAACATCCCGAAGGATCGCCCGTTCATCGTCGCCGCCAAGCATCAGTCGAACTGGGAAACCTATACCGGCCTGCTGTTCCTCGATGATCCGAGCTACATTCTCAAGCGCGAACTGATGTTCGTTCCCCTGTTTGGCTGGTACATGGCCAAGATGAAGGTGGTGGCCATCAATCGCAAGCGCGGCAGCCAGGCGCTGGCCGACATGACCGCCAAGGCGCACGTTCAGTACCGCGAAGGCCGCAAGATCATCATCTACCCCGAAGGCACGCGAACGGCAGCCGGTGCAGAGCCGCATTACAAATACGGTATCACCCATCTCTACCACGAGCTCGACGCGAACATCCTGCCCGTCGCCGTCAATTCCGGCCTGTTCTGGCCGCGCAAGTCCTTTCTGCTCTATCCCGGCACCATCGTCATGGAATTCCTCCCCGTCATCGAGCCGGGCCTGTCGAAGAAGGAATTTGCCGCCGAACTGGAAAACCGCATCGAGACAGCCACCGCGAATCTGATCGCCGAGGCCGCCGCAAGCGACAATCCGCCGCCGCTGGCGCGCAAGTTCGCCGCTGCTTCGGGCTGAGAACCTTCAGGAAAATGCCAGCCCCGGACCTGATCCGGGGTGGAACCGGATTCCCATCCGGAACTTCGAAATCAAACCCAATCCGGCTCAGTCTTCGAGATGGCGCGCGATCGCTTCCAGATGCGGATCGTGGATGCCCTCTTCACGCAGATGGGCCAGCGTGCTGGCGACATAGTCGATATTGGCGCCCGACCGGCCCATGCCGCGGCGCACGATCGACGCGACGGCGTCGTCCGCCATGCGCCCGGCATATTGCTCATGTTTCCGGTCGACGACATAGGTCACCGCCTCGGCCTTCTCGCCATTGTCGAAACGCACCAAACGCCATGTTTCGCGATAGACGTTCGTCACCAGTTCGCGCTCGCGCAGATAGCCAAGAACCGCGTCGCCATCGCCCGCCGCAATCTCGAAGGCGACCCCCCGGCATGAACCGCCCCGGTCGAGCCCCAGCACGAGGCCCGGCTGTTCCTGCGTACCGCGATGCACCCATGAATGGACGCACAGCGCACGATGCGCGCCATGCAGAACGGCTGCGCGACGGCTCACCGAAGGAAAGCCCGGATTCCACATGAGCGAGCCGTAGCCGAATACCCAGAAATTCCGCATGAAGACCGTTATCGTGCCATAAAGCGAGGCTGGAGGATTCGCAGGCGAGCCCGATTTGCCATTCGTGCCGGAACCGCCAGCGAAAAACTGGAAACGCCGACAGGCTCTATCATGACCGCCAATGCTAAGCAAAACGCCAGGCCGGCCAAACGCAGATGGACGTTCCGGATCGCGGGCTTGGCGGTATTCCTCATGGCGCTCGGCGTCGGCTGGTACTACGCCTGGACGCACGGCGCGCGCCTGCTCGACAACGAGGTCAGCGCCCTCATCCGCAACTCGAACGACGCTGGCAGGGAAATCGAGTGCGCCAATCGCCGCGTCGAGGGCTTTCCCTTCCGCGTCGGCATTTTCTGCGACACGGTCTCCGCCTATGCCGTCAGGGACGGCATCAGCATACGCACGGGCGCGTTGCGCTCCGCCGCGCAATTTTACGCGCCCAACAGCCTGATTGCGGAAATGGACGGTCCGCTGACCGCCTCCACGCAGGCAAACGGGCTCTACACCGCCGACTGGGCCAGCATGCGTGCAAGCGCCAGGGTCGGCTTCGACGGCGTCAACCGGATTTCGTTCCAGACCCGGCAACTGGTGCTCAACACGCCGCAGCCCGGCAACGGTCCGCGCCTCGTCGCGAAACTCGAAGGTGGCGAACTCCATCTGCGCCCGACACCCGGTGAAAAGGATGCGAACGCGGTCGATCTGGCCTTCCTGCTCGAAAAGCTGGAATTCAGTCCGACCGAAGGCCTGCCATTGCCGGCCTTCGCCTTGTCCGGCGACATCCGCCTCGACGAAATGCGCGAGGAACTGAAGCCCGGTTTCAATCTTCTCGACCATCTTCGTGCCAGGGGCATTTCCGGCGAAATCCGCCGCGCCCAGATCGCGCCGCTCGATGGCGGTATCGTGACCCTCAGCGGCACCTTCGCCATCTCGCCGGCCGGCCGCCTTTCGACGTCCCTCGATGTCGAGAGCACCGACACGCATGCGATTGCCGATTTCCTCGGCCGCGTCATGCCCGGTCAGGCTGATCTGTGGCAGCAGATCGAGCAGACGATCGTGTTGCTGGCCAGGGCGGACAGTTCCGGCGCGCGAAAGCTCAGGATCGAAATCGAAAACGGCATCTTCCTCGTCGGGGGATTCCCCGTCGCCGAGATACCGCCGCTATATTAGGGCGTTTGAAGGCCTACCAGTCGTCGGAGGCGTAGGGCCGAAGCAGCGGAACATCGGGACGCTTGTCGTCCTCGTCCTGTTGGACGGAGATGTGTTCCTTCTCGATTACCTTGCGCCGGGTGATGCGGCTTGAGGAAAACATCTTGAGAAGCTCGTCGCCATCGTCGTTCTCGATCGCTTCCGCGAGGTGCTCCAGATCGCCGACGAACATCTTCAGAACCGAAAGAACGGGTTCCCTGTTCTTCAGGAAGATGTCGCGCCACATGGTCGGGTTGGACGACGCGATGCGGGTGAAGTCCCTGAAGCCGCCGGCCGAGAACTTGATGACTTCGGCTTCCGTCATTTCCTCGTAGCGAAGCGCCGTCTGGAAGATCGAGAACGCCACCATGTGCGGCAAATGGCTGGTAAAGGCGAGAACGTAGTCGTGACGCTCGGGGCTCATCACCTCCACGGTCGAGCCGAGCCCCTCCCAGAAGGTTTTCACTTTGGCCACCGCATCCGCGTCGCAATGCTCTTCCGGCGTCAGGATGCACCAGCGCTTGACGAACAGGCGCGGCATGCCGGCGTCAGGACCGGAAAACTCGGTTCCCGCCAGCGGATGGGCCGGCACGAGATGGGCGCCTTCGGGAAGGTTTGGGCGGATGTCGGCGACGACCGAGGCCTTGACCGACCCCACGTCGGAAACGATGGCGCCCTCTTTGAGATAGGGAGCAATATCCTTGATGACATCCGCGATCTGCCCGACCGGCACGCAGGCGATCACCAGATCGGCATCGCGCACCGCCTCCCGGGCGGTATCAACCACCCTGGCATGGCCAAGCCCCAGTTCGCGCACGCGCTTGCGCACCTTGTCCGACACATCGGTGACGGTGACGGTGGTCACCAGCCGGCGTTCGTAAACGGCGCGCGTGATGGAGGAGCCGATCAGCCCCTGGCCGATAATCGCCAGTTTTGCGATCTTGCCTTCCATTTCGCCATTCTATCCCAGAAACGCTTTCAGCGCGTCGACGACACCGCGATTGGCCTCTTCCGTGCCGATGGTCATGCGCAGCGATCCCGGCAGGCCATAGGCCGCCACCTGGCGCAGCACATAGCCGCGATTGACAAGGAAGGTATCGGCGTCCGCCGCCCGCTTGCCATCCTCGTCAGGGAAGTGGATCAGGATGAAATTGCCGACCGACGGCGTCACGTCGAGCCCCAGTTCGCGGATCGCCTCGCTCGTCCATGCGAGCCATTTTTCGTTATGCGCGACCGCCACATCGAGATGATCGCGGTCGCGGATCGCCGCCGTGCCGGCCGCGAGGGCCGCCGCGTTGACGTTGAACGGTGTGCGAACCCGGTTGAGCGCGTCGATGACATGCGCCGGCCCGTAGCACCAGCCGATGCGCTGCGCCGCCAGCCCGTATATCTTCGAGAAAGTACGCGTCATGATGACGTTGCGCGACGAGGAGACGAGTTCGATCCCCGCCTCGTAATCGTTGCGGCGCACATATTCGGCATACGCCGCGTCCAGCACCAGCAGCACGTCCGACGGCAGGCCGGCATGCAGTCTGCGCACCTCCTCGAACGGCAGATAGGTGCCGGTCGGATTGTTCGGATTGGCCAGGAAGACGACCTTGGTTCTGTCGCTGACACGCGCCAGCATCGCGTCGACGTCGACGGTCAGGTTCTTTTCCGGCACGACGACCGGCGTCCCGCCGGAGGCCAGCGTGTCGATACGGTAGACGAGAAAGGCGTGTTCGGAGAAGATCGCCTCGTCGCCGGGATTGAGATAGGTATGCGCGATCAGGCTCAAGATGTCGTCCGAGCCATTGCCGCACAGGATATTGGCCGGGTTGAGGCCGTGCATCGCACCGATTGCTTCACGCAATTCCGTCGATGCGCCGTCGGGATAATCCTCCAGCTTCGCCGCCGCCGCCAGATAGGCCTGCTTCGCCTTCTCGCTCGGCCCGAGCGGGCTTTCGTTGGAAGACAGCTTGTAGAGCTTGACGCCCGGCACCGCCTTGGAGCGGCCCGGAATATAGGCCGCAATTTCCATGACACCCGGACGGGGCAGCGGTATCGATTCTGCATTGCTCATTGAAAATGTTCCTGACAGCGCTTGGACGCGACCGTTCTCGGCCGGCGCGGCCCGTACATAAATCATGGCGCGTGAAACGGAAACTGTTTTCCCGAACCCGTTCTCAGTCCCACCGACTCGCCTGTCTGCCGGCGCGCACGCTGCCCTGGGGCGCCAGCACCGGCACGAAGACACGCTTGCGCGCGCGCGCATCCGCCG
>JAGRLL010000187.1:0-5618 GCA_020441855.1 Nitratireductor sp.
GCCACCGATTTCCGTTTCCCCGGCAAGGGCAAACTGACGATCAAGTTCGTCGGCGACGACGGCACCGAGATCGAGCACGAAGTGTTCCAGTCGCCCGGATCTGGCGTCGCCATGGCGATGTACAATCTCGACGATTCGATCCGCGATTTCGCCCGCGCCTCGATGAACTACGCACTGCAGCGCAAGGTGCCGTGCTATCTTTCGACCAAGAACACCATCCTGAAAGCCTATGACGGGCGCTTCAAGGACATCTTCCAGGAGGTCTACGAGGCCGAGTTCGTCGACCAGTTCAAGGAAGCCAAGATCTGGTACGAGCACCGGCTTATCGACGACATGGTCGCCGCCTCGCTGAAATGGTCGGGCGGCTATGTGTGGGCCTGCAAGAACTACGATGGCGACGTTCAGTCCGACACCGTGGCACAGGGCTTCGGCTCGCTCGGCCTCATGACCTCGGTGCTGATGAGCCCGGACGGCAAGACCGTCGAGGCCGAAGCTGCGCACGGCACGGTGACACGCCACTTCCGCCAGCACGAGAAGGGCGAACAGACTTCGACCAATTCCATCGCCTCGATCTTCGCCTGGACGCGTGGTCTCGCCCACCGCGCCAAGCTGGACAGCAATACGGAACTGTCGAAGTTCGCTGCAACGCTGGAAAAGGTTTGCGTCGACACGGTCGAGAGCGGCTACATGACCAAGGATCTGGCGCTGCTGATCGGTCCCGACCAGAAATGGCTGACCACGACCGGCTTCCTCGACAAGGTCGACGAGAATTTGCAGAAGGCCATGGCCTGAGGAAGCTAGGTGCGGGAGGGAATCATGCTGATCGTCACGGGGACATTCGAAGTGCACGCCGACGATCTGGAGAAAATCCTGCCCGCCGCCAGGGCCATGGCGGCGGAAACGCGCCTCGAGGAGGGATGCATCACCTACGCCTTCTTCGAGAACATCGAAAATCCGGGGCATTTCCGCGTCTATGAGGAATGGCGCCACCAGGCGGCGCTCGATGCGCACTTCCAGTCGGCGCACATGGCCGCGTTCCGCAAGGTTCAGCAAGCGGTTCGCATATCCGGCCGCGACTTCACCAAATATGAGGTGGGCGCGGCCGAAAAGCTCTAGCGTGGACGGATAGCCCTCGCGCCATGCCTATCCGGCCAGTGCGACCGGCGGCTCGCGGGGGCCCGAGGGATCGTTCCTGTCCGGCGTGTTGCGTTTTAGCCAATCCAGTATCGAAGCGGCCGGATCGATGCCGGCCGCCTTTAGCCCTGCATTGCCGAAGCGGACATTGACCTCGAGGAAAAACCACTGCCCATCGGCAAAGGCGAGATCGAAACCGCCATGGTTGATGCCAAGGCCGGTGGCGGCGTCGTGCACCAGATCTAGCGCTTCACCCGGAACGCCGTCGAAATTCAACGCGCCGCCGCGAGCGACATTGTGATGGAAGCCGTCGCCACCTTCGCGCCAATAGGCGCAGACGACCCTGTCGCCGATCCAGACCACACGCAGGTCGCGCTCGATGTCCAGGAATTGCTGGGCGTAAAGCACGTCGAGTCCGGGTAACAGACCCATCAGATCGCGCCGGCTTTCGACACGAAAAACACCTTGCCCCATGGAACTGCGCGGCGTCTTGACGACGAACGGGAAGCCGAAATGTTCCGCCACGCGCAACGCGGTTTCCGGCTCGGCACGCTCGATCAGCGTATCGGGCAGGTGTTCGGGGCTAAGCGCTTGCAGCGCACGTGTGAACTGGATCTTGTCCTGTCCGTAGCGGTAACTCTGAATGCTGGGAAAAACCCGACATTTGAGCGCATCGGTCAGCACGCCAAGCTGCCATTCCTCAGGGAAGAGCACCCAGTCGGCCTCGCGCAGCGCAGCGGTTTCGCGCAAGAAAAGACCGGGCTTGAGATAGCGCACGCCGTCGATGCCAAGCGTGCGGCCCATGTCGAAGGAAACGAGACGCAGATCGTGTGACAAGCATCACCGCCGGAAAAGGATCGCGCCTATTATGCCGGCTAAACATGATCGTCAATCGCATTCGTTCGGCGCTCGCGCCGACGCGCCAGTTTCCCAGCCAGTTTGAACCCCACGCCCGGCAGCGACCATGGGCAGACAGCGACGCAGATCGCGCAGCCATGATGCTGGTTGAAGAACGGCAGACATTTGTCGAAATCGACATACCACTTGGTCTCGCCGCGCACGGTCTGCTTTTGCGGAGAAATCGCCTCGGGCGGGCAGGCCTCCTCGCACACGCGGCAGGATGCGCAGAATGCATCGATACCGTACTCGCGTTTGTGCGTGTGCTCGACCGGCGCGTCGGTCATGACGGCGGACAGGCGAAACGACGATCCGAATTCGGGATCGATCAGCGAACCGTGCTTGCCCAGTTCGCCGAAACCGCAGGCGACCGCCGGCGGGATCAGCAGCAGCGGACCGGTCATCGGGCCGGTGACGGCTTCCGCCTCCCAGCCCTGCGCACGCAGCCAGGTGGCGACGCGGCGGGCCGAAAGCGCGGCGCGTCCATACTGGCGGACAACCTCCGCACCCGCCCTGCCCTGCGGCGCCTGCGCGATCTCGTCCGGATCGTGCTGAACGGCAATCACGATGACATTGGCGAAGCTGCGCGCCTCGCCCTCGTAGAGCCAGTCTGGATCGAGCGCGGTCGCGCCGATCCGCTCGCAGGGAATGTGTTCGCCTGCATGGCGGCGCAGCGCCTCCAGCCACTCGCTCGGCGAACGCTGGACGGGTTCGCCGACCAGAGGGCCGATCTCTTCTTCCAGCAGCCTGGCGCGCTCGGCGCGCGCCGCATTGACATGCGCGTTGTCGGGGTCGGCCTGGTAAAACCAGCGTTGCATGTGGCCGTGCGCGATCGTGTCCGGATCGAGCGCCCAGTAGACGATGCGCGCAGGCCGGTGCTCCGTCTCGCCCAGGCCGTTGATGGCGTTACCGGAAACGCGTGGTTGCAGCGCGATCTGTTCGGCGCGCGGCGTGAACGGCTTGTGCGGGTTCGGCCTCGGCATGGTAGAATTTTGCCGCAACCGGGAAAAAGGTCAATCGACGGTGCACCCTGCCCGGCTTGCGCGGTGCACAAATGGCGTGCCGTGGATCAACGCAACGCAGGAACCCGGCAGACCGCTATCGCATTGTCAGGTGGGCAGCCGTTGTCCGGAGCGCGGAAACATCACGCGTGACCGGCGTGCTCAGGCCTGCAGCATCGCTTCGACGGCGGCGATGGCCTCATCCGCTTTCGCGCCATCGGGACCGCCGGCCTGGGCCATGTCGGGCCGGCCGCCGCCGCCTCTTCCGCCAAGCTTTTCGGATGCCACACGCACCAGATCGACGGCGCTGATGCGGCCGGTCAGGTCGTCGGTGACGCCGACGACGACCGCCGCCTTGCCGTCCTCGGCGGTTGCGACCATCATCGCCACGCCGGAGCCGATCTTCGTCTTGGCCTCGTCGACCAGACCCTTGAGGTCCTTGGGGCTGACCCCTTCGGCCACTTGCGCAAGGAATTTGACGCCATTGACGTCCTTCGCCTCGGGACCGGACGCACCGCCGCCGCCGAGCGCCAGCTTGCGTCGCGCCTCGGCCAGTTCGCGCTCGAGCTTTCGGCGCTCCTCGACCAGGGCCGCGACACGTGCGGGCGCCTCGGCGGGCGGAACCTTGAGCGAGGCGGCGATTTCGCGCAGACGGATTTCCTGCTCCTCGGCGTATCGGCGCGCGGCCTCGCCCGTCAGCGCCTCCACGCGGCGCACGCCCGAAGCGACCGCACTTTCCCCGAGAATGCGGATCATGCCGATTTCGCCGGTATTGCGGACATGGGTGCCGCCGCACAATTCCAGCGAATAGGTCTTGCCGGTCTTGTCGCCACGCGTCGCGGTGCCCATGGAGACGACGCGGACTTCTTCTCCGTATTTCTCGCCGAACAGCGCCATGGCGCCGAGTTCGATGGCATCGTCGACGGCCATGATGCGCGTCTCGACCGGCGCGGCCTGGCGCACCACCTCGTTGGCGATCGACTCGACCTCGGCAAGTTCGAACTCGGCGATAGGCTTGGGATGGGAAAAGTCGAAACGCAACCTGTCGGGCGCGACAAGCGAACCTTTTTGCGCGACATGGGTACCAAGAATTTCGCGCAGCGCCTCGTGGACCAGATGGGTCGCCGAGTGATGCGCGCGCAATCCGGCGCGGTCGTTGTGGGCTATCTCCATTTCAACCGGCGTGCCGGTCTCGAGCGTGCCTTCCACGACCCGGCCGAAATGGACGAACAGGCCATCGCCCTTCTTCTTGGTGTCGGTAACCTCGACACGGCCACCCTCGAAACGCATCTCGCCCTTGTCGCCGAGCTGACCGCCGGATTCGGCGTAGAACGGCGTCTGGTTGACCACGATGGCGACGTCGGTCCCCGCCGCCGCCTTGTCGGCTTCGGCGCCGTCGACGACCAGCGCCATCACCACGCCCTCGGCCATCTCGGTGCCGTAACCCAGGAATTCGGTCGCGCCTGCTCGCTCACGCACCGCGAACCAGACCTTCTCGTCGGCCGCCTCGCCGGAGCCGGCCCAGGAGGCGCGCGCCTCCGCCTTCTGGCGCGCCATGGCGTCCTGAAAGCCATCGAGATTAACGGATATGCCGCGACGGCGCAGTGCGTCCTGCGTCAGATCGAGCGGGAAGCCATAGGTGTCGTACAGCTTGAAGGCGGTCTCGCCGTCGAGCATGTCGCCCTCGCCCAGATCCTTCGCGGCGTCGTCGAGAAGGCCGAGACCGCGCTCAAGCGTCTTGCGGAACCGCGTTTCCTCAAGATGCAGCGTCTCGGTGATCAGCGCCTCGGCGCGTTTCAACTCACCATAGGCCGACCCCATCTCCCGGATCAGCGCCGGCACCAGTCGATGCAGCAACGGATCGCGCGCGCCGAGCAGGCTGCCGTGGCGCATGGCGCGACGCATGATGCGACGGAGCACGTAGCCTCGGCCCTCGTTCGACGGCAAAACGCCATCGGCGATGAGGAAGGACGAGGAACGAAGGTGGTCGGCGATGACTCGGTAGGACGCCAGAGTCTCGGCATCTGGCGCCTTGCCCAGCGCATGCGCTGCCTCGTCGATCAGGCTACGGAACAAATCGGTTTCGAACACGGCTTCCACGCCCTGAAGGATGGACGCCATGCGCTCCAGACCCATGCCGGTGTCGATCGAGGGACGCGGCAGGTCGATGCGCTCATCGGTCGTCACCTGCTCGTATTGCATGAAAACGAGGTTCCAGAATTCCAGGAAACGGTCGCCGTCTTCCTCCGGCGTTCCCGGAGGGCCGCCCCAGATATGCTCGCCGCGATCGATGAATATCTCCGAACAGGGGCCGCACGGGCCGGTATCGCCCATCGCCCAGAAATTGTCCGAAGTCGGAATGCGGATGATCTTGTCGTCGGACAGGCCGGCGATCTTTTTCCAGTGATCCGCCGCCTCGTCGTCCGTATGATAGACGGTGACCAGCAGCTTGTCCTTCGGCAGGCCGAATTCCTTCGTTACCAGATTCCAGGCAAGCTCGATGGCCTGTTCCTTGAAATAGTCGCCAAAGGAGAAATTGCCGAGCATTTCGAAGAAGGTGAGATGGCGCGCGGTATAGCCGACATT
>JAGRLL010000187.1:5728-6497 GCA_020441855.1 Nitratireductor sp.
GTGAACATCAATGTCGGATCGTTGCGCGGCACCAGAGGACTGGAATCGACGACCTCGTGGCCGTTGGCCGCGAAATAGTCGAGAAACGCTTTTCGTATGTCGTTGACGCTGTGCATGTGCGATCCGGGCAGTTCGGGAAGGTGCGGCCTTGCGATGCCGAAAGGGCAGCGGACGGACGCGTTTTGCAAATGTTGAACCGGCCAGCTTTTAGCGTCCGCTCCGGGCAGTGTCCAGCATCGCCACACAACGCACCGACACGCCCCGCGAGCTTACAAGGCGCTTCGACTGTCCTCTCCGCCGCAACCCCCAATCCCGGCGCCCGCTCCCCTGCCGGCGCTCGCGACCGCAATACGAGCCTGTCCTGCCGCTTCAGGAGGCAAAGCAAGGGGCAAGCCGGCAATGGAAAAGCCGGGCTGACATATCCCGGCTTTCCAAATCTCAAAAAATGTCGCGACCCGGAACCCTGGGCGGCAGCGGCCGGCTCAGCCGTCGGCGGCCTCGTCGAAGCTACCGTCATCGGCGTCGGGAGCGCCACCTTCCTCGACCTCTCCCTCGAGCAGCGTATCGGCAATCAGCCCGGCGTTCTGGCGCAGCGCCAGTTCGATCTCGGCGGCAACGGCAGGATTGTCCTTGAGGAATTGCTTGGCGTTTTCGCGGCCCTGACCCAGACGCTCGGAATTGTAGGAGAACCAGGCGCCAGACTTCTCGACAATGCCAGCCTTGACGCCGAGGTCGACCAATTCCCCGGTCTTCGACACGCCCTCGCCAT
>JAGRLL010000188.1 GCA_020441855.1 Nitratireductor sp.
GGCCGTCCAGGTCGTCGATGCCGGAAATCGGCTCCTTGAGGTAGAAGTCGTACAGATCCGTTGCGGTGAGGCCGAGGACCTTCAGGTTGTGGCTCTCCCACTCGTTGCGGAAAGCCTCGTTGTTTTCAAGCAGGTCCTGCATCACCTCGAGCAATACCGGCGGGTTGTCCGTTGCAAACGGAGCGTTCGAGGAACCCTGGCTCAGCGGCAGCTTCGCCTGCTCGGGGAACGAAAACACCCAGCCGATATCGGTGACGTTTTCCTCGACCGAGGTGAGCGTTGCGTTGACCTTGTAGAGCTGGCCGCCGAATGCCTCGTTCCAGGCGATCTTGTAGTCACCCTTGGCGGCCAGGATCTCGTCCGTCTTGGCCATGAAGACGGATTTCATGAATCCAACCCAGGGCACGACAAGCGGATGGCTGGAGGCGATCGTCAGATTGATCGTCTCCTGGGCCATGATGGATGTCGGGAAGGCGATCATGCCCGCCGTCAGTATTCCAAGCAGTCGTTTCATCGTTCTCCTCCTGTTGAAATTTGGCTGGAACAGTCGAGATTCCTCCCCCGCGCTGTTTGCTCAGCCCTTCCTGCGTCTTTCCAGTTCCTCCCGGATTTCCTTGCCGTGCTCGTCGAGGACGGGCGGCGGCAAAATGTCGAGTTCCGGTTCCCCGTCGAAGCTGTAGGGCGCGCGCACCGTGGTGAACTTGCCCATCTGCGGATGGTCGGCCGAGACCGCGATCTTCAGGTGCCTTGCCTGCGGGTCTTCAAGCGCCTCGTTGGAATCGTAGGCGGGCGAATAGGGAACCTCGGCGGCTTCCAGTTTCTTCGCCCAATTGTCGCGCGTGTCCGTCTTGAACACGGGGGTCAGGATATCGATGAGATCGTCCTGATGCTTGATGCGCTCCAGGCGTTCGGAAAACCGGGGGTCTTCGTTCAGTTTCTCCTGTCCGGTGGCCTTGAGCATGCCAAGCCAGAATTTCGTGGGCGAAGACATGTGGAAGGCGATCCACTTCCCGTCCGAGCACTCGAATGTGTAGGACTGCGACACGACCGGCCGCGACAGCGGCCCCATGATCTCGCCGACCGAGAAAAAGTGGGTGAAGCTGTCGAGGTTGAAATGCGCCATCGCCTCCAGCATCGAAATGTCGACGCTGTGGCCCTTGCCCGATTTCGAGCGCTCCATCAGCGCGGCGAGGATCGCCATCGCGGCATACTGGCCCGTCACGGCGTCGGCAATGGCGGGGCCGATGACGCGGGGATTGGTCGGCGGGGTCAGCAATCTCAGATAGCCGCTCGCCGCCTGCGCGACCGTGTCGTAGGTAGGGCGGTCCTTGGCCGGACCGGACCGGCCGAAGCCGGAGATCGAGCAGTAGATCAGCCCCGGATTGAGCTTGCGCAATTCCTCTTCGCCGGCGCCCAGGCTGTCGGCGATGCCCGGGCGGAAATTCTGGATGAAGACGTCGGCATCGGCGACAAGCTCGTGAAGAATCTTGCGGTCGTCCGGATCCTTCGTATCGAGGGCGATCGAGCGCTTGTTGCGGTTGTAGGTCTGGTAGTGCGGCGAATACAGGCCACCCTTGAACGCCCGGAAGGGATCGCCGGTGCCGGGCCGCTCCACCTTGATGACATCGGCGCCGAGATCGGCCAGATGCATGCCGGCGGCGGGGCCCGTAATATAGGTGCCGAGTTCGATGACCCGTATGTCCTTGAGGATTTTCACCATGGCGCGGTCGTCACGACGCCTCCCGGTTCCTGCCGGACGCCTTGCCGTCATAAGCTATGGCAAGGTCGGCCTTGTGGGACATGATGAACCCGATCGAGCGCAGCGATTCCTCGTATAGATGCGCCGAAAGTCCGGCGGCGCGTGCCAATAGCGGCACCGCCTTGATCGCCTCGAGCGGCCAGCCTGCGTCGAGAATGGTCGCGGGGATGGCCCCCGACACGTTGATCGGCAACGGCCGGCCAATAATCGCCGGGGCATGTTCGCCAAGGGTGCGCAGCGTCTTTACGTAGTCACCCGAAATCCCGTTTTCATCGGCGATGGCAAGGAGTCTGAGGGCGCGCGGGTCGCCGGTGTTGTGCTGGGGGTGGCCGAGACCGGGGACCTTCTGGCGCCGTACCTTGAGCCCCTCCAGGCTTTCCTTCGCAACCTCGTTCAGATCGCGTCCTGTTTCGCGGCTCTGTTCCAGCACCTCATGCAGATACAGGGCGGCGACTTCCGAACTGCCGGCGACAACCGAGCCCATGCCCAGCAAGCCGGCCGACATCGCTGCCTGCCAAGCATCCGGCCCGGCCGCCAGCGTCATGCGCGCTGCCTGGACGCTCGGCACCAGGCCGTGCTCGGCGATGGCCACAAGGCATGCGTTCATCATGAGGCGCTGCCTGTCGTTCGGCCGCTCACCGGTAACCAGCAGCCAGAAATAGTCCGTGAAGTCGATTTTGCCGATCAGGTCATCACACAGATCGTGACCCCGCACGGTGATGCTGTCCGCGTCCGAAGTCGCGATTGCGGTGAATGCCTGTTCCTGTTTGCCAATGCGCATGTAAAACCCAGTTTTCGGTATGCGAAAAAAAATGCTCTTGCCGAAGAGTACGAAGCGGACTACCTTCCCGTCAAGTGCAAGTTTGCGCCCGCCAGAAAGGCGGGGTGAGTGGGAGGATGAGGATGCGCGATATCAATCAGTTCACCGTTACCCAGGCGGTCAAGGATACCTTCAAGACCGAACCTGGAAGCCGCTTCGAGCAACTCCTTCACGGTTTTATCGACCATCTTCACGATTTTACGCGCGAACACAGCATCACCCATGAGGAATGGATGGGCGTGCTCAACTTCCTTTACGATTGTGGACAGATATCCACGCCCGAACGCCACGAATTCATTCTGCTTTCCGACGTTCTGGGCTTCTCCGCGCTGGTGGACATGATCAACACCAAGGGTGGGGCAACCGAGGGTTCAAACCTCGGGCCTTTCTATCTCGACAATGCACCGAAAAAGAAGCTTGGTGCCGATCTCGCCGACGACCGCGAGGGTGTTTCCGTTCTGGTCTATGGCAAGGTCACCGATTCCCTGCACAATCCGCTGGCGGGAGCGGTCGTCGATACCTGGCAGGCCGACGGTTCGGGTACCTATCCGATCCAGGAACAGGAGCAGGGCCAGGACAAATATGACCTGCGCGGACAGTTCACCTGCGACGATCAGGGCCGCTACTATTACACCACCGTGCTGCCCAAGCCCTATACCGTTCCCTATGACGGGCCGGTCGGCAAATTGCTTCGCGCCGGAAACCGCCATGCCTGGCGCACCGCGCATCTACACTACATCATCCGCCATCCGGGCATGAGCGCGATCACCACGGAAATCTTCTTCGAGAACACCGACTATATCGATCAGGATGCGGTGTTCGGCGTTCGCAGGTCGCTGATCACCAAGGTCCAGCCCCTGAAGGGACTGGACAAGCTCGGCTTCGAGCTGGAGAAGACGCCCGACGCCATGTGTGAGTTCGATTTCGTACTGGCGCCTGAGGGCTGATCGGTCAGGGTCGGTCCGTCATGGTGGCGGCAGGCGACAAACCGGCCGAATTCGTCGAGGCGCTCGGCAAGGGCATCGCGATACTCGAAAATTTCGACGCGGCCCATCCAGAGATGACGCTCAGCGAGGTTGCGCGGCGTTCGGGCCTCACGCCGGCGGCGGCGCGGCGCAGCCTCATCACGCTTTGCGCGCTTGGTTACGTACGCCAGTCCGGCAAGCGCTTCCACCTAACGCCGAAGATCATGACGCTCGGCTCGTCGTTCTATTTTTCGGCCGGTATCGGCGAGGTATTGCAACCGGAATTGCGCAGTCTCGTCGAACGTTTTGGCGATGCATCGTCGATCGCCACGCTTGACGGACATGACGTCATCTACATCGCGCATTACTCGCAGCAACGCGCGCGCCGCGCCGCGGCGGCGGTGGGGGCGAGTTATCCCGCATTCGCTACCTCGATGGGCCGCGTGCTGGTCGCGGCGATGGACGAGAACGACCGGGAGGCATGGCTCGAAAGGCTTCAGCCTGTCGCACTGACCTCGAAAACCTGCATCGACAAGGACGAACTGCGCCGCGAATTGTTGCGCGTGCGCGCCGAGGGCTATGCAACGACGGTCGACCAGCTCGATTACGGCATCACGGCGATCGCCGTTCCCGTTCGCGACCAGGAAGGCAACACCGTCGCCGCGCTCAACAGTTCCGGCTATTCCGGCATTGTCGATCCTGAAAAACTGACATCCGAGCGACTGCCGGAGCTGCGCGTCGCGGCATCGCATATCGCCCATCAGCTTACCCGCTATCCGACCCTTTCATCCGTGCTGCGCCGCTGAGGATGGTCCGACACTATTCCGGGCCACGCCGTGCCGCGCGCCAATCCCCCTGTTCGACCATCGTCAGCGAGAAAGAGGAGTACGTGCATGTGTCGACTTTGTGATCCGGGCAAGCCGCAACTGGCCTGTCCCGTCAATCGGGATTTCCTGAATGCAAAGGCCGGTGGCGGTGCGACTTTCGCGGCGCACGGTTCCTACGAGGCGCAGGATCTTGCGGCCAGCACCATTCCACAAGGGCTGGGAGAGGAGGGGCGCCGTGTTCTGATCAGGGGCGGCTCGGTCTATTCGGTCGACGACAGTGTCGGCAATTTCGCCACGGGTGACGTGCTGATCGAAGGAGGCAAGATCGCGGCGGTTGGCGCCAGCATCGAAGCGCCCGACGCCGTGTTGGTCGATGCCGAAGGCATGATCGTCATGCCGGGCCTGGTCGACACCCATCACCACCAGTTCGAGACGGTGCTGCGCAGCGCGCTCGCCAACGGCATATTGATCAATGACGAGCGGCCTGAATCGGCCCTCAATTATTACGAGACGATCCTGCAGAAGTTCTCGATGGTCTACCGGCCCGACGACGTCTACATCAACGAATTGTACGGCTCGGTCGCCCAGATCGATTGCGGCGTGACGACGGTGATGGATGTCAGCCAGATCCACCATTCGCCCGAGCACTCCGACGCCGTTATCGAGGCCCTGCGCGATGCCGGCCGCCGCGCCGTGTTCGGCTATTTCGAGGGCTGGGGCGACAGGGCCCGGTATCCGCAGGACGCGCAACGCATCCGCGAGGAGCATTTCAGTTCCGACGAGGGGCTTGTCACCATGGTGATGGGCGGCGAAATCTACATTCCCGGCTACGAGGCGAGCTGGAAGATCGGCCGCGAACTCGATCTGCCGATTGCGCTGCATGTCGTGGGCACGTTCGGCATGCAACCGACCTTCGACGAACTTGCAAGGGCAGGGCAGTTCGGGCCGGACAACATCTTCATCCACATGACGGGAATGTCGGACGAGGCCTGGCAGCGTGCGGCCGACGCGGGTAGCCATGTCTCGCTTTCGGTGCCCATCGAGATGCACATGCGTCATGGCACACCGCCGATCCAGAAGGCGCTCGATCTCGGCATGGCGCCATCGTTGTCCTCCGACGTGGAATGCACGATGAGCGCCGATCCGTTCACGCAGATGCGCGGGTATGTGACGCTGCAACGCATGCACGCCAACGAGAAGGCGCTGGCGGGCGAGGAATTTCCCCGGCTGCTGACCACGCACGACGCGATTCGCGCCGCGACGATCGACGGCGCCAGGGGTCTCAAGCTGGATGCAAAGACCGGCTCGCTGACACCGGGCAAGGATGCCGACATCATTCTGCTCAACGCGAAGTCGATCAACGTCGCGCCGCTCAACAACGTTCCGGGCGCAGTCGTCACCCTGATGGATCGCTCGAATGTCGACACCGTTTTCGTCGCCGGCAAGGTCAGGAAATGGCGCGGCGAGATCATGGGTTTCGATCTCGACCGCCTGCAGGGCGAACTGGAAAAGAGCCGCGATCATATCTTCGAGGCCGCGGGCATCGAGCGCGACCTGTTCCGTATCTGACAAAAACAGGGGCGCCGGGCTTGCCGGCGTCCCGCCTGTGCACGACAATGCCAGACGGCCGGATCCAATCGGGAGGAAACGATGCTGCTGCCGACTTCACTCGTGGGAAGCTATTGCCAGCCGGAATGGCTGATCGATCGCAAGAAACTGGCGGGCCGTTTTCCGCCGCGCACACGGGCCCGGGAGTTGTGGCGCATTCCCGAGGAATATCTGGCGGAGGCGCAGGACAGTGCGACGCTCGAGGCGATCAAGTTGCAGGAAGAGGCCGGGCTCGACATCATTACCGATGGCGAGATACGCCGCGAAAGCTATTCCAACCGTTTCGCGACCGCGCTGGAAGGTGTCGACATCGACAATCCGGGAACGGCGCTCGACCGCTCGGGCCATCCCAATCCCGTGCCGCGTATCGTCGGAAAGATCCGGCGCAAGCATGCCGTCGAGGTCGAGGATCTGAAATTCCTCAAGAAGCACACGGACCGCATGGTGAAGATCACGGTGCCGGGTCCCTTCACCATGAGCCAGCAGGCGCAGAACGACTTCTATGCAAGTCCGGCGGAAGCCGCACAGGATTACGCGGTCGCCGTACGCGAGGAGATCGCCGATCTCTTCGCCGCCGGCGCCGACATCGTGCAGCTAGACGAGCCCTACATGCAGGCGCGCCCGCAGGCAGCCGAGGAATACGGGCTCGACGCGCTCAACGCGGCGCTTGAAGGCGCGGCCGGCCCGACGGCGGTCCATGTCTGCTTCGGCTATGCAGCGATCATCCATGAACGGCCCGAGGGCTATTCCTTCCTGCCGCAGTTCAAGAACTGTTCCTGCAATCAGGTCTCCATCGAGACGGCGCAATCCAATCTCGATTGTTCGGTGCTGGAGGAATTGCGCGGCAAGAAGATCATACTCGGCGTGCTCGACCTGTCCGATCCCGGGGTGGAGACGCCGGAGATCGTCGCAGGCCGTATCCGACGTGCTCTGCCCTATGTCGATGCGGAAAACGTTATCGTGGCGCCCGATTGCGGTCTGAAATACCTGCCGCGCGACATTGCCTTCGGCAAGATGAAGGCGATGGCGGACGGTGCGGCGATCGTGCGCGCCGAACTCGCCTGACGGTATCCGCTGGCGCTGAGGACCTGCGGGCATTTCTCCCGTCAGCGATTGTCCACGCGTTTGTTGAACGGATGGATGCTGACTTCCTTCCACACATTCGCCGCGGCGAAGGGATCGTCGCGGTTGAAGGCGATCACGTCGTCCTTGCTGGCGGCTTCGACAACGAACAGCGATCCGATCATCGTTTCACCGTCGTCGGCCAGCAGCGGGCCGGAAATGACGGTCTTCATCGCGCTTGAGGCCAGATAGGATTTGTGGGCCTCGTAATTGGCGAGGCGGCGTTGCACGGCGTCTTCGTGATCCAGGGCGTGTACGACGAACAGCATGGCCTTATCCCGTGCGTTCCGTATCGCGGCGGGCGACGCTGAAGAAGGTCGCCGCGACCAGCGTGACCCCGCCCAGTACCATGAGATGGATGGCGGAATCCTGATTGACGAAGGAGGACGCGCTCGACAGCGACTGCACCAGTGCGGCCCCCATCAACACGGACAGGACCGAGCCGCGTCCGCCCGCGATCCTGGTGCCGCCAAGCACGACGGCGGTGATGCTCATCAGCGTATAGTCGATGCCTGTGGCGGGCGAGCCGATGCCGACCTGTCCGGCGAGGATGAGGCCGGCGATGCCGGTCAGCAGACCCGACAGGACGAAGGCCAGCACGATGTGCCAATTGACCCTTATGCCGACACGCGCGGCGCCGGTCGGATTGGACCCCACGGCGCGCAACCGCCGTCCCAGCCGGGTCCTGAACAAGGTGAACTCGAAAACGAACACCGTGACCATGATCGCAATGAAACAGGCCGGCATCCCGGCGAAGCTCGCCTGCGAGACGTCCGAAATGGTGTCCGTGATCGTACCGGCCGCCTGTGGCCTGAGGACCAGAGACATGCCTTGCAGGCCGATGAAGGTGGCCAGCGTCACCACGATCGCAGGAATGTTGAGCCACGTGACGAGCCAGCCCTGTATCAGGCCGAATCCGGCCGTGATCGCCAGGATCAGCGTCATGCCCCACACGGTACTTCCCACGCCGCCGCCGTCGGGGGTGAGGTAGGACGCAAGCACCACCACGAAGCCCGCGAGCGCGCCGACGGACAAATCGATGCGGCCGACGATGATCGTGCCAAGCTGGGCGATCGAAAGAAACGCCAGGATCGAGAGGAAGGTCAGCATCGTCTCGATGTTGAAGGGCGAGAGGAAATATTCGCTGACCGATGCGGTGCCGAACAGGACGCATGCGGTGAGCACGCTCAGTACCGCGGCGGGGAACCGGTTGGCCGCCATGATGCGGCGCAATGGCGAATCTTCCTTCTTGGCGCGGGACGGTCCGTCGATGCGGGCAACCGTTGCGGTCAGGTTCGCCTCGGTGATCGCCGCGTCGGTGATGTCCTCGCCTTCGAGCTCCTTCACGATCTGCCCGCGCGCGAAAACCGCGACGCGGTCGCAAAGCCCTTCCAGCTCGATGCCGTCCGCCGACGAGACCACCACGGCGACGCCGCTGTCTGCCAGCTTGCGCAGATGCTCGTAGATTTCGGCGCGCGCGCCGACATCGACGCCCTTGGTCGGCTCGTCGATCAGGATGACCTTGGGCTCGCCGGCAATCTCGCGCCCGATCAGCACCTTCTGCTGGTTGCCGCCGGAGAGTTCGGAAGCGCGTGTGTCGTCGTCGTCCTTGACGCGGTAGCCGGTATAGACCCCGAGCCGGCTCATCACATCCTTGGTCAGGGCGTGGTCCCGCTTGCGGTCGATCACGCCGGCGGTGGAGATGCGATCGAGTGCGCCGATGCCGATGTTCTCGCGCAGCTTCAGGGTCAGGAACAGGCCTTCCTCGTGGCGGTCGTCGGTGACGAAACCCACGCCCGCGTCGCGTGCTGCCGCCGTGGAGGAGGCTTCGACCGGCTTGCCCTCGATGTGCACGGAACCGCCGGAACGCCGTTCCAGGCCCGCGATGGTGCGCAGAAACTGCCGCTGGCCTTCGCCCTCGACGCCGGTCACGCCGACGATCTCGCCGGAGCGGGCGGTGAAACTGATATTGGTGAAGCCGGGGCCCGAGAGGTCCTCGACCTCAAGCTTGACCTCGCCGGACGCCTTCGCCTTCTCGGGAAAGACCTGGTCGAGCGGGCGGCCCGCGATGAGGGTGATGATCTCTTCGGTCGTGATCCGCGACGCCGGCCGGCTGTCGATCGACTTGCCGTCGCGCAGGACCGTTATGTGATCGGCGATTTCCTTGATCTCGTTGAGACGGTGGGAGACGTAGACGATCGCCACGCCCTCGTCGCGCAAT
>JAGRLL010000189.1:0-2050 GCA_020441855.1 Nitratireductor sp.
AACTGGCTTTGGCCTCGGGCCGCCCTGAGGGATCCAAGAGCACGGTGATGCAGTTGTCCTTCCAGGTCGGATCGCTCTCGACGCTCCGATCGGTGCGCGACAAGGCGCTGTCGAACGGCGCCAAGGACCTGTTCGGGCTGAACCACGGCAACGCCTGGTCGATCTATTTCAACGATCCCGAGGACAATCTCGTCGAAGTCTACGTGGATACGCCGTTCTTCGTCTCGCAACCGCACGGCGATCCGCTCGATCTCGGCAAGAGCGACGCGGAGATCCTCTCGGAAACGGAAGCTGTCTGCCGCAACGATCCGAGCTTCATGCCGATCGCCGAATGGGAGCGGCAGATGCGCGAGCGACTGGCGGGGCAAGGCTGATGGCTCTCTCGACAACAGTAGCCGAACTCGTCCGCAAGACGCATGTCGGCGTGGAGGAAACCTGGCATGAGCGTGGTCCGCGCGCGGACCAGCCGCTGCGCGTCGCCGTGGCATACGCCGTGGTCCGCAACCCGTTTGCAGGACGCTATGAGCCGGACTTGATGCAGTTCCAGACCGACCTGCGTGAACTGGGAGCCTATCTCTCGACGCGCCTCGTCGAAGCGCTCGGCGCGGCATCGGATGTCGAAGCCTACGGCAAGGGCGCGATCGTCGGCGAAGACGGCGAGCTCGAACATGGCGCCGTCTGGCATGAAGCCGGCGGATGGGCGATGCGCGCTGTGCTGGGCCAGCCGAAAGCGATCGTGCCCGCGGCAAAGACAGTCGGAACTCTGGGAACGCGCCTGATGATTCCGCTTGGCCATATCCAAGCTGCCTATGTCCGCAGTCATTTCGGAATGGCTGAGATGACCGTGTGGGACGGGCCGCGTCGCGACGAGATCGTCTTCGGTCTCGCGATGGCCAACGGCGGGCGTATCCACGCGCGCATCGGAGGTCTCGCTGCCGAGGACATCAGTGCCCACGACGGACAGCGCTGAAGTCTGCCTGCCTCGGCGAGGCGCGTTCGTCGCCATCGCCGGGCTCATTCGTCATTCACATATCCAGGAGCAAACATGAAACTCATCTCGTATTCGAAGAATGGCAATGAAGGCTTCGGCGCCCTTTCGGGCGAGCATGTCGTTGACCTCACCGGCCTGAAGGGCGCGGCGACGCTGCGCGCGCTCCTGGAAGCAGACGGCCTTAGCGCGGCGCGCGAGAAACTCGCTGCCGGCGCGGCGGCTTTCAAGCTTGCCGACTGCGTGCTGCTGCCGCCCATCACCAACCCGTCCAAGGTCTTGTGCGTCGGCATCAACTACGTGGAACATGCTGCCGAAGCAGGCCGCGCCGTCGGCCAGTATCCGGTAATCTTCCAGCGCTATGCCGATACGTTGATCGGTCACGGCGCGGCCATGCTGAAACCGAAGGTCTCGGAAAAATTCGATTACGAAGGCGAGCTGGCGGTCGTGATCGGCAAGGGCGGCGGCCATATTTCGAAAGACGATGCGATGGCGCATGTCGCAGGCTATTCCTGCTTCAACGATGCATCCGCGCGGGATTGGCAGTTTCATACGCACCAGTACGGCATGGGCAAGAACTTCCGCACCTCGGGGCCCTTCGGTCCGTGGCTGCTGACGGCTGACGAAGTGCCTGATTATCGCAATTTGCGAATCCGCACGCTCGTGAACGGGCACGAACTCCAGAACGACACGCCCGCCAAACTCGCCTTCGATGTCCCGCATCTCATTTCGTACATCTCGCAGGCCCTCGACTGGCGGCCGGGCGACGTGCTGGCGACCGGCACGCCCTCGGGGATCGGCTTCAAGCGCAATCCACCGATCCTGCTGAAGGACGGCGACACGGTCGACATCGTCATCGACGGCTTGGGGACGCTCAGCAATCCGGTGCGCGACGAAGTCTGAATCAAGAATCGGCGGCGATAGTCTCGCCGTGCATAAGCCAAAAAAATCATACGGGAGGGAAAACATGAAAGCGTTCGGAATGCTGACGGCTGCGGCCTTGCTCGTTTCAACCGCCGCATCGGCGCAAGCGCCCATGCGCATCGGCGTGCTCGACGACAT
>JAGRLL010000189.1:2216-2417 GCA_020441855.1 Nitratireductor sp.
GCCTCGCGCGCGAATGGTACGACACAAAGGATGTCCAGGCCGTGTTCGGTCTGGCGAATTCCGCAGTCGCGCTGGCGGTGCAGCAATTGTCGCGCGAGAAGAAGCGGATCGACGTCGTCTCCGGCGCTGCTACGACCGTTCTGACCGGCAAGCAGTGTTCGCCCTACGGCTTCCATTGGACCTACGATACCTGGGCGCTCG
>JAGRLL010000190.1 GCA_020441855.1 Nitratireductor sp.
CCTTGGCCATGATCTGCGCCAGCGTGGTCTTGCCGAGGCCCGGCGGGCCGACGAAAAGCACATGGTCCAGCGCTTCGCCACGCCCCTTCGCCGCCTCGATGAAGACCTTGAGGTTCTCGCGCGCCTGCGCCTGGCCGACGAATTCGTCGAGCCGCTGCGGACGCAGCGAAACGTCGAGATCGTCGCCGCGTTCCACGGCCGAGACAAGGCGAGAAGCGTCGCTCATGCGCTCTTCCTAAACGACGACGCCACGCCCTGCCAGTTCCGGTATCCGCTCATCCGGCCAGTTCCTTCAGCGCCATTCGGATCAGCTTCGCGCTGTCGGCATCCTCGCCGGCATTCTTCAACGCCTTGGCGACCGCGCCGGAAGCCTGTTGCGCCGAATAGCCGAGATTGGACAGCGCGGAAACCGCGTCGGTGACCGCACTGGACGCGCCCCCGGCGCCGATCTCCTGTTGCAGGCCGATCTCGGCCGCCGCAGCGCCGGAATAGGCCGGTGCCTTGTCGCGCAATTCTGCGACGATGCGCTGCGCCACCTTCGGACCGACACCAGGCGCACGCGCCACCATGGACTTGTCCTGCAGCGCGATGGCCGACGCGAGATCGCCCGGCTTCAATGTCGAAAGCAGCGCAAGCGCGACCCGTGCGCCCACACCCTGCACCGTCTGCAACAGACGGAACCAGTCGCGTTCCAGTTCGTTGGCGAAACCGTAAAGCCGGATCGCGTCCTCGCGCACATGCGTGTCGATCCACAGGGTCAGCGCTTCGCCCGGCCCCGGCGCCTCGCCCAATGTCCGCGTCGAGCAATACACCTCGTAGCCGACGCCATTGACGTCGAGAATCAGATCGTCCTCGCCGATCGTATCCACCACGCCCTTCAGCTTGCCGATCAATGCCGCCTCTCGATCACATCGCCGCCTTGCAACCGCCTGTCCTTGTCCTTGGAATGAGAGAACAAGTCAAGAACATTCCTGATCGCACGAGATTTCCCCACAATTCCAGAACGCGCAGACGAATAATCGGGAGAGCCGGAACCGCGCTAGACGGCGTCGCTTGCGATTGCATCGATGCGGGCGAGAAGCTGTTCGCGAGCGCGGGCCAAACCCTTGTAATGCCATTGCGGCGTGTCGAGCATGCTCAGGCTTGCCGCCAGCCCGCGCGCCAGTCGCACCCGGTCGGGGTGGCTCTCCAACATGGCAAGCGGATCGACATGGGTGCGGATGGTGAAGAGGATGGCGCCGCTGTGCGCCATCTTGTGCAATGTCTGCACCTCCACTCGCAGGAACGCGGAATCATACGACCTGTCAGATTTGCCGGTCGTGCCGGCGCCATGAAACAGATCGCCATCCGCACTGACCGTCCAGTTGAAGCGCAATACCGGTATCTCGGCGCGCAACTTGTCGAAGATGCGATTGATCATCATTGCCTTCTTCGTGCCGGGGCCGAATTGCGGCACTGGCGCATGCACCTGCTCCATCGGCTTGCCGAGTTTTTCCGCCAGCAACCATGAGGAAGGAAAACATACGCAGCCCGCGACGAGCCGCCAGCCCTCCTCGCCGTCAAGGTCCTCGCCCTTCATCATGATGACGAGGTCTTCCTGAACGAGGCGGGCCGCCTTTTCGAGCGGCGGCATGGCGGCATCGCCCAGATCGACGCTGAAGCCCCGCGCCAAAACCGTATCGCCTTCCCGCCGATGGGTGTCGCCATGACGCTGCGCGAGTTCCTCCAGCACCATTTCGAGCACTTCTACCTGAGCCGCAATGCTTTCGGGTTCTGCGCCGAATACATCGTTATTACGCGTCGCCAGCAATTTCTGCTTTTCACCGAGTTGGTGTTCGAACATCACGTCCACCTCGATCCAGGAGCGCTCGCCAAGCGGCTCCAGGCCGATACGGAAGTTCGGGTGCGAACCGTCCCAAGGCGTATGGGCAAAATCGCCGGCACCAGCGCCGCTTACGGATGGAAAAATGCGGGTCATGAAATCAGCCAAGGCTGGCGACGAGGCGTGCCGGTTTGCGCGAATGGGCGTGGCAGATGGCGATGGCCAGCGCATCAGCGGCATGCTCGGTGTCGAAACTGGCACGCGGCAAAAGCGCGCGCACCATCATCTGGATTTGCCTCTTGTCGCCATGCCCGGCCCCGATCACCGCCTTCTTGACGGCATTGGGCGCATATTCGGCCACCGCAAGTCCGGCGCGTGCGGGCACCAGCATGGCGACTCCGCGCGCCTGCCCCAGTTTCAGCGTGGCGCTGGCATCCTTGTTGACAAAGGTGTTTTCCACCGCCGCCTCGGCAGGTTGCAGGCGATGCACGATTTCGGCGAGACCGTCGTGCAACTGGCACAGCCGCGCGGCGAGTTCGTCGCTTGCGTTCGATCGGACGGTACCCGCCTCGACGAAGGTGAGGTGCGTGCCGGCGATCTCGATCACGCCCCAGCCGGTAAAGCGAAGGCCGGGATCGATGCCTAGGATACGGATCGCGTTGGAGTTCATTTCTATTGCGTAGCGCGAAGTGTGCTTTCCTGCTACCCGGACGGCGACTTTTCAAAAGCGATTCCGCAAGTTTGCGGCCGCACCTGCAGGACTGTCCCGTGGAAGTCTTCACCGCCCTGATGGGCGATCCCCGCCTTCATGCGTTTCTTGCCGTGATCGCCATTGCCGGCCTGGTTCGCGGTTTTGCGGGATTCGGCGCCGGCATGATCATGACCCCGGCCGGCGCCGCGCTCTATTCGCCGCAGACGGCCATTGTCGCACTGGTAGTGCTCGATTTCGGCCCGTCAAACGTCATGCTTCCCGGTGCCTGGCGCAAGGTGAACTGGCGGGAAGTCCTCCCCGTCGCCCTGGGATACGTGCTTGGCCTGCCCGCCGGCATTTATGTCCTGAAATTCGGCGACCCGGAATTGCTGCGCTGGTTCATTTCCGCGATCATCCTTGCCGTCGTGGGGATCTTGTGGTCCGGCTGGATCTACCGGGGACCCCGCACGCCGCTCGTTTCGCTTCTGGTCGGCACGACGGGCGGCTTTTTCGGCGGCTCTATCGGCATCGCCGGACCGCCCGCCATCATCTACTGGATGGCAGCCCGTACCGGCGCCGGCCATGTCCGCGCCAATCTCGTCATGCTGTTCGCGATCACCCAGGTCGCCGGCATAACAGGGCTGATCGTGGCCGATCTCTTCACCTGGGATGCAATCGTCATCGGACTGGCCGGCATACCGGTCTATCTCGCCGGCCTGCTGGTCGGCATGAAGCTGTTCGGGCATTCGACGGAAACCGGCTATCGCCGCGTCGCCTTCCTGCTCGTGCTGATTGCCGCAATCATGACGATGCCCGCGCTCGACGGCGTGTTTGGACGCTGAACGCAACGCAGCCTGATCGGACCGCAGATTGCGCCTGCGCCAGGAAGTGCCGTCAGGCCGACAGTTTCTCCATCACTGCCTCGTCCACGTCCTCGTTGGAGTAGACGTTCTGCACGTCGTCGTCCTCGTCGAGCGCGTCGAGCAGCTTGTACAGCGTGACGGCCTTGTCCTCGGGGATCGGCGTCTGGTTTTGCGGACGCCAGATGAGGTTGACCGATTCCGGTTCGCCGAGCGCGGCTTCAAGCGCACCCGAAACCTCGCCGAGATCCTCGAAGGCGCAGATGATGGTATGGCCATCCTCGTCGCTGGTCACGTCTTCCGCGCCAGCTTCGATCGCCGCCTCCATAACATCGTCGGCGCTGCCGGCTTCCGGCTTGAACACGACCTCGCCCACCCGGTCGAACATGAAGGAGACCGACCCGGTTTCCCCCAGCGAACCGCCATTCTTGGAAAAGGCTGCGCGGATATTGGACGCGGAACGGTTGAGGTTGTCGGTCAGCGCCTCGACGATGATCGCCACTCCGCCGGGACCGTAGCCCTCGTAACGCATTTCCTTGTAGTCCTCGCCGTCGCCGCCCGAACCCTTGTTGATGGCACGCTGGATGTTGTCCTTCGGCATCGACTGACCCTTGGCGTTCTGGATCGCGAGCCGCAGGCGCGGGTTCATGTCCGGATCGGTTGTGCCGCCGCCCATCTTCACCGCAACGGTGATTTCCTTGGAAAGGCGGGAAAACAGTTTCGAACGGGCCGCGTCGGCGCGGCCCTTCTTGTGCATGATGTTCTTGAATTTTGAATGGCCGGCCATGGCCCACCTGTCTTTTTGTGATGTCCGGTAAAGATTTTGCCGCTTATAAGCAAAACGCCACACCTTCGTCCAGATGGAGACGCCCTTGCACGAGCGGCGCCGAATGGAATTGCCTGCCCTGCCCTGGACCGGCGGTTGCCAATGCGGCGCGCTGCGTTTCACGATCACCGGCCCGCCGCTCACGCTCTATGCCTGCCATTGCACCGAGTGCCGGCGCCAGTCGGCAAGCCTGCACGGGCTGTCGCTTTGGGTTCGCGAAGCGCACTTTCGGCTGACCGGAGTTCCGGCCAAATGGACACGGGACACCGATTCAGGTCGGCGAACGGATTGCTTCTTCTGCCCCGATTGCGGCTCGCGCCTCTGGCACAAGGGCAGCGGCGAGCCCGATCATCCGCTTTCCGCCATCCTGAGCGTCAAGGCGGGTCTGCTCGACATCGCGCATCTGCTGGGTCCCGTCGGTCACATATGGACGCGATCCGCGATGGCCGGCGCCGCCATCCCCGATGACCTCCTCACCTGTGACCGCCAGCCGGAAAGCTTCGATGCATTGATCGAAGCCTTCAACGAGCGCTACCGCATCGCCGAAGCCTGACGCGCGCAAGTACACCTGCGGGCGTGCGCCTGGACGCCCCCGGCACCTGGACGACGCTGGTCGTCTCATTTGCCCAACAGGCTCATGATCCGGGCGATCTTCCGCTTCAGCCGCCGGCGTATCGAGTTGGACTGGAGATGGATGAACGCACCGGTCTTGTCGTAACCTGGCATCACGTAGGTGCAGGTGGTCTGAAGGGCGCGCTTTCGAAGGGCACGGGTCCATTTGCGCGTGAATGCTTCGCGACTGCGGTAAAACTCGGCATCCACCTTGCCGGCACTCAGATGACGCAGATGGAAATCGATCACGTAGCTGTTCCAACCCAGTATGTCGGCAACCAGACAGATATCGGCGCCGTACATGTGATAGCCATCCAGATCGCGCGAAAACCCTAACCGGCATTCGCGCCGCAGGATGAAAAAGTTCTCGTCGACGCTTTGTACGCGCGCCGGAAAAGGTCCACTGCTCCGGTTGTCGTGATTGGGATCGCTAATGCGAAATGCGTAGCGCTTCCAGGATATCCCTCCCGCGTTACCTGCCACCCCCCAATACGGATCGAACTCCGTCAATTCCTCCAGCCTGGCGTCGAGTTCGCGTCGCCCGTCGTCGATCAGGAGAACGTCCTGGTGGCAGAAAACGATCCGCTTCCCGCTCGCGGTCCCGAGCAGGAGATTGAGGCCGGTGTAGGCGTTGCACTGGTTTCCTTCGCTGTTGTCGATGAAGAGATACTCGCAGTCTTGCGTGGTAAACCCGCCCTTCTCCATGGAATCCCGCATATCGCGGTATTGACGCTTGTCCGTCACCAGCGAAGCGATCGTGTAGGCAGGGACGAAACCGGACGGATTGGTGCCGCCGCCCCGGTGCGCGCGCTCGCACTCAACCGTAACGCCGGACGACTGTTGCAAGAAGAATTCCCCCGCCGCGCTTGCCGAACTGGCCCGCCATGAGCCTCTCGCACCTATAATCGTTGCGGTCTCAAGCGGCTAGTCGGATGGCAGATCGGGGCGGCAGCAAGGGAAATGCGCATCGGCTGCAACAATCGGCTGCGTCACGGTCCGGGCCGTGGTAAGCCGGCATGGACTGACGACAAGGGAGGAATACGGATGTCGCTGAAAAACAGGACAATCTTCATGTCGGGCGGCAGCCGCGGCATCGGCCTCGCCATCGCGCTGCGCGCGGCGAAAGACGGCGCGAAAATCGCCATTGCGGCCAAGACCGCCGAGCCGGACCCGCGTCTGCCCGGCACGATCCACACCGCCGCCGAGGAAATCAGGGCCGCCGGCGGCGACGCCCTTCCGCTCGTCTGCGATATCCGCCACGAAGACCAGGTCGAGGCCGCAATAGCCAGGACCGTCGAGCATTTCGGCGGCATCGACATCTGCGTCAACAATGCCAGTGCCATCTCGCTCACCGATACGGCGCACACGCCGATGAAGCGCTTCGACCTGATGCACCAGATCAACACGCGCGGCACCTTCCTCGTCTCCCAGAAATGCCTGCCGCACCTAAGGCAGTCATCGCACGCCCATATCCTCAACCTGTCGCCGCCACTCGACATGAAGGCTAAATGGTTTTCCGGCCACGTTGCCTACACCATGGCGAAGTTCGGCATGTCGATGTGCGTACTCGGCATGGCCGAGGAGTTCAGGAAGGATGGTATCGGCGTCAACGCGCTGTGGCCGCTGACGGCCATCGACACCGCAGCCGTGCGCAACGTGCTCGGCGGCGATTCCATGGCCAAGATCAGCCGCAAGCCGGAAATCCTGGCCGATGCGGCACACGCGATCCTGACCCGCGACCCGAAGACCTGCACCGGCAATTTCTTCATCGACGAGGAAGTGCTTATCGAGGAAGGCGTCACGGACTTCTCGATCTATCAGTATGAAGGCGCCGACGCGCTCGCCGGCGATTTCTTCGTGCCGGACGAAGTGTTCGAAAGATCGAAGACCAGGGTCCTGCGGGCGCTCGGCTGACCTCACGCCGGCGCATCGCACAACCACATCCGCACTTGCAGGAGAATACCGAATGAAACTGGCGGCATCCCTGACCGCAGCTTGCATCCTGTTTGCTGTTTCCACCACCGTCGCCAATGCCGAAGAACTCCCGCCGCAAGCCCGGGCCGTTCTGGACAAGGTCTCGGGAAGGGCGGGCGAATGCGTTCACATCGCTCCCGCCAGGCCAAAGGGCCGACTTGCCATTGTCAGCGCCAACGGCGGCTACCGCAAGGGCGTTCCCGAACTACAAAACCCGATAAACGATGCCGCCGTGATGGGCGCGGCGCTCTCCCGGCTCGATTTCGACCTCTACATGGTGACGGACTTTTCGCAGGCCGACGCCGAAAAATGCCTTGCCGAGGCCATCGCCGCCAACCCGCAGGTCAACGTGGTTGCCTTCCACTATTCAGGGCACGGCATCCAGATACGCGACGTCAATTACCTCATCGGCGTCGACTACGAGCCGGATCAGCCGGCAAGCGGCAATGACCTGATCGAGCTGCAATCCATGCTCGACCGCCTTTCGGCGATCGCCAAGTCCAGCATTGTCTTTCTCGATGCCTGCCGGGACAATCCGTTCTCCACGGCCGAACTGCCGGGATTGTCGGTGTCGACCGGCCGGTCCGCCGGCGCCAATAAAAGCGGCTCGGCGCCCGCCGCCACGACCGGCAACGCCCAGCCTGCGGGTATCTTTGTTGCCTATTCGACCTCGCCAAACTCCACCGCGACCGACGGCACGGGCATTGTCAGCCCCTTCTCGTCCGCCCTTGCGCGCAACATCGTCAAGCCCGGCACCTCCGTCCAGAAGGCCATGGCGATGGTCACGCGCGAGGTCGGCGAGGCGACGGACTGGTCGCAGACGCCGTGGTCGCGATCTTCCCTGACCGACGAGCTTGTTCTGGGCGCGCGTTATTCGCTGGACGATCTCCAGCTTGCCTCGGAAGGCTTCGCACAGCGCTCCACGGAATATCTCGGCAAGGGCATGCGGCGCGAGGCGATCATAGAGGCGCTCAAGGGACTTCCCCAAGGTGTCGACGAAGACAATCTTTCCGCGTTCAACGCCGCCCATCTCGCGCTTTACCGGGCGATGGATTCTTCCGACACGTTCATTCCCACCGGGAACATGGTGACGGGCGCGGAAATCAGCCCCAGCGGGAAGCTGGCGGCGGTGATCGCCTGGACTGACGAGACCACCCAGGTCATGCAGCTCTGGGATCTCGAAAACCGCGTCAAGATCGCCGACCTCGGAGAGGGCCCTTCCAACAATGACGGACTGAAGGCGAATTTTTCGCGCAATGACGCGCTTCTCGCCGTCGCCCTTTCCAATGGCGATGTGGCGGTCTTCGACGCGCAGACGGGACAAGCATTGACGTCGTTCAACGCGGTCAAGGCCGGCTATGTCTATTTTGACCGGCTGACGCTTTCTGATGACGCAACGACCCTGCTCACGGTGTCGAACATCAACGACGATGCCGGTCTGAAGGTATGGAATCCGCGCACCGGAGAACTGATCGCGGCGGTGCTTTACCGCGATGTGTTCGGCGCGGGCGGGATGGACTTTACAAGCAGCGCCAAGATGCAGGGCACGCTGGACCGGACGGGACGCCGCGTCGGTTTCGTGGCCTCTGGATCGTTGCCGAGCGGAAATGGCGAGCGCACCTACATAGGCATTCTCGACGTGGACGGCGGCAAGATCACCACGCTTCACAAGATCGCGGATCGCGGCAAGTCGCTCGGTCCCGCACAGGCTGCACCCGACCTGTCGTCGATTGCATTCCTTCACTACCTGAACGGAACGACGCAGCATGAAGTCTGGCTGATGGACCCGCCCAGACTGGTAAAGACCCTTGACGATCCCAATGGCGGCGCAACGTACAGCTACAATCCAGAAAATCCGCACCATTTGCTCATGGCCACCGGCGCCGGCACTGTTTCGTTCGATGTGACGACCGGCGAGAAGGTGCCGTTCAAGCCGCGCCCGGAAGGCTACAGCATGCAGCCAAACGCGGTGTACAACGAGAACGGCATCGTTCAGGGCAGCGACTATTTGCAGGTTCTCGAGAAATACTGGAACAAATTGCCGACCGATATCGGCCTTGTCGACTTCGCGTTCTCGCAATTGTCCGACGAGGAAAAGCTCCGCATGAGCGACGAGCGCATCGAAATTCCGCAATAGGGTCGGATAAGGTTCGGCAGGCGAAACGCCGGTCGGGCGTTACCACGGCGTCACGTTTTCCAGACGTGGTCCGATCCTGAGCGGCTTGATCGCGGTGGCAAGCCCCGTTGTGTCGTCGATATCGATGCCGCAGCCGCAGATCGTTGCTTCACCGGTCGCCGCCTCGAAGCGGCCTTTCGGAATCTTCGAGAGAAACCGGTTGAGCGGCTCCTCCTTGTCCATGCCGAGCGAGGAATCGTAACAGCCCGACATGCCGGCATCCGACAGATAGGCCGTGCCGCCGGCCAGGATCTGGTGATCGGCCGTCGGCGTATGCGTATGCGTGCCGACGACCGCCGACACCTGCCCGTCGAGGAACAGCGCGAAGCAGATTTTCTCCGACGTCGCCTCGGCGTGAAAGTCGACGAACACGGCGTCGACGTCCCTGCCAAGCTGCACCCCGTCCATCAGCGCTTCGCCGCAGCGAAACGGATCGTCCAGTTCGGGATGCATGAAAACATTGCCCATGATGTTGGCGACGAGGACGCGCGCGCCGTTCCTTGCCTCGTAGATATTCGAGCCGCGTCCCGGCGTGCCGGAGGGAAAATTGGCCGGGCGCAGGAAACGCTCCTGGCGCTCTGCGAAGGTCAGCGCCTCGCGCTGGTCCCACACATGGTTGCCCGTCGTGACCACGTCGGCGCCGGCCGCGAGCGTTTCCTCCAGGATGGTTTCGGTGATGCCGAAGCCACCGGCGGCATTCTCGCCATTGACGATGGCGAAATCGACCTTCCATTTCTCGATCATGCCGGGCAATTGCGCATAGACGGCCTCGCGTCCGCTTCGCCCCACCATGTCACCCAGAAACAAAAGCCGCATCGTCCTGCCTATCCGTTGTTCGCGAACGCCCGAAAGCCGCTCTCAGTCGCAATCGCGTCGAGCGGACGATCATGCGCTTCGGCCGGCACATGGTCCACCTCCTGCAACGAAAAGGCAAACCCGATCAGCCTCGGCGTCATTCCTTTTGCAAGCAGCCGTGCGATCGCCCTGTCGTAGTGGCCCGCACCGTAGCCGATACGATTGCCCCGCGAATCGTAGACCGAAAGCGGCATCAGCAAGATCTCCGGATCCAGCACTTCCGCCTCCGCGCCAGGTCCCGATGTCCCGAAGCCGGTCGATACCAGCGCCTCGCCCGGATCGAATGCCCTGAACGCGATGGTCTGGCGGTCGAGCACGGCAGGCAGGCATAGCCGCGCGCCGCGATCCGCGAGCCGCTTCATCAGCGGCGCGATGTCGATTTCGGAGCGTATTGGCAGGAAACCGGAAACCACCATGCCCGGCGCAAGGTCGATATGCGATTCGGCCTGTTGGCAGGCTGCGGCGCTCATTGCAGCGCGTTGCGCCGGCGCGAGCGCATCGCGCCTGGCAAGAATTTCGGCGCGCAATCGCGCCTTTTCCTCCCTTTGCGTCATGCCGCCACGCCGGCACGGGAAAAAGGGAGCGAGCCGCCTTGGCCGTCAGACCATTTCGATCCCGGGAAACCTACAATGTAGGTGGGCGCCATATGTCCGGACCCACGGGTCCGGCCAGGGACAGCTCCCTTGAGGATCGATAAGGCCCCGGGAATACAAGGCCCGACGCACCACGCAGCCCGCAGCGACAACATATAGGCTCGGGCGCGGCGCTCCGCCAGAGGCATGTCGGTTCTTCCCGCCACCATTTTTCGCGGGCCTTCCACCGCCCACGCGTCAGGGATTATCGGCCGGTTCATTTGGCAGGCTTGGCCTGTGCGAGCTTTGCCCCCACCGCCTCGATCCGCTCGGCGATGGAATGAACCTGCCTGGCCAGTTCCGCCTCGGCCGAAAATGCCTTGCCCAACGCATCGTCGCGACTGCCGCGCAAGGTTTCCAGATCGGCCTCCAGCATGCGAATGCGCCGGAGCGCTTCCTGCAGTTCGTCGGTAACCATCACGCCGGCCATCACGGTCAGGCGCTGGTCGCCAATTTCGCCGAAAGCATCCTTGAGTTGACCGACATAGCTGTCGAAACGCTCGGCCAGGTCGCGCAGATTCTGCTCCTGACCTTCCTCGCAGGCCATCCGATAGGTCTTGCCGTTGATCGTTACGGTCACCTGCGCCATGCGCGTATTTCTCTCGCTCCCGCCTTCGCCCCGTTCAAGCTTCGTCTAGCCTTCGTCTGCTTCATCCGGGCCTTGCCTATCCAGCACAGAGCGGATCGCCTCCATGGCGTCGACCAGCCTTCGCGAAACCTCGCGATTGGTGTTCTCCAATCGAACAGCTCGTGCTTCCGCGATGTCGAGCGATTCGGCAAGCCTTGTTCTGTCCGCGCCCATGCGTTGCACTTCCGCTTCCGCGTCACCGAGCGCAGCCTCGCGCTCCAGCCGCGCCTCGACCGCTGCTTCCAGGCTGGCCATCGCATCGTTGAGGCGCGACAAGGCAAGGGCAAGATTTCCCCTGTCCGGTTTCCCCCTGTCCGGCGCCGATGGATCGGACGAAGCCACCATTCCACACGATTCCCGCCGGATTTGATGCCGGCCAAACGGTTTATGGCCCGCCGGATTCCCTCCACCGGGAACCAAAAACGTTCCATCGGATCGTATCGCGGGAAAACCGGCCGGCTCATTTCAAGCTCTTCGCCAACTGCCGGCAGGCCAAACTGTCGTCAGGGCAAGCAGTTAGCGTGAAAACATTAGAACTTGCACGAATTGGGCGTCAACAAGGCTCCCCACTTATGAACATCTACATTGGCGCCCGCGGCCCTGCTTGGCCAATTTGGCGACCGCGCCGGCCTGCCGCACCCGCGCATGGCAGCCGTGCATTGACTCGCCGCTGCCAACTGTTAGAAGTGCGGCCCACATCCGGGCATCAACATCACCCTCGCCCGCCAGCCGCGCCGGTAGTCACAGTGGCCGGCGCGCAGCGGGGCATCGGGATTTCAGGCAATATAGCGATGACGCAAGTCGATAGACATGCCGAGATGGCCAACGCCATCCGTTTCCTGTCCGTGGACGCCGTCGAACACGCCAATTCCGGCCATCCGGGATTGCCGATGGGCGCCGCAGACATCGTGACGGTGCTGTTCACGAATTTCATGGACTTCAACCCCAAGCATCCAGACTGGCCGGATCGCGACCGCTTCGTGCTGTCGGCGGGCCATGGCTCGATGCTGCTCTATTCGTTGCTCTATCTGCTGGGCTACGAGGATATCGATCTCGACGAGATCAAGAATTTCCGCCAACTCGGCTCCAAAACCGCCGGCCACCCGGAATATGGCCATGCCGCCGGCGTCGAGACGACGACCGGCCCGCTCGGCCAGGGTCTGGCCAATGCCGTTGGCATGGCGATTGCCGAGCGCAAGCTAAATGCCGAATTCGGTGACGACGTCGTCGACCATCGCACATTCTGCCTTGTCGGCGATGGCTGCCTCATGGAAGGCATTAGCCAGGAGGCGATCTCGCTGGCCGGCCATCTGCGGCTGTCGAAACTCACCGTGCTGTGGGACGACAACGACATTTCCATCGACGGCGCCGTATCGCTTTCCGATTCGACCGACCAGTTGGCCCGTTTCAGGGCTTCCGGCTGGAACACCCTCAGCGTCGACGGCCACAAGCCGGCCGAAATCGCCGACGCGCTGGAAAAGGCCGACAAGAGCGACCGGCCGACCCTGATCGCCTGCAGGACGACCATCGGTTTCGGCGCGCCGACCAAGGCAGGCACCTCGAAGGTGCACGGCTCGCCCCTCGGCGCCGAGGAAATCAAGGGCATGCGCGAAAAGCTCGGCTGGAAGTGCGAGCCGTTCAAGGTGCCCGCCGAGACGCTCGACCTGTGGCGCATCGCCGGACTGCGTTCGGCCCAGAAGTACAAGGAATGGGAGAAGCGCTTCGCTGCGCTCGATCCCGAGATTCGCGGCGAATTCGAACGGCGCATGCGCGGCGACATGCCGGCCGCGCTGAACGAAGCGCTGGAAGCGATGAAGCGCACCCTTGGTGACGAAAAGCCGACCATGGCGACGCGCAAGTCTTCAGAGGCCGTGCTGGAAGTCATCAACGGCGTCGTCGCCGAGACGATCGGCGGGTCCGCCGACCTGACCGGCTCCAACAACACCAAGGCCAAGTCGCAGAAGCCCGTCAGCAAGGGCGATTTCGGCGGCAGCTATGTCCACTACGGCGTGCGCGAGCACGGCATGGCCGCTGCAATGAACGGCATGGCGCTGCACGGCGGCGTCGTGCCCTACGGCGGCACGTTCATGGTCTTCACCGACTATTGCCGCCCCGCCATCCGCCTGTCCGCGCTGATGCGCCAGCGTGTCGTCTACGTCATGACGCACGACTCGATCGGCCTGGGCGAGGACGGACCGACCCACCAGCCGGTGGAGCATCTGGCGGCCCTGCGTGCCATCCCCAACCTCAACGTCTTCCGCCCGGCCGACGGCGTGGAAACGGCGGAATGCTGGGCGTTGGCGTTGGCAGCGTCCAAGACGCCGTCCGTGCTGGCCTTGACGCGCCAGAACGTGCCCAACCTGCGCACTAGGCTCACGGACGAAAACCCCTGCGCCAAGGGCGGCTACGTGCTGCGCGAGGCGCCGGCCAAGCGCGACGTGACGCTCATCGCCTCGGGCTCGGAGGTGGGGCTTGCCGCGACCGCGGCCGACATGCTGGCGAAGGAGGGCATCGCGGCCGCCATCGTCTCGATGCCGAGCTTCGAGTTGTTCCGCGCCCAGCCCGAAGCCTATCGCTTCGCGACGCTGGGGGACGCCCCGCGCATCGCCATAGAGGCCGGCATCGCGCAGGGCTGGCACGAGTGGATCCGCCACAAGGATCGCTTCGTCGGCCTGTCCGACTTCGGCGCGTCGGCGCCCGCGGCAAAGCTGTTCGAGCACTTCGGTCTGACGCCCGCCCGCGTGGTCGCGGAGGCGAAGGCGCTCGTCAAGGGCTGATCCTGATCGGGATGGAAGCGGCGGTGCGGGCTGTCACAGTCCGCGCCGCAGCAGCGCGATATCGACCTGCTTCTGGTGGCGATCGCAGATCAGCGCGGCGAGGTCGCAGGCAGGCCGTGTCGCGTTCGAAGGCAGCACGGTGAAGCGGTCGGCGAAGGTGGCCAGGGTCGCTGCGAGAGCACGGGCATCCTGGGGCTCGTAGCGCGAGGGCGTCACTTCGAGCACGATCGCGGCGCAATTGCGCGCGATGGCCTCTCCCGCCCCCGCGATGACCTGCGGCTCGAAGCCCTCCACGTCGATGAACAGAACGAACGGCTCGCTGCCCGAATAGAGCGCGGCAAGTGGCTCGACGGCGACCTCCACGCTGCCCGCCGCGCGCGCAGCCGAGACGGCACCCGCCACGAGCGAATGTGCGCCGAGATTTGTTTCATGCCGGTGCAACTGCGCGCGTCCCTTGGCAGCACCCACCGCAGCGTTGATCGTGTGCACTTCTCCGGCCAAGTCGCGCATGTTGAGCGACAGCAGGCGGAAATTCTCCGGCTCCGGCTCGATCGCGTAGAGCTTGCGAAAGCCTGCCGCGTGCGCATTGAGGCACGTGAGACCGATGTTGGCGCCGACGTTGACGAAGGCGAGGGATGAAGGCTGAAGGCCGGCTCCGTGCAAGCGGGTTGCCAGCGCATCCATGATCTCGCGGCCGAAACTGCCCTCGCGCACGACCGCGGAGGCGATCACCTTGTCGCGCGTCAGCACGTGCACGGCAGGCCCACTGCCGCGCGTCACGGCGATCTCGGTGACGCCGTTCTCGGCGAGGATGTCGAGCGCCAGGTTGGCCCCGTGCTTGGAGCGCATGCCGGTGCGCCCGGCAAGCCAGCGGCGCAGCAGCTTGAACAGGCGGCTGTCACGAGTGTCGTCGGCAGGAGGGGGGCTCGATTTCGTCATGCGCGCCATATGCCGGTGGCACGAGTAGAGTGTCAATCGGATGCGCCAGGCGTCGTGGCACCCGAGGTCGGGGCGCCGAGACGGCATGGGGGGACGCATCGCGACGGCTTGACCCGGACCCTGCGGCATACCTCATAAGGCAGGCGGTCGGACAACGCTGAGGTGATTCGTGACTTCTACCGCTCTATCGTTCAGTGCCTCCCAGGCCGCGCGGCAGCTCGGGGTCTCCGCGAAGGCCCTGCGCCTCTATGAGGAGCGTGGCCTGCTCGAGCCGTCGCGCAGTGCCGCCGGCTGGCGCGTCTACGGACCCGGCCAGATGGCGCGCGCGGCCGAAATCGTCGCACTGCGCGCCCTGGGGTTGAGCCTCGGCGAAGTTGCGCGTGCACTGGGCGGCGACGGCAGAGTTCTCGATGATGCCTTGGCGGCGCATGAAGTGGCCCTCGAGTCCCGCGAACGCCAGCTTCGCGCCAACCTGCAGAAAATTCGACGACTTCGCCGCGAGCTGGATCAGGGGGCTAGGTCGATTGCGTCCGTCGCGGTCGAAGCCCGACGGCGCGACGATGCGATCGATGTGTCCTTCCCGCTGCCGTGGCCCTGGGGCGGCGAGCACGTCAGGATTTGCCAGTTGCGCAACCTGACCCATGTCGTGGGGCCTCTGGGAAGCGGCAAGACACGTCTCGTCCAGCGGATGGCGGACGTCATTCCCGGAGCATCGTTCATCGGGCTCGACCGTGCGAAAGACGGCGCCGCCGGCGCCAAGGCATCGCTGGCCGCAGATGCAGGCTTGGCCGCGCGCGTCGAGCGCATGCTCGCCGCCATGACCGGGCTCGGCGGCAACCGCTCGGATGCCTTGATCGCCCTGGCCACGGCGCTGGAAATGGCTGGGCCTTCGGTGCGCATCGTCGACATGCTGGAAGACGGCCTCGACGCTCCGACGCAGGAAGCGCTGATCTGCCTGTTGCGCCGTCGTGGCCCCACCGCCGCGCCGATCGTGTTCTTGACGCGATCGAGCCTCATCCTGGATGTCGATGCGGTGGGGCGCGACGAGACGATTATCTTCTGCCCAGCCAATCACAGCCCGCCGATGTTCGTGGCGCCGCACGCGGGGTCGCCGGGCTACGAAGCCATGGTCACGTGCCTCGCCACGCCCGACGTGCGCGCCCGCACGCAAGGCGTGGTCGCCGTACGCAGCAGCGCGTAACGATCGCCGGGCCGCAACGCCCTCACCCAACCCGCGCGAACCGCCCTTCGACGGGGTATTCGGGATCGGTATAGCCGGGCGTGGAGGGATGGCCCGGTGCTACCAGGCTGTCCACGAGGGCCTCGTCGTCGGCGCCCCACGGGTAGTCGAGCGCTGCGGGATACCCCGCCCACTGCGCGAACGTGCGCGGCCCCGCGATGATCGACGTGACCGCCCCGTTGTTCAGGACCCAGGCGACGGCGAAATCGACGAGGCTCCGGCCCTTCGTTTCCGCGTGCGTCTTCAACGTCTGCGCGATGGCGAGCGACTCGGGCCGCCACTCCGTCTCCATCATGCGCTTGTCGGCGCGGCCCGCGCGCGTGTCGGGCGGCGCGTTGCTGCCCGGCTGATATTTGCCCGACAGGATGCCGCGCGCCAGCGGGCTGTAGGTGGCGATGCCCATGGAGAAGGCGCGCGCGGCCGGAAACAACTCCACCTCCGGCATGCGGTTCATGAGATTGTAGTAGGGCTGCACGACGACCGGCGCTGGTGCCCCCACCTCCTTGCAGGCCATGGCGATGACGGGAATATGCCACGCCCTGACGTTCGAGAGGCCCCAGTAGCGCAGCTTGCCGGCCTGGATCAGATCGCCGAAGGCGCGCGCCACCTCGGTCCACGGCACGGACGCATCGATGCGGTGGATGTAGGTGATGTCGATGTGGTCGACGCCGAGCCGGGCGAGCGAGGCCTCCGTCGCGCCGACGATATTGCGGCGGGAGAGGCCCCGGTCGTTGGGGCCGGGTCCCATCGGCTGGGCGAGCTTCGTGGCGAGTACCCAGTGGTTGCGGTGGCCCTTCAGTACCGCCCCCACCGTCTCCTCGGATTTGCCCTTGTTGTAGGTGTTCGCCGTATCGATGAAGTTGACGCCCGCCTCGCGCGCGTGGTCGGCGATGCGCTGGGCTTCGACAAGGTCGGTCGGGCCGCCGAACATCATGGTGCCCAGCGAGATTTCCGAGACTTTCAGGCCGCTGTGGCCGAGCGTGCGATAGCGCATCTGGGACATGGGCGCGCGTGCTCCTTCTCGTTCGTCGGGGGAGGCCGGGAATGGGCGGCCCGGCGCGATGCCGGACCGTCCCGATGGCGTCACGCCGCAGCTGCGG
>JAGRLL010000016.1 GCA_020441855.1 Nitratireductor sp.
CGCACGATCAGCACGCCGAAGGAAGACCCTTCCGCCACCGGCTTGATCACATAGGGAGGCTCCATCGCATGCTTTTCGGCCGCTTCGAGGCGATGCATCACCTTCGACGGCGCAACGGGAATGCCGGCGGCCTTGGCCACCATCTTGGCCTTTTCCTTGTCCATGGCGAGCGCGGAAGCCAGAACGCCTGAATGGGTGTAGGGAATTTGCAAATATTCGAGCACGCCCTGGATCGTGCCGTCCTCGCCATAGGGGCCATGCAGCGCGTTGAAGGCGACATCGGGCTTAAGTTCGGACAATACGGCGGAGATATCACGGCCGACATCGACCTGCGTCACGCGATAGCCCGCGCGTTCCAGGCTTTCGGCGCAGGGCTTGCCCGACCACAGGGAGACCTGCCGCTCCGAAGACCAGCCCCCCATCAGTACCGCAACATGCTTGCCCGCCATGCACTCACTCTCTGCCGCTCGCATCGGCCACCGCCGGGAATCCGAATCCGCCAACGGGCCGGGAATCCAATCCCGAGCCAATTCGCTTGCTACCTGCCCTGTTACTTGAATACGCCCGGCTGAACGCCGGTTATTTTTATGCTGCGCGGACTGTTTTTATCGTCCCTTCTCCGCCCAGCGAATGCTCCAAACCTGCCCCAACGGAAGCGGGCGAAGCACCTGATTTGCGATTCTAGCTGAATCGCAGGATTTTCCAAGTCCCTAAAATCTTAGCGAATCGCGTCAAGCTACCGGAATCGCGCGATTTTCCAGAAAAAGCGCGCCGTCAGCGCAATTGCCGCAACAAGAAGTCCCGCCGCAAGGCCCAGCCAAAGCCCGACACCGCCGAAACCGGCAGGAAACGCAAGCACATAGGCGAGCGGCATGCCGACCACCCAATAGCTGACAACGGCGAATGCCATCGACACCCGCATGTCCTTCAGCCCGCGCAGCAACCCAACCGCAATCGCCTGAACGCCGTCGACGAGCTGGAAGGTCGCCGCCACGGCCAGCAAGGTCGTGCCGAACGCGAACACCTGCGCGCTCTGCGCATTGTCGAGATCGAGGAACAGCCGGATCAGCGGCTCCGGCGCAAGGACCAGTGCGGCGGCGCTGGTCAGCGCGACCGCGCCGGCGATAATGTAGTTGGACAACGCAATTCCGGTCAGATTGGCATGGTCGCCACGGCCAAGCGCACTGCCGATGCGGATGGTCGCCGCCATCGACAGACCGAGCGGGATCATGAACACGAGCGAGATGATCTGCATCGCGATGCCGTGCGCGGCCAGTTCGACCGGCCCGATCCAGCCCATCATGATCGCCGCGCCGGCGAACAGCCCCACTTCGGCGATGATGGTCAGCGAGATTGGCCAGCCCAAATGAAGGACTTCGAGAAAGGCCCGAAGGTCGCCGCGCCAGGGCCGCACATGAATTTCATAGCGCCTGATCGCGGGCACGACCAGCGCGTAGACCCACAGGATGATGAACGCCAGCGCCGAGGAGGCAACCGAGGCGATCGCCGCGCCCTGCAGGCCCAGTTCCGGCGCACCCCATTTGCCGAAGATCAGCGCATAGTTCACCACCGCGTTGAGCACTGCCGACAGGATCGTCGCGATCAGCACAATGCGCGCATGTTCGAGCGCCGAGAGGAAGGAACGCATCACGAAGGTGAAGAGCATGGTGAACAGCGACCATTGCATGATGCGCATGTAGTCGCCCGACAGCGCCGCGACATCCGCGTCCTGCCCAAGCGCGACGAGGATCGCCTCGAAATGCCAAAGCGCCGCCATCGCCAGCGCTGAGAAGAAGGTCACGATCCACAGCCCCATGCGCACCGCGCGCCGCGCCGTGCGCACATGGCCGGTGCCACTCGCCTGCGCCACCATCGGCATGATCGCATGGGCAAAGCCCGATCCGAGCATCATAAAGATGAAATAGCCCTGAAAGGCCAGCACGCTCGCCGCCAGTTCGCGCGTGCCGAGCCAGCCGATCATCACCGTGTCGGTTGTGTTGATCGCCAGATGCGCAAGCTGCGCACCGACCAGCGGCAGGCCGAGTTTGAGCGTGGCGCCGATATGCGCATACAGGGACAGACGCGAGTGGTTGGGCATGGCGGTGTCCATGCCGGTCTCCATGAAGACATACGGCGGGGTTGATGGAATGACCGCAAGGCCGAACTGGCGCCGTGCCTGGTCCGGAAAGGCGGCAAACCCTTTTAGGCCGGTTGACGCGCGGGCTCAACCACCCTCACTCAGGCGTGTTTGCATTGTGAATTCAGCGCAGAAACGGTGTCACTTCCCGCCCAGGCCCGAAGCGGCCGATGCGCTTGATCTCCCATTCCAGTTCGATACCGGAATTCTCCGCGACCCGCGCCCGCACCGTCTCGCCCAGCGTTTCGAGATCGTGGGCCGTCGCGCCGCCGGTATTGATCATGAAATTGCAGTGCATCTCGCTCATCTGCGCCCCGCCGACCTTGAAACCGCGCAGCCCGGCCTCGTCGACCAGTTTCCACGCCGAATGGCCTTCAGGGTTCTTGAAGGTCGACCCGCCGGTCTTTTCCTTGATCGGCTGCACGCTCTCGCGATGGTGCTGCACCTCGTCCATCGCCTGTCTGATCGCATCGCAATCGCGTTCGAAACCCTCCAGCACCGCCGAGGTGAAAATCAGATCGCCTGGTGCGGCGCTGTGGCGATAACTGTAACCCATTTCGGTATGGGACAGTTTCACCCGATTGCCCGCGCGGTCCACGGCCTCGACCTCGACCACGCGGTTCGTCGTCTCCATGCCGTTCGCGCCCGCATTCATGCGCAACGCGCCGCCGATACCGCCCGGAATGCCGTGATAGAATTCGAAACCGCCCATCGCCGCGTGAAACGCGAAGGCGGCGACCTGTTTGTCGAGCGCGGCCGCGCCGGCCCGCAGCCGGACTTCGTTGAGCTGCTCGATCCCGCCAAAGCCCTTGGCGGAAAGCCGGACCACCACGCCCCCGATCCCCCCGTCGCGCACCAGCAGGTTGGACCCAACACCGACCACGGTGACCGGCACGTCGCGTGGCAGAACCTTCATGAAGGCGGCAAGGTCGTCGGCATCCGCCGGCTGGAACAGCACGTCGGCCGGGCCGCCGACCTGGAACCAGGTCAGCTTCGCCATCGAGGCGTCGGCCGCCAGCCGCCCGCGAATGTCGATGAGCGAAGGTTTCAACCGCTCGAGCAGATCGGTTCCGGCGCTCATTACAGGGCCATGAGTTCCTTCGGCAGCGCATAGGCCCATTGCGTGATGTTGCCTGCACCCAGATACACGACATAATCGCCGGTCTTCGCCTCGCCGGCGACGAGCGGCGCGACATCGGCCGGACCTGCAATGAGCCGCGCATCGCGATGGCCGGCCGATTTGATGCCCGCGACCAGATGCGCCGCGTCCGCGCCCTCGATGGGCGCTTCACCGGCCGGATAGACCGGGGCGACCAGAACCGTGTCGGCATCGTTGAAACAGGCGCAGAAATCGTCGAACAGATCGCGCAGCCGCGTGAAGCGATGCGGTTGCATGATGGCGATGACGCGGCCGGAGGCTGCTTCACGCGCGGCCTTCAGCACCGCCTTGATCTCGACGGGATGATGGCCGTAATCGTCGAAAATCTCGACGCCGTTCCAGCTGCCGGTATGGGTGAAGCGCCGCTTGACCCCGCCGAAGCCGGCCAGGCCCTTGCGGATCGCGGCGGCGGGGATGCCGAGTTCCAGCGCAACCGCGATCGCCGCGGTCGCATTCGAAACGTTGTGCAGGCCGGGCATCGGCAGCACCAGATCGTCGATCCTTGTCAGCTCGCCGCTCTTGCGATCGCGCACTTCGACCGAAAAATGGCTCTTCGCGCCCACGGTAGACACCTCGACGAAGCGCACGTCGGCCTGCCGGTTGGCGCCGTAGGTGATGACGCGCCGGTCGGTGATGCGCGACACCAGCGCCTGCACTTCGGGATGGTCGAGACACATCACGCCGAAGCCGTAGAACGGCACG
>JAGRLL010000191.1:0-23394 GCA_020441855.1 Nitratireductor sp.
GATCATGCGTTCCGCCGTCGCCTTCGGCGCGGGCGCGCTGATCACCACCAACCGTCACTCGCCGGCCGAGACGGGCGTACTCGCCAAATCGGCCTCCGGCGCGCTCGACATGATCGACCATGTCGGCGTGCGCAATCTCGCCGAATGCCTGGAGGAACTGACGGAACTCGGCTATCGCACCGTCGGCCTCGACAGCGAAGGCCCAGACATTCTGGAAAACAGCCTCGAAGGCGACAAGATCGCGCTCGTGCTAGGCGCGGAAGGCAAGGGATTGCGACAGAAAACGCGAGAAACCTGCGCCACGCTCGCCCGCGTCGATATGCCCGGCGAAATCAAGTCGCTCAACGTGTCGAACGCAGCCGTTCTGTCACTCTACATCGCGCGCAGGCACGTGGACCGGTCCTGAACCCGGTCTGATCCTGTTCTGTACAGGCGCAAGAGCGGATCGCTGGCCGGTTGCTATTCGGCCAGATCCTGGGTGATCGTCCTGCCGCTGGCGTTGATGGTAATGATCTTCGGCGAAGAGGTGTAGCGCCCGAGCCGCACCGTGCAATAGATGCCGGGCGCACAGGCACGGCCCTGAAGCCGGACGCGCCCCGCGATATTGGCGTCACCCGCCGACGCCCCGTCGACGGAGCCGGTGGTGACGCCGCTTGAAACGTAATGATCCCGCCAATCGCCGCTCGCCTCGTCGAAACGGATGATCTTCGGCCCGGAACGCACGGGGACCGCGTAGCCGGAACCTGTATAGATGCGCACCGAAAGGTGATGCCGTCCCTTGTCCAGAGGCCGGTATTGGTGGCCAAGCATGACGCCGGACGAAGCGGCGGGATGGCGATAGCCGTAGCGCGCATGGCCCCGAATGACGGCAAACGGCTTTTTCCCGGCGAAGGAATAGCGGGCCCCAGGATGGCCGCGTCTGGCCGGGGCATTGTAGTGCCCGCCCTTGTGACCCCAGCTTGCGCTGTAGGCATGCTTGCTACCCGCCTGTGCATCGCCGGCAATGCCGATCGAGAACACGCCAAACGCGGCGATAAGGGCGAATACGGTCTTCCCGGCAATGCGGAACATGATCAGGCTCCCTGTTCGAAACTGCGGGCGCGGCGGTCTGCATGCCGCGCGTCACCCCGGCTACCTTGCCCTGCAACGCCGCAAACCCGAACCGTCGAGCGAAGGCGCGTGCTGCGTCAGGGTCCGTTTTCCGCATCCGGTTCAAGGTTAATGGTCGGTTAACGCCCTCACAAGGCCGCCGGTTCCTATGCACCGGCATATCTGCGCGCGTGGTTAATGTCGTGGGACTTCGGCGAACGGCTCGCATTTGCAGCACGCGCAGTGCTGGACATGGTCGCCAGATGTGCTAATCACCGTCGCAACGCGGCGGCGTTTACGCTCGCCGCCACGTCTTTATGCCCTTGTAGCTCAGCTGGTAGAGCAACTGATTTGTAATCAGTGGGTCGGGAGTTCGAGTCTCTCCGGGGGCACCATCAAATCAATAAGTTTGCGGCGACCTTTCGGGACATTTCGATAACCCGCGTCGGAATATTCGCCGCACGCGTCGCGCGGTCGCCACGGCTGCGCGCATGTCGCGGTCCGAAAGGCCGGGATTCCTGGTGCCTGGCACGGAAATGCGCACCAATCCGGCATCAATAAACCTGGGTTTATGGCGCCCGAATAAACTTCGGGGCAATTCAGCCGTACTTCGCTTGACGTCACATTCCGTTCGTTCGCTCCCACACAGATCCCGGCTCCATTGCGGTGCCGCCCGTCTCAGGGAGGTGAGTTCGCCTCACAGGGGCGGACAACAAGGAATGGCTCACGAACAGGGCCGTCAAGGTCACGAAAGGAACCCAAGGCATGAAAAGGCTCATCCTGTCCGCATCGATGCTGGCAATCATGACGAGCATGGCTGCGGCCGGCACGCTTGACGATGTGATTGCCGCCCTGCAGTCCGACGGCTTCAAGATCACGGAGGTCTCCAAGACCCTGCTCGGCAATTACAAGGTCGAGGCAACGAACGGAAATATCGAGCGTCAGGTCGTCTACAGCCCGTTCTTCGACAGGGTCCTGCGCGACAAGACCGACGATGCCGACGACGACCATTCGGGCCGCACATCGACCGGCTTCCTCAGTTCGGATGACCGTTCCGACGATTCCGCGGAAGATCATGAAAGCGGTGACCGCGACAGCGGTGGCCATGAAGGCAGCGAGCATGAAAGCGCCGATTCCGGTGGCGGCGAGCACGAAAGCCCCAAACACGAGAGCGGCGGCGACGGCTGATCCAGCGAATATTCAATTCCGGCATCGAACACCTTAAGGTTCGTGCCGGAAAGTCACTCCCGCCTTTCGCCCCAACGGATGGCGGGAGTGACGCAATTGTCTTGTGGAACAAATCCCATGGATTCCCCGACCGGCCTCAAAGAAAGCTGCGAATTGCCTCTCGCGGAACCTCGCACGGGGCCTGCCGCGGGGGTTGTCACGGGCGACGAGCCGCGCCGGAGAAGGCTCCTCGTCCTGATCCTCATCCAGTTGTCCCTGTCCGTGCTCTTTCTTTCCGAACTCGTGACCTACTATGTCATCGGGTACGACAACATTCCCTGGGAACTCGTCGAACTCTACGAGTTGTCCGAGGCGGTGATCACGATCGCAAGCGTCGGGATCGGCGTTTCGATGGTGGTCCTGCTGACGCGCCGAAACGATCACGTCGAAGCGCAATTGAAGGCCGCGTCCGGGGCATTCCACGAGCTCATGCTGACGCGGTTTCGCGAATGGGAATTGTCGCCCTCGGAAGCCGAGGTCGCCCTGTTCACCATAAAGGGCATGTCAAACGGCGAGATTGCCCGGCTTCGCGGCACCAGCGAAGGAACGATAAAGGCCCAGAGCAATGCGGTGTTCCGCAAGGCCGGCGTCAACGGCCGCACCCAATTGCTGGGTATCTTCATGGAAGAATTCGTGAGCGGAGCGAAGCTGGATACCAACGGCGCCTGATTTTGCGAGGTCCGGGGATACGCCGGCCAGGATCGGCGCCTCGCCAATGTCCCTGCGCGGCCATGGAACGCCTCACCAGTGACAGGCGTTGCGCAGGCTCCCGATTGCCTCGTCGAGACCTTCCAGGCCCAGTACCGCGCGCAATTCCCTTCCATCGGCAGCGATTGCCGATATGCGCAATGTGCGGCCGCCGATCAGTCGCCGCAGGAAGGGCACGGCCCGATAGCCCTGATCGATGCCCAGAACTTCATGGTCGTTTCCCCGCTCGAGTTCGATGATCTCCTCGTCCCCGTCATCGACCTGGTAGACGATCTCGCGTGCGGCACCCCGGTTACCCATCTCGTAACCGGCAAAGCTGAACCGTGCTGTTGTCGTGTCGTTGCGGCAGCGGATCGCGAGCTTCGCCTTCCCGCGCTTGCCGTCCGGGCCCGAAAGCGCGGCCATGGCGAACACGTCGTACTGGCCGCTCCCGGCGTCGGACGACGCGCGCCATTTCCCTGCCGCCGGGGCAAACATCGGCGCTATCGTCCTTCGTACCGAACGGTCGGGTTCGAGCCGGGTTTCCTTCCAGCTCGAACACGAGCCGTAGACGAAAAACGGCACGCTGCCGGAACATCCGGCCAAGGCGTGGGGCGAGGCAAGCAGGACCGGCACGCACAACAGCGCAAGGTGGAACAGATATCTGATGGCGAAAGGGTCGCGCATCGGCCCTAGAAGCGACGCATCTTCATGTCACGGACCTCGTCCTTGCTCATGAAGTCGAAATACTGAAGCTTGATGTCGCCGACGAGGTCTGGATATTTCGCGTTCGCGGTCTGGCGAATCTTTTCCTTTTCGAGCCGCGTATCGAGCTTGTCGAGCTGGAAGATGTCGAGTTCGCGGTCGGTGAACAGCGCCTCGTAGATGGCATCGCGGATCTGGTATTCGACCGGGAACGGCAGCTTCGACGAGACATCCGGATTGATCGAGAATACGGCCTCGATCAGGACATAGCCGCGTATCTCGTTGTTGCGGATGATCGGCACCGACATCGTATCGAGCGTGTAGAGGTCGTAATGCGCCTGGCTCTGCGCCTCGCCATCCTTGCCCGCGCCTGCCATGACCGAGAAGTAATAGGCTGACCCGGCTACCAGGATTACCGCCCAAAACCCGACCGCGATCGCTCGGAACATCGGATCAGACCTGCCTGTAGGCGCCGGCGATTCCGCCCGAAACGCTGTACGTGCCGTCGGATTCGGCATCGCGGATTTCTTTGGCAATCAGGGACGTGACTTCGCGGATGGCGTCCATGCGCCGCTTCAGCATTGCCGCATTCTCATCCAGCATGCACTTTGCCTGTCTCAGCTTCTCCTCGACGGAATGCGGAATCGATCCGTTTGTCTGTACGGCGCGATTCAACTGGACGAGCAATTGCAGCTTCTGGCGCGTCAGATCGCCGAACTGCGTTCTCGCCATGTCGTTGAGTGCGGTGCGCTCCTGATCGAGAATGACAATGAGGCCATCGAGCACCTTTTCGATACCCTGCCGCTCACCGGACGCGGGAAATTCCATGGGCACGGAAAGGTTTTCCGCACCGTTACGCATCTCCCGCTGCATCGTCATCGACTGATTCAAGCCCGGTTTCCTTCCTCGTCAGTGGTTGTGCTTCGTTGCGGCCATGGCCGGCGTTACTGGCCGGAAGGCCCCTGCCTGGTGCGCGCAACCGCCTCGGCGAGCCCGATACCGCCATGCTCGACCACCGCGTCGCCGATCGCCCCTGCAAAGACCGAAGAGAATGCCTGCATGTCGTTGCCTTCGCCAAAGACACCCTCCCCGCTTGACGACAACATGGTCGAAACAAGCTGCGAGATGACCATTGCCTCGAACTTCGCATAGGGCGCGTCGTCGGTAGTGCCGGACGCATCGCCGGCGCTCGGAGAACCGGCGGATTGCCCGACCATCGCCAGATCGAAGGCGACGGAACTTGCCCCGACGCCAGCCTTGCGCGACGTGGCCGCACCTGTCGTGTCGGATGCCTTGCCCGATGCAGGCAGATTGGCGATCTGCATCGTCGAAACAGCGCTCATGCACGCACCTCTTTCAATTTCCTGCACAGGCTAGACCCGAAATCTTGTGCTAGCCTTGTGCGGACAACGCTATTCCTCACCTTCGCGCGGCGGCCGCGAAGTGATCACCTCCATCAGAACGCTGTTCGACAGATAGGCTTCGAGATGGACGGACAGCCGCCTTTCGGTATCGGCAAGCGTGTCGGTCGCCGACATGGAACTCGCATTGCGTTCGCTCAGTTCCGAAATCGAGCGCCGCTCCTCCGCGACGGCAATTGCCGAGCGGGTCGCCACCTGCAGGCCCTGACTGGCGAACAGACCGCCAAACGTGAGATCGCCGTCCAGATAGCGCCCGGCATCCTCGCCCGCCTCGGCGGATTCGTGCATGCGGCGCTGGCTGGCCCTGAGTTCTGCGGCAAGCCGGAACTGTTCGGCCTCCCGGATGCGGCGCAACAGGCGTATCTGTCGCAATCTGTGTTCGAGTTCCCCGCGCATCAGCTGCCAATCGCCTGCGCCAGCGCTGCGGTGAACAGCGCCAGAATGTCGTCGCCGATCCAGTAGAGCAGGACCGCGCCACCTGCGATCAGGAAGGGCGTGGCGACAAAATAGACCGGTATCTGGGGCGTCAGCTTGTTGACGACGCCGGAAACGAAATTGATCGCGATCGCGTAGATCAGAAAGGGCGCCGACAGCCGCAAGACGGTGATGAAAGCGTCGGAAAGCCCGTCGCGCAGCCGCACCATGACACCGGTCATATCGGCGAACTCGCCGAGCGGCACGATCCGGTAGCTCGCAGCGACCGCCAGGATCGCGTTGGCATGAAGACCGAGGGTGAAGAACAGCACGATGGCGGCGGTGGAAAAGAATGCCGACAGGACCGTGCTCCCCTGCCCCTCTTCCATCACGACTCCGGGGATCGGATTGAGGCCGATAAGCTGCATCACGGTCTCGCCCATGAAGGAAATCGCACCGAGCAGGAAGCGGATGGGCAGCGCGAAGGCGGCCCCCGTCACCATCTCCGCCGCGATCTTTGCGAACAGGCCGGAGGGATCGGCGGTGATCCCGGCCGTCTGAATCTGCGGCTGGACCAGCGGAAAGACGGCAAGCGTCACCGCGAAGGCAACGAACAGGCGCAGGCGCGGCACGATCTGCGCGGCCGAAAAGCCCGGCAGCAGCATAAGGCAGGTGCCGACGCGCGCAAAGACGAGGAACAGGCCGAGCAGGACCTCGTCACCGGGAAGGTTCACGAGACGGAACCCAGCGTCTTCACCGTCACCCCTCGCGCGATCTCGACATGGCTGAGCACCGGCAGGGTTGGTTGCAGGCGCTCGATTACCATCCGCACATAAGGGCGCGCGTCCGGTGAGGTGGTGATCACGAAATGCTCGCCTGCGGCCGTCATTTCATCGATCTTGTCGCCGACTTCCCGGCTGAACTGTTCCAGTTCGGCCGGGTCCATCTGGAATTCGACGATATCGCCGCGATTGTTGCGTTTCAGCGCATTCTGGAAGGCGATATCCCAGCGCCGCCCCAGCCGCAGGATGGGCAGCACGCCGTCACGCAGAAGGTCGCCGCAAATCTGTGACGCCAGCCGCATGCGCACATGCTCGGCGATCTGCTCGGTGCGTTTCACGTGCGGTGCGATTTCGGCAACGGCCTCCAGCACCAGATGCATGTTTCGGATGGACACACGCTCGGCCAGCAGCAGTTTCATTACCGCCTGCAGGCCGGAATACGAAAGATGCGTCGGGCAGATCTCCTCCACAAGGCGCGCATATTCGCCGTCGAGGCCCGCAATGAGCTGGCGGATATCCCGGTAGGAGAAAAGCTGCGACAGGTTGTTGCGGATCACCTCGCTCAGATGGGTGAGGATGACGGAAAGCATGTCGACGGGCTTGTAGCCGGCGCGGCGCAGTTCCGGCACGAAGACCTCCGACACCTGCCATGCCGGCGAGCCGAAGGCCGGTTCGGTCACGTTCTCGAACGGCACCGGTGGCGGCGGCTCGCCGTTCGGCAGGATCAGCACATCGGAAATCGCGACACTCTGCGCGGCGACACGCGTTCCGAAAATCCGGATCTCGTAGCTGGACGGGTCCAGCGACAGGTCCTCGGAAAGCTTGATCTCCGGCACGACGAAACCGAACTCGCGGGCGAAACGGTTGCGCATCTTTGCGACGCGGTTGCCCATTTCGCCATGCGAGGCGAGCAATTTGACCGAAAGCTGCTTGCCCAGGCTCAGTTCGATCTCGGGCACCTTGAGCGCTGCCTTGACCGAATTGGAGGTTTCAAGCTCCTTGTCCTGCTGCTCCTGGCGTTCGCGCTCTTCCTCCGCGCGGCGGCGTTCGGCGGTGCGGCGCGGGATGACGATCGCCGTCCCCGTCATGGCAGCCGCGAGCACCACGAAGGGCAGGAAGGGTAACCCCGGGGTCAGCGCCAGAACGCCCATCAGCCCCGAGGCGACGAACAATGCGCGCGGATAATTGCCGAGCTGGTTCAGCACGGCGACGTCGGCCGAGCCGGTATTGCCGCCTTTCGAGACAAGCAGGCCGGCTGCGAGCGAGATGATCAGCGCCGGTATCTGCGAGACCAGGCCGTCGCCGACCGAAAGCTTGGTGAAGATATCGGCGGCCTCGCCCAGATCCATGTCGTGACGCCACACCGCGATGATCATTCCGCCGAAAACGTTGACCGCAGTAATCAGCAGACCGGCGATGGCGTCGCCACGCACGAATTTCGACGCGCCGTCCATGGCGCCGAAGAACGAGCTTTCCTCTTCCAGTTCGCGGCGGCGGCGCTGCGCCTGCTTTTCGTCGAGCAGGCCGGCGGACAGGTCGGCATCGATGGCCATCTGCTTGCCGGGAATGGCGTCCAGCGTAAAGCGTGCGCCAACCTCCGCGATACGTGTCGCGCCTTTGGTGATGACGATGAAGTTCACCGTCACGAGGATCAGGAACACGATCAGGCCGATCAGGAAGTCGCCGCTCATCACAAGGTGCGAGAAGCCGGAAATGATGTAGCCGGCCGAGGTCTCGCCAGATGCGCCGTCCGACAGGATGAGACGGGTCGTCGCGATGTTGAGCGAAAGGCGCAGCATGGTCGCGATCAGCAGCACCGTGGGAAAGGAGGAGAAATCGAGCGGCTTCTGGATCCACAACGCGACCATCAGGATCAGAACCGACACCGCGATCGAAAGCGCCAGTCCCAGATCGATCAGGAATGGCGGGATCGGCAGAAACAGGACAGCGAGAATGAAGATGATGCCGATCGCGAAAAAGATGTCGCGGCCGGAACTCGCTGCTTCATGTGCTGTCGGTGTGGCTACGCTCAAGACGCCCTCGCGGATGGATTCCTGGAGCGTCGATTCTTAAGGGCGCAACCTTGCGCGGAATTGGACACGTCGGAAAAAGGGCCGGCAAAAAAGGCGGAAGCGCCGTCAGAACCCCGTCGCGATATGGGAGAACGCCAACCGCGCCAGCATGTTGACCTGGCCTGCGATGAACGGCGCCGAAATCGAGGTGACCAGCAGCACGGCGACGATCTTCGGGATGAAGGTGAGCGTCACTTCCTGAATCTGGGTCAGCGCCTGCAGCAGCGCGATCACCGTACCGACCAGCATGGCGGTAACGATGATCGGTCCCGACGCGAAGATGAGCGCCCGGAACGCCGCCTGCACGAGCTCCATGGCGTCGGCTTCGTTCATGTTCCCTGCCTGCTCCCGGCCCCGCCGGCCGCGCTTCCCGATCAGCTTCCGGAAGTACCGCCCGACGCCGTATCGGCTTCGGCCGGCACGTTGGTGATTTCGACACCGGAGACGATCGCCACATAGGCATCGTCATCCAGCCCGGCGACCAACCCCTCGTCGGTGAGGTAGACGGACCGGATGATGCCGCTCGTCTCTCCATCGGCCGAAGTGATGTGCTTGCCGATCATGGAAGAAGCCTGGTCGAGGCCGGTATAGGTCAGCAACTGGTCGAGCTTGGTGTTGGTCTGGGTCTGCTGCTCCACTGCCGAGAAGGAGGCGAGCTGGGCAATCTGCTCGGTATTGTCGACCGGGTTGGTCGGGTCCTGGTTCCGCAATTGCGTGATCAGCAATTGCAGGAACGTGTTGTAGTCCGCGGTTATCCTGGAACTGGAGTTGGTCGCCGTGGTTGCGGTGGTGCTTCCGTAATTGCCGACCCCTGAGACTGCGGTCATGTCAGGCTCCTACCTTTGTGTCTTGTGTAGCGTTCATGCCCGTAGCCGCTCCGTCTCGATGGCTGGTGGCGTGCTTTCGCAGGCGAGGATCCCGTCTTCGACTTCGAACAGGTTCCGCAGGGTCTTGAGCGCATTGAAGGTACGGCCCGAATGGACATCCTGCGCAGCCGAGCGAACGCCCTGGAGCAGCGCTTCGTGGCTCAGCGATTCCTCGAAGGAGGATACGAGCGAGTCGAACAGTTCCATCGGCTTTTCGGTATTGGCGGGTTCCATCAGCATCATCTGCACGACGAAATAGATCTGGCGGACCGGCGTGGTCGCGTCTTCCGCCTGCATCACGTGGTTTTCGAGAAGAAACGTCACGTCATTGAGAAGCTCGATGGAGACCTTCCTGTCGACCCGGATGACCGCGCCGTTGATGTAGAGCTTCTCGCCCGGCCTGAGATAGAGACGCATATTGCTCATTGCGCCAGCCCCTTTTCCAGCATGCGGCTGATTTCGATCACGGCGGCAAAATCCTTGGTCTCGTCACTGCGGGCAGCCTCGCAATGACGCAACACAAAGAGGCCGATGGAGATGATCCGCGCCTTCAATTCGTTCGGATACTGGTTCTGGACCGATGCCAGATCGGCAATCAGCGAAGTCCACAGGCGCGTGACGGCAACGACGGCATCCGTCCGCTTGGCCGCGCTGGAAGGATCCCGGTCGGCATCCTCCATGACCGCAATCGTGTGGAGGATAGCCTCGCGTTCGTGAAGGCGGGCTTCGCCAGCACTGTCGGAAACGATTTCGTCATAAGCAGTTTGCACGTCAAGATTCCCGTATTCTCCGGTTGCCCCAAAACGGCGCCAGTGACCGTCAGGTCAGCGGCCACCGGATTCGCTTGCTCGTCAGATGTAGTTCATGATCGACAGCCCCTGGATCTGGGACGTCACGGCATAGGAAGCCTCGATGCTCGCCAGCAATTCATTGATGCGCATCGCCGTTTCGTAGGAATCGGCCTGTTCCAGATCGGCAATGCCCTGCTGGAGGATCGTGCTCTGGTAGTCGATGCGCTCGGTCGACCTCTCGACACGCTGCTCGACAACACCGAGCCTGGCCTGTGACGCGATGGTGCTGTCGACACCGGTATTCAGTCGTCCGATGGAAAAGTTGACGACGGCATTGAATGCGGAGGCGTCCAGTTGCGAACCGGAAAACTCTGCCATCGCGGCAAAGCCGGCGGCCAGTTCGCGAAACGCCGTATCGTTGCCGGTAACGGGAATTTCGGCAACCTCGCTCAACGAAATCTTCACTCGCATGCCGCGTTCCGAAGAGCCACTCCAGAGGCTCGACCAATTGGCATCGTCGAACAGATCGGAATACGCGCCTTCCAGAAACGCGGTCATCTCTTCGGCGCTGATCGAGGCGGCCTGGGCATCGTTCGCCGAAAAGCCGAAATGGGTTGCGAAGGCCGTCTGCACGGCGGCCTGGGCCGTCGATTGCGGGTCATCGATGTAACTGGCGAAAGCAGGCGTATCCGAATTCAGTCCGGAAAACACATACTGGCCCTGATAACTCGTGTTCATCATCGCGGCGAAATCCGCGATGCCATTGGTGCCCAGTCCGGCGACGATGCCGCGGTCGAGCGAGGTCCCCAGTTCCACGGTGATCTGGTCGATGAGATCCTGGGCGGACGAAACCATGCTGCCCATGCCCGCCTGCATGACCGACATGCGATTGGTCAGCATGCCGTTGGTGGTCTTTATCTGCTCGGCCGACTGCAACTGGCGGCGCGCGGCAACGAGATGCGAAGTCAGCGATCCGAGTTCGAGACCGGCGTCGTACTTCTTGCCCGACGTCAATTCGACCTGCCTTTGCGATAGCTCGCCCTGCATGGTCTGGACGGAATTTCGCAGCCGCGCATTGAGCACATAGGTGCTGTTGAAATTCACGTCCATATTGCTATCCCACGGCTTTCAGCAGGGTGTCGAAGAGTTCGTCGACTGCTGCTATCATCTTGGCGGAAGCCTGATAGGCTTTCTGCACCTCGAGCAGCTTCGACATTTCGTAGTCGAGGTTTGCCCCGGTCTCCGATTGCAGCGATTCCTGAAGGCGCGCCTGCAATTCGGTCTGGTAGGCAAGCTTGTTGGAAGCATCGCTGCGCGCCTGTTCGAAGGCGCCGACGAAACTGTCGACAAAGCTGTCGAGCCCGCCCGTGCTTCCTAACCCTACCGACAGGTCGAAGCTGCGCGACTGCGATATCCCGGCGCCGAGATCCAAAAGACGATCCGAAAAGGAAATTGCGCCAGTCGTGTTGGAGACATAGTCGGCGTCGCCATTGATGCCGCCATCGCGCAACAGCGTGATATCGCCGCCAGCGCTGAAATCGAGCGCCGGATTGAGTTTCAACGAGAGCGCGATCCCTGTTTCCAGCGTACCCGACGCAGGAACGGACGGGCCGCCGGACCAGGTGAACAGACCGGCCAGATCCGGTTTGCCGCCGCCCGTCTGATCATGCTCCGCAAACGTCTCCACCAATCCGCGCGCAAGTTCGTCGAGGCGGTTCTGCTGCCCGGTGAAAAGTTCGTCGCGCGCCTGGATGTAGCCGGCAAGCTTGCCGTCGGTGATCGGCAGCACCGCATCCGGTCCCGTCGCCGGAACCCCGTCAATGTAAAGAGCGTTGCCGGCAGTCGTTGCGTCGAAGACACCTGTTTCGACGAACTCGACAGAACGAGGAATCTTGTCGAAGAGAGTCAGACCGCTGCTGGTGTAGATCGCGATATCGTTGTCGGCGCGCGCGACGACCGAAATGCCGATTTCCTGGGAAAGTTTCGACACCAGCGCGTCGCGCTGGTCCATCGCGTCGAGAACATCCCGACCGACCTTGGTGCCCTGAACGATCTGGTCGTTGATCTCCCTGATGGAGGCCAGCAAATCGTTGATCTGGTCGACACTGCCACCCGCCGCTTTGTCGGCGTCCTGCTTGAGTGCCAGGATCTGGGAATAGGCCGAGCTGATCGCCTGGGCGATGTCGCGGGCGCGCTCCGCCACCGATTCCAGTGCGACGGCGTTCGAGGGATTGGCCGCGGCCAGATCGATCGCATCGCCCAGCGAACCGAGCAGCGCCGAAGGTGACTGGTCGCCGTCTGTGTCGAGAACATTGGCCAGCTGGCCGAAATAATTGTTCAGGACCTGCTGGTAGGCCTTCCCGGAATTGGCCACGCCCAACGCCTCGGACAGCGTCTGGTCGACCTGCCGGTTCACATAGACCGTTTGGCCGTAACTTGTGGAGACGACCTGCGCGTCCCGGCGCACGTAATCGGAATTGCCTACCCCGGAGATGTTTTGCGATATGGTCGCGACCTGACGGGACGAATTCGCCAAAGCGTTGGTCGCTGTGCGTATGGCGCTCGTCAAAGTCATTCGCGTAAACTGCTCCCCACAAGCATTCGGTCAAACGCAGCGCCAATCAGCGCTTCAGATTGATCAGCACATCCATCAGATCGGAACCGGTCTGGAACACCTTCGAATTGGCGGTATAGCTGCGCTGCGCCTCGATCATGATGGTCAACTCGGTCGCCAGATCGACATTCGATTCCTCCAGAGCCCCGGCGATGATCGTGCCGTACCCGTCGGTACCCGCGACACCCACGAGCACGTCGCCGGATTCGATGGTGACGGCATAATTGTTGCCGGACAGCGTCAACAGATTGTCCGCACTCGGCACCTTGCCGATGGCCAATTGGTAAAGTTCGCGCACGAAGCCGTTCTGGTAGATGCCGACGACCGTGCCGTCTTTTCCGACCTCCACGCTTTCGATGGAAGCCGGCGCCGTACCGTCGGCCTCGGCGGAGAGGACCGAGTATTCGCGGCCATACTGGCTGGCATCGGCGAGATCGATCGAAACAGCCATGCCGCCAGGCACGGTGAAATTGAGGCTGGTATTGCTGGTGGACGTCAGATAGCCGGTGGTGGCGTCGAATTCGAGGGTCACGGTGCCAAGCGGCCCCGAACCGTATGGGAATGCGTCGGGGCTTCCGGCTTCGGAAGCGTCGAACGCCGTCGCTTCCCAGGTCTCGTCGGCAGTCTTCGCGAAATAGATATCGATCAGGCGCTCATTGCCCAGATCGTCATAGACGACCATGGAAGTCTTGCCGGAATATTCCGCGTCCGCGACGTTGAGCGACGGCAGGAAGGCGGCGTTGGCGGCCGTGTCCCCCGAGGGAAGGTTGACGGTCATCGCGCCTTGCGTGGTGGGTTCGGCCTGGAGCTGGCTGATGCCCACATCGATCGGCACAAGCCCGGCAAATCCGTTGGCGACGCTCCCCGCCCCCGTCGAAGACAAATCATAGCCGAGCAGCACCTGGCCGCTGGAATTCTCGAGCAAGCCCTGATCGTTGACTGTGAACGAGCCGGCCCTGGTCAGGAAGAAGTTTCCCGCGTCATCCTGAACGATAAAGAAACCCGCCCCGCTGATCGCAAGGTCGGTGGCGGAATTGGTTCCGGTAAGTGCGCCCTGCCCGCTGACCTCGTGGGTCACGGTGCTCGTCACGCTGCCCGAATTGTAGTTCGTGCCCGCACCGTTGAGGACCTGCGTGCCAAACTCGATGTCGGCCCGCTTGTAGCCATACGTGCCTGCGTTGGCGATGTTGTCGGCAACGGCCGAAAGCCGCCCGGCCAGCGCCGTCATGCCCGACACGCTTGTCCGCATCATTCCGTAGAGGCTCATCCGCACTCTCCTCGCGCATCCAAATAAGTGGAAATGCTGACACACCAACCTTGCGCGAAACTGCTTTCACGTACCCTCATGGCGCACACTCCCGCCACTTCGCACGAAATACGCCGATCGCATCCGGGGCGGACCCGAGACCGGAGACCTGGGAGCGATCAACAGCCATGAACCAAACCCGGCCGCCTAGGCGGCCAGGCTGTCCTTTTCGGGAAGAAGAACCTTCTCGGCCGCGCCTTCCTGGCGCAGAACAAGGCGGTAGCCGAGAAACCGCTTCGAATCGACCGGGTCGTAACCCAAGCGCTTCTTGAGTTTCTTGCGCAGCTTGGAGATGTGGCTTTCGACGACGCATTCGTCGACATGCTCATCGAACACCCCGTACACCGCGTTGAAAATCTGCGATTTCGTTGCCCGCCTGCCGCGCGTCGTCGCCAGATATTCGAGAATGCGCCGTTCGCGGCGCGGCAGAACGAGCGGTTCGCCGTCGACCTCGGGATCGCGCCCGTCGAAATAGACCGTCAGGCTGCGCTGCGCAGTTTCGGACTCGGCACGCATCATCCGCTGCTTGATGGCGGCGATCCGCAGGATCAATTCCTGAAAATGGACCGGCTTGGCGACGACATCGTCCGCGCCGCTGTTGAAGAAACGAACGATCTGTTCAAGATTGCGCGCATCGATCATGACGATCACCGGCGCATCGCACAAACGCCTGGCGCGCTTGATTTGGGCTTCGGGATTGGCGCATTCGCCAAGAATGAAGGCCTCGACGCTGACCAATTCCTCCTGGTTGGCGACATCCGCCCAATCCTCAAATTCTTCGGAATCCACGCGCAGAACGGCTTCACCTGCCTGGGCAAAACGGTTCTTGTACCCGTCCACGACCAATGGGCGTTCTTCGACAAAAATGATCATGTGGCCCCCAGAAAAATGAATCAGCGATATGCCGCACAGCCACGTAAGCCTGTGGATAAAGTTTAACCAATAGATGATATTTTACCGATGGATTCTTTGGGTAATTAGGCAAAAAAGCGTTTGAATTCAGATGCTTGAATAAAATTACACAGATGATACGCGTTCCGGGCGCAAGAACCTTAATATTTCATGAATATTACTTGATTTGTGTAACGAATCGGTTCCTTGCCGATTTCGGCATTCCGGCTGGCGATCATTTTAAGGCCGTGTCTGGTAACCAGATCTCACAGATACACGCCGCTGCGCGATGACCTTTCCGGGTCCCCGGAGCTCTCCCGGTCAATCCTGTTTTGCGCGCCGGAATTGTTTTCCGGGACCGGATGACGGGTGTCTCCGCTTCTTTCCCTTCCGCTGTCATTGCCGCCGCTCAAGTTAAATGCCGCCGGGTTCTGTCCCGGCTGGAAATCCCTTCCCATGGCACCGTCGTGCGACAGGCGAACCGAGATCTCCGTGACCGCCCCGCCAGCCTGTCGGATGGTTTGAGCAAGCGCGTCACGATGCGAATTCAGCAGATCGTTGGCCTTGTCGGTCGTCGGCACGATCTCGATGTGCAACTCGCCGGCCTGCTTGACGAGCGTGACCCTGACCGATCCCAGTTCGCGCGGATGCAGATCGACCACCAGCCGCCGACCGACCTCGCGGTTGCCCGCATTGTCGCCCTGGGAAACCTCACCGGACAGCCGCGCATTGGCCATCTCATTGATCGCCTCGCCTATGGAATCGCCGAGCAATTGCACGTTCGATGCGGCGGCGGAAGCCGGCGGCAGGTGGGTCTGCCCGGCGACGATCTCGACACGAACGGATGCGCCCGCGCCACGCGGCGCATGATCGTGAGCATTGTCCCTCACCTGCTCCAGGCGTGCCACACGTTCGCCGGCCTCTCGCCCCTCCCCGGCGGACGCCTGACGGCTGGAGGTCAATCGCTCCTGGGCCGGCAAGGCCCCTTCAGGTTCGCCCTCGCCCGCACCGTCACCGGTTGAAACGCTTTCAAGGGATCGTTCGGACTGCGCCGGATTCCCGGATCGTATTGCGTTGGCGGCTTCGCCTGCCATTGCGCCTTCGCCCTCAATCCCCGCCTGCGAAGGCGAAACAGCGGCCCCGGCAGCGAAGTCGGGCGTCCCGGCTTCCCCGTGGCGCCTGCCGGTCCGGCCGGAAGCTGGCTCGTCGCCGTCTGCACCTTCGGCATCCGGAATTGCAGCTTCCCCGAGCGCCGCGACTGCATCTGCGTCCGGCGCGTTCATGTTCGTCGTCTCACCTTCGCCATGATCGCCCTTGCCCGCATGGGCCACTTCCCGGTTCCAGTGCAGCATCAGCGCACCCGGCACCGCACGCATGGCATCGGTCTCGACGTCGGCATCGGCATCGCTTTCGCGGGACGCATTCTCCTCGGCGTCGAGATCGATGGCCTCTCCGCTCTTGTCGGTTGGCGCATCGGCCCGAAGGCTTCGAATGAGGCGCGCGAATTCCATGGCAATCGCGGCCCCGCCTCCCAGACCCGGACGATCCGCGTTGTCATGACCCGGCTTCTGCGCGGTATCGCCTGTCATGGGCCTGGCGCCACCGCCGGAAATCATCCTGTCGAGAAATGAACCCAATCCCGTCTGCATGGCTACCAATCCATTGCCTGATCGGCGAGTGAGAGCAGCGAACCGCTCCTGGAGAATATGGGCAGCAGCGGCCCTGTGCCCGTCTGGGAAACCGTCATGGGATCGGTGCCTTCACTGGAAATTGCGGAAGAAGCATCGGTTACCGGCATCTTCGGCAACGTCAGGCTATCCTCGTTCAGCGGCTTCTGGATTTCTTCGGCCACCAGCCTCGCCGCCCTCAGCAAGCGCGCATCGTTGACGTCGAGCATGCCGATGTCGATGTCTGCCAATTGCCTGGACGCCTCGGTTACAAGGTCAGGGCGGTTCAGCGACGAAGCGGCATGATAAAGTTTCAGCCGTTGCTCGGTGGAAGGATCGTTCCTGACCAGATCGAGCGATTTCCGGCTGGTGTCGCGCGCGAGGTTGAACTTGCCGAATACCGTGGCGCCTCGGGCAACGAGCGAAAGCAGGAAAACCTGTGCCTTCTCGTCGATGTTCTGCGCGATCGTGTCGATGTCCCTGGCCAATGCGCCCGGTTCCCGATCAGGAAGGTGCAACGAACCGAAGGCGAAATTGCGCAGAAAATCGGAAAGGAAGACGGACCTGGGAAACCGGCGGGCATAGGCCCTGGCGTTTTCGAAGAAGGCGTCGCCATCTCCGGTTTCGGCCTCGACGCGAATGATCCGTCGCAACGCCGCTTCCTCGACAAGCGTTCCGGGCGCGAATTGCCTGGCCTGCGTCAGAAATCCCGATGCGCGCTCCAGGTCGCGCGGCGACATCAGCATGGCCTTGACCAGCGCCACCTGCCCGGCCATGGAAATCGGAAGCGTTTGCGGATCGACGCGATAGAGCAGATTGTAGGCGCTGTAGTACTGCCCCTTGGCATAGGCGAACGCGCCTGAAAGCAGATCGCGCATCTGCGGGTCGATCTCCTTGAGGCGCAGAATGTGCTCCGACAGTTCGGGCTTTCCGCCCGCCATGACATAGGCGGCCGCGGAGATGACGTTCCGGCTGTTGCGCCAGGTTGGCGGCGACAAGGCCATCATCTCCTCGGCGGCGCGCGCCATTTCCTCGCGATAGGCCTGCAGCGATCCCGGAACACCCTGAACGATCCTGTCCTGCGCGTGCTGAAGCCGCCGGAAAATGCGCCAGGGTTGATGTTCCCCGGGCGGCAGGAGATGCATGGCCGCATCGAAGGAGTGTTGTGTGTGGCCGGCTTCGCCGGCTCGTTCGCCAGCCGGCTTGCCGTCGCGATGCGCGCTGTCGCTCGCGACAATGCCGTGGCTGTCGGCCTTCGGCATCTTGTTCTCGCCCGCATCGTACGAGCCACGACGGGCCTGCGTGGAAGGCGCGGCTTCGTGCGCATCATGCGCGGTCCTGATTTCCCGCATCTGGTGCGCATCGGGCTTTGGCGCATGCCCGGCATCGCCCAGCGCACCCGAAACCCTGTCGCCTTTCGCAATTGGATGCTCCGATCCGGATCCTGCTTCGTCGACCGACGGATCGAGGGCCTCGGCATGTTTGGTTGCGCCTGAATCGTCCACCCCGGCGATAAGCTTGTCGATCACCAGCGTGAGATCGATACCGGAGCGCTCGGCGACAAAACCGCCGCCGACGGTAGTGGCGACCAGAAGTCCCCCGGCAACCATCGCCAGCCTTCGCGGCTTCATGGCAGCCTCACCAATATCTCGATGCGCCGGTTCGCCGCCGCCAACGGGTCGTCAGGCAATTTCGGACGTGAAGCGGCAAAACCCTCGACGCGCTCGAACCGCGCTTCCTCGAGCCCGCCACGGATCAGCATGTAACGCGCAATATTCGCGCGGTCGGTCGAAAGCCGCCAATTGTCATAGCCGCCCTTGCTGAACTTCCTCGCGTCGGTATGGCCGGAAACGATCACCTGCCCGGCCGTCCTGGCCAGCATTTTGCCGATTTCGGCCATCGCATTGACCGTCTCGGGACGAGGCACGGACGAACCGATGTCGAACATGCCGAACTTGAATTCGTCCGCCACGCTGATCTTTACGCCCGCTCCGTCGGCCACGACCTCGACACTGGGCCCGTCGGTGCCGTTCCGCCTGAGCAAACTTTGCAACTCGCCACGCAACCGGTCGGCCACCTTGCCGTTCGCCTCCATGTGCGCTTGCTCGGCTTGCAGGCCGGCTGCGTCCCTGTCCACCTCACCGATTGAATCGGACGAATTACCGGCATCGGCTGCCATTCGCCCGGACTGATCAGCCGATTTCGGCCCACGACCGGCCGGAGCATCCTCTTGCGCCGTACCGTTCGATTCCATCTGCTCGAGCCTGGCGTTTGCCTTCCCCGCTGACACGGCATCGCCCGATTCACCGGCGGGCTTGTCAGCCTCGATCGCCGGGTTGGCGGCATCGTTCCTCGCCACCTTGTCACGCGAACCCAGTTCCGTGTTCCAGGAAGAGGGATCGAACGGATCGTGGAACGCATCGCCGCCGGTCGTTCCAAGACCATCCTTCTTGTCGCCTATCTCGGGCTGCTCACCGGGTCTTGCCTCGCCGGATACGAAACCGCCGGCGATCTCGGACAGCACCGCATAGGGATCGGTGAACAGCGCCTGTTCGTTGACCTGCACCGGATCGGGTACTCGCTGGTTGAGCTTCCCTCCCGAGGTGAAGGTGGTCGAATCGTCCGCTTCGGACGATTCCTCGGTCGGCTGGCCATATTTCGGGCTGTTCAACCCCTTGGGATTGCTGGTCTTGTCTGTGAGCTTGATCGGCGTGAAATAACTCGCAACCGCCTTCTTGGTTTCCTCGTTCGCGGCGTTGATCAGCCACATCACGAGGAAGAAGGCCATCATGGCCGTCATGAAGTCGGCAAAGGCGATTTTCCAAACACCGCCGTGATGCCCCTCGTCCTCGCCCGGGTCGTGACGGCGCACGATGATGATTTCCTGGCGCTCCTCCGAGCGTTCCTCGATCATGACGCGTCTCCGGCGGCCGCGTCATGGCCGGTTGCCAGCAGGTCCTCGATCCGGTCGAACCGGGTTTGCAGGCTCTGCGCATCGAACGTCGCGCGTAATTCGCCGCTCTCGTCGGCACCGGTCTCAATCTCAATTCCGTGCGGGCGAAGCATCTCCACCATCTGCGAAACGAGTTCCTGCGGGCCGGAAAGGCGCACACAGGCGCCTTTTCTGCCGACAGCCTCAAGCAATTGCGACTTGAAGGTATCGAGCGCCGACTTGCGCGCAAAGCCTGCGATCAGCGGACGCAGCGATGTTTCAAACATCCGGTCCAGCCAGGAATCGTATTGTTCGAACAATGCCTTCGTCGCCCCGCAAAGGGCCGCGATTTCCGCCTGCCTCGCCTCAAGAGCCGCAGACTCCAATTCCGCGCGCAGCTTCTGCATTTCGTCCCGATGGCGCCTGGTCATCTCGTCCCGAGCAAGCGCCGCGCCCTCCTCTCGGGCCTGCGCCAGCAAGTCTTCGATCGATTCCTTTCTTGCCGGTTCCTGCACTGCCGCGACACTTTCGGGCCGAAACGCCGGCTCGAATTCCATCGACGCCGGAACGGGCTTAACGGCAGATCCCGCGGGTCGGTCGAAATCCTCGAGAAACCGGAAAAGGGAAGCGGCACTCATCGACTGGACCCGGCACCCGAAGAAAGCCAATCCCTGATCACGAATGCCGTGCGCTCGGCGCTTTGATCGACATAGCCTGCAAGCTGGTCGCCGAACCGGGAATGATCCTCGACGGCCTCATACGCCGCTGCGGCTCCCATCGCCGGCGCAAGCTGGCGCGCCGTCTCGCCGGACGGCTCGAGCCCGCCGCCCGCCGGCAACTGTCCGGCCGCCCCGGGGCGTTCGACGGACAGATAGGCAAGGATCGGCCGCACCACCAGAAACGCCAGTATAAGCGCCCCGCCGATCGCCGTCAGCGCATTGACGATGGTGGAGAACTGGCGCGAGAGGAACTGCCGCGCCATGCCGGCGCTGGCCGCTTCCGCCGCCGATTGCTGCGGCAGGAACTCGAGCGCGGAAACCTCCACGATATCGCCGCGTGTCTGCGCATACCCCACCGCCGCGCGCACCGTCTGCTGCAATTCGGCGATCTTCGCGTCAAAGGCGGCCTGATCGGCACCCTCTGGCAACAATTCGGCAAGCCGTGACCGGTTGACGACAAGCGCGATGGCGAGCTTGTCGATCTGATAACCGTCCGAGACGGTCGAAACGCGCTTCTGGCTGATCTCGTAATTGGTCACCTCGTCGCGCTTCTCGTTGTTCTCGGTGACCGACTGGCCGGTCGTGACGGCAGGCGTTTCCTCGGGAAGGTTCTCCGAGACCGAAACCGGTTCCGACGATGCGCTGTTTTCGGTGGAGCCGTTCTCGCGGACCACCCGGATCGAGCGCTCGACACGGCTTTCCGGAAAGAAGATCGTTTCGTCGGTTCGGCGCTGGTCGCTGTTGAGTTTGGCGGTGACGGAAACCCGGTAGTTCTCCTCGCCCAGGTGCGCACCAAGCGCGGAATTGATCTTGTCGGCCAATTCCTGCTCGTACCTGCCTTCGAGTTCGCTGAGACGCAATGAACCCGCGCCGATCTTGTCGTCGCTGGACGATATGAGCGTGCCGTCGGAGCGCAGCACCGTGACGTTGTCGGTGTCGAGGCCGCGCACGCCACCCGCCACCAGATGCCGGATTGCCGTTGCCGTTTCCGGCGAAACCGCGCCGGCCGCGCTGATGACAACCGAAGCCGTGGGCTTGTCGGACTGCCTCGCGCCGAAGCCGCGCTCGCCCGGCAGCACCAGATGCACCCTTGCCATGCGGATACCGTCGATCATTTCGATGGTGCGCGACAGCTCGCCCTCAGTGGCGCGCGTCTTCGTCACCTCCTGCATGAATGAGGTGAGTCCGAGCGAATTGACCTTGTCGAACAATTCATAGCCCGCCTCGGAATTCGACGGCAGGCCATGGTCGGCGAGCACGAGGCGCGCCGATTCGATGTTCTGCGGCGCCACCGAAATGGAGCCGCGGTCGAGATCGAGGCTGAACCCCATGCCGTTTTCCGACAGGATGCGGCTCATCCGGTTCAGTTCCTCGCGCGGAATGTCGGTATAGACCGCCGAATTTGCCGGAGCGCCGAGCAGATAGCTGAACGCAAGCATGCCCGCCATCAGCGTAACGCCCAGAACGCCCAGCCCGACTTTCTGACGCAAACTAAGTGCGGCAAGGTTGGCGAGGATGGTTTGAAACTGTTGATTTTTGAACATGGACAGGCTTTGGCGGCTGTTGATCCGGTATCGCGCCCAATGTGCCTGACGAACCTTGCGTGAAATTGGCCAAGCCGAAACTTCACCCGCCGGACGGCCCTGCCCCGGCACAAAAAAGAGCGGGCCGCCGAAGCGACCCGCCCTCCGATTTCAATGACGCTGGCGCGCTTACTTGAACAGCGAGAGAATGTTCTGGCTGTTGGAGTTGGCGATCGAAAGCGCCTGGATGCCGAGTTGCTGCTGAACCTGCAGGGCCTGCAGCTTGGTCGATTCCTCGTTCATGTCGGCGTCGACCAGCTGGCCGATACCACGATCGATCGCGTCCATCAGCGCCGAAACGAAGTTGGACTGGATGTCGATACGGCTCTGGATCGCGCCCAGATCGGCGGCCGAGGTAGTGACCGCCGAGGACATGGTTTCGATGGCGGCGATGTAGGAGTCGATTTCGGTGTCGGAGGCCGACGAGATATCGATGTCCATGACGCCAATGGTGGAGCCGCCATTGCTGGAAGAGCTCACGCCGGTGATTGCGACGGCAGAGCTTGTGCCCGTGGTGGCGCTGGTGAGGGTCACGTTGCCACCGGAACCGGAAGCCGTTACGCCGCTCACGCTGGCATCGGAGAGCGCCTGGTTGATGACCGAGGCATAGTCGGCTTCGTTGGCGATCACGCCATCCGTGCTGCTCAGCGCGGCGTCGACGGTTGCCTTGCTGATCGTGATCTCCGTCGCGCTGCCGCCATCGACTGCTACCGAGAACGTGATCTGGTCATTGCTGTCCAGGGTGAGCGAGGACGAGAAGGCAAATGCCTGGGTGCCTGCGGTCGCCGGCGGGCCTGCGGTGCCGGCGTTTGTCGTCAGGCTGCCGTCGACGCCACCCACATTGGCGAGTTCCACGCCGGCCTGAAGCAGGCCGGAAGCCGAGGAACTGTCGTCGAACAGCGCAGTGCCGGAAAGGGCGATCGAGATCGTACCGATGGAAATCGAGCCGTCGCCGTTGCGCGAGAAGGAGGAAACAATCTGCTGCGTGGCTTCGTAGTCGCTCGCCGAAGAGTCGACTGAAAGCCAGTTGGCGCCGGAGAACGAAGCCGCATCGGAGATGCCCCTCAACTCGTCCTGGAGCTGGGAGATTTCGGCTTGGACCGCTACCCTGTCCACGCCGGGCTGCTTGGCGGCGACGAGTTTCGTCTTGATTTCGTCAAGGAGGTCCTTGGTGGAATTCATTGCGGTGTAGGCGACATCGACCATTGCGCTACCAAGACCGAGCGCGTCCTGAACCGTGGACATGGCCTTGTTGTCGGAACGCATGGTGGTCGCGATCGACCAGTAAGCCGCGTTATCGGCAGCCGAGGCCACACGATAACCGGTGGAGATCGCATTCTGGGTCGCTTCCAGCTGCTTGTTGGTCATTTTCAACGACTGCAGGGCAGTCATTGCTGACGCATTCGTATTGATACTAGACATTAGCGATGTCCCTCTATCATGTGACTTGGCGTTTACTCGGGGACATTCCGGTTCAACCGGCAAGACAGTTCGGCATCATGCCTGCGGGTACGCTAGCGATCCAAAGTTTCGAGGAATCGGCCCCACCTGCCCTTTATCCCCTTATGGTAAGCGCACTGGGTTAAGAAACCTTAAAGCGGACACAACTCGATTTGGACTATTTGGAC
>JAGRLL010000191.1:23519-33125 GCA_020441855.1 Nitratireductor sp.
GACATGGTGACGGTCGCCACGATCAGATCGATGACCAGAAACGGCAACAGGATCAAGAAGCCGATCTCGAAGCCGCGGCGCAATTCCGACACCATGTAGGCGGGAACGATCACGCGCAGATCCGTCGCACTGACCTCGGCCTGACCCTCCTGCGCCGCATCGGCATTGGAAAAGCGGCTGAAGAGATCGAGATCCTTTGCCTGCACCTGCGTCGACATGAATTGCTTGAACGGGTCGATGATCTTCGGAAAGGCTTCTTCCTGGGTGATCTGGTTGTCGACGAGCGGCTTCACCCCCCCAGACCATGCCGTATCGAAGACCGGGGACATGACATAGAAGGTCATGAACAGCGACAGGGAAAGAACGATGAGATTGGACGGGGTCGACTGAAGACCGAGCCCGGTCCTCAAGAACGAGAAGGCGACGATGAAGCGGGTAAAGCAGGTCGCCGTCACAAGCAGCCCGGGCGCGACCGACAGCACCGTCAACAGGATGATGCCCTGGACGATGCGGCCCGAGACGGAGGAATTGCCCTCGGGCAGAAGCGCCGACAGGTCAACGGACTGCGCCATTGCAATGTCCGCATTGAGCGAAAGGATGACCGCAAACGCCAGCACCGCGATGCCGGCGCGAATGACGGGATGGATGCCGGCGCGCATCATTCGACAACCATCGACAGGATCTTCGCCGAGGTCGCCCGCCCGCCGGTGCTGATCATCACCGTGTCGACGAGGTCCTCGCGGAAATGGAGAAAACCGCTCGGGCCGTCCAGGTCGCTTTTGTCCTTCCTGCGCATCATCGCGATGATGGCCTCGTTGATCTCGTACTTCTCGGCATCCGATACGGTGCCGGCATCGGGGCCGTAGACCACCGCGATCTGCAGGCGCATCCACTCGTCGCCCGAAGCGCCGATATTGCAGATGATCGGCTCGAGCTTGACCGAGGACGGCCCACCGAAGAAGGACTGGATCGCGCCATGCGAGGCATCGGCCGCCGTCTCTCCACCATGTCCTTGCGAACCTTGCTCGGTCTTGCGCTGCTCCCTCGAGCGGGGGGCACCTATTTCGCTTTTCCTGGCAGCGCCGGTTTCGGCGACCGAAGCGCTTTCGATCTGGGCCTGCGTTACCGTGCGGATGCGCGACCCCAGATACCAGCCTGCCCCGACTGCCAGGACGGTGACGAACCCGAAAACGGTCACGGTGGCGAACAGGCCGCCGCCTGCTTTTTTGCCGGATTTGTCCTTCTCGGCCATCCTTACCCGCCTTGCTGGCCGGAGATGACGCGCGGCATCGACACGGCGGACCCCGAGGTCGGAGCGGCCGCCTGGCGCGGCTCATACCAGCGCCGCTGCGACGCCCGTGTATTGGCCCCGCCGTAGGAGATACGCGCTTCGGCGATCTTGTCGTACGGGATCGTGTTGTCGGGCAGTATGTCGGCGGCGCGCACCACGCCCACGACCGTCAGCAGGCGCAATTCGTGATTGACCCGCACTTCCTGTGTGCCGCGAATAACGAGATTGCCGTTCGGCGAGGCCCGGACAACCACGACCGCGACAGAAAGCTGAATGCGCTCCTTGCGGTCGATGGTGCCGCCACGCTGCGCGGTGCCGGAAACGTCGAGCGAGGCATCGAGCGAGGCGGACGGATTATGGTTGGCGATGTCGTAGGTGCCTGCCGCACTTATCCCGCCCTTGGCGCTCGATTCGAGTTCCGAAGCGTTCTGGAAGGCCGCGCTGTCGTTCATGGAGATGCGGACTGTCAGGATGTCGCCCTCGCGATAGGCGCGATTGTCCCGAAAAAGATGCCCGTTGCGCTCCGACCAGATGGAATTGCTGGCCATGGTGTAGCGGTCTTCGTAACCGACAACCCTCGGCTCCGGCGGCGGTATCAGTTCCGGCGTGCTGCCCGTAAGCACGGGGTCGCTGAGTTCGGCGGGCCGGCCGAGATCGTGGAAGGAAGGCGTGCAGGCGGATGCGGCAAGACCCGCGGCGAGCACCAGGAAAACGGCAACTCTGTTCATTGGTCCGTCCCGACCTTTTCCTCGGACATCATCGACGCGGAAATGAACCCGGCAAGCGTTGCGGCCGCCTTGGGCCGCATCTCGGCGAGGATGATGCTGGAGACCTTAGGATCCAGCTTCATGATGATCGCCGCCGCCAGACGCACATCGAGGCGGGCGATTTGCTGGGCGGCCGCATCCGGCCGCATCGTCCCGAATATGCTGACCACCTGCGCTTCCGCAGCCGCCTGAAATTCCTTGCGTATCTCGACATATTCCCGGACCGCCTTCAGCTTCTTTTCCAGGGAGACGAGCTTTTGGTCGACCTCTGCCTCTGTCTCGTCCAGCTTGGCCTTGATCAGCGCGTAACGGGCCTCCCTCGCCTCATCGGAGACGTTGACGCAATATTGCAGCATGTCCTTCTCGTTCATCACCGCGCCGGTGATGATGTCCGCATCGATCATGCCCGCGTCCGCAACCGCGCCCGGCATGTCGGATTTCGGAAGGTCTGCATTCGCCATGTCTACTTTCGGTAGGGGCGCGTCGATGCGCGGCATCGCCCCGTCATCCTGTGCCAGGGCCTGTGTCCGTGCCTGTGGTTGTGATTGCGCCTGAGCGAATGCAGCTACCGGATACGCGGTTCCGCCCGTCGCGAGCAGGCCTGCCAGGATCAACACGGCGCTTCGATTCATCGTCTTCACCTATTGAACGATCAGCGTTGCATTGATGGCGCCCGCCGACTTGATCGCCTGCAGGATGGCGATGATGCCGGAAGGCTTGGCGCCCATGGAATTCAGTCCGTTGACCAATTGACTGAGGCTGGTTCCCTCGACGATGCCGAGCGCCCCGCCCGCCTCCACGGCATCGACGAAAGTGTTCGGCTCCTGAGCGGTCACGCCACGGCTGAGCGGCAGCGGCTGGACGACCTGCGGATCCTCGGTCACGCTGACGGTCAGGCCGCCATGAGTGATCGCAACACGAGAAATCCGCACATCGGCACCAATGACGACGGTGCCGGTGCGCTCATCGACCACGATGCGCGCGGGTATGTCCGGCGTGACCTCGATACTGCCGATGGCGGCAAAGAAGCGGGCATTGGTCAGACCCTTGGGCCTGTGAACGATGATGCTGCGCTGATCGCGTTCGGCGGCCAGTTTGCGGCCATAACGCGCGGCGGTGAAATCGTTGATGCGGTCGGTGACCTCGATAACCGTGTTGAAATCGGGATTGATCAGCTCCAGGACGAGATTGTCCTCGCCATCGAGATTGCCGGGCGCGGCGCGTTCGACCAGAGCGCCGTTGGGGACGCGTCCCGAAGTCGGCGTGCTTGTGGTGATTTCGGCCGCCTGACCGGAAGCCGAGAAGCCGGAGACGACGAGTGCGCCCTGCGCCACGGCATAGATCTCGCCATCCGCGCCATAAAGCGGCGTGGCCACGAGCGTTCCGCCCTGCAAAGATTCGGCGTCGCCGACCGACGAGACTGTGACGTCGATCGCGCTGCCGGGATTGATGAAGGAAGGCAGTTTTGCGGTAACGAGGACCGCTGCGACGTTCTTGGTGCGGATCGTTTCCTCGCCGGCGCCGACGCCCATGCGGTCGAGCATGGCGCGCATCGAGCTTTCGGTGAAGGGCGCGTTGCGCAGGCTGTCGCCGGTGGAATTGAGACCGACGACCAGACCGTAACCGATGAGCTGGTTGTCGCGCACCCCCTGGATCGAAACGATATCCTTCACGCGCACCCCCGCCACCGCACCGCTGACGGGCGAGAGGGCAAGCAGAACCGAGAGGAAAAGGGACCCCAGAAATTGACGCAAGTTCATTGCTCCGCAACCAGAATCGAGCCGTCCGGCTGGGCGACCCCGCTAACCACGACGCCCGTATTGGCATTGCGGGCCCGCACAAATTCGCCAGCCGCCGCCGAGGCAAGCGGTATGACCTCGCCCGCGATCATCAGGCCACCGGAACGAAAAACGATCCGCGTCGGCTTGCTGGCGTCGATGACATTGGGCTCGCGAACCTGATTGACGGCGATGGGCCGGCCCGGAACGAGCGTCGAACGCGCCGTCTTGCCTTCGAGATCGCCGGCATCGACGATGACGGCGGCGACCGCCAGATAGCGGTTCGGCACGCGCCGCGTGGTCAGCGCGGAACCGCTGATGCGCTGGCCGGCATAGATCATGGTCGCCGGCACCGGAATGACGGAAAAGCCGTTCACCTGCCCTGCCGACGAAGCCCCGGCGCCCCAAAAGAGCGCCGAAAAAACCAATGCAACAACGAGGCCGAGGCGGTGAGACATCAACGCATCCCCTGCGTGACGGTGCTCGACATCTCGTCGGCGGCCTTGATGACCTTCGAGTTCATCTCATAGGCGCGCTGGGCGGAGATCATCTCGGTGATCTCACGGATGGCGTCGACATTGGAGGATTCCAGGTAGCCCTGGTTCAGCTTGCCGAAATTGTCCGATGCCGGGACGCCGTTGACGGCCGATCCGGACGCCTCGGTCTCGCGGAACAGATTGTCGCCCAGAGGCTCGAGCCCCGCTTCATTGGCGAAATTGCTGAGCGCGATCTGCCCGACCTGCGTCGCCGCCGCCTGACCGTCGACATACGCATAGACGATGCCAGATTCGTTGACGGTCACCTTGGTGGCGTCTTCGGGAATGGTGATCGCGGGCTCGACCAGATAGCCGTTCAGCGTCACCAACTGACGTTCGGCATTGAGGTTGAAGGCGCCATCGCGCGTGTAAAGCGTATCACCGTTGGGGCCCGTCACCTGAAAATAGCCACTGCCGTTGATCGCCAGATCGAACGGATTGCCGGTCGAGTCGAGCGCGCCTTGCAAATGCACGTCGCGAATGGCCGCGAGACGAACGCCGAGACCAAGCTTGGCGCCTTCAGGCACGAGACCGAGGCCCGCCTGCTCGGATACACCCTGGGAGCGTACCGTTTCGTAGAGCAGATCGGTGAATTCGGCCTTGGCGCGCTTGAAGCCCGTCGTATTGATGTTTGCGATGTTGTTGGCGATGACATCCAGATTGGTCTGCTGGGCCGACATGCCTGTCGCCGCGATCGCCAGTGCCTTCATGCTCATGGTCTGCTCCTCGGGGTCAGCCCCCTTGCGGCCCGCCTGCGGCGAAGCCGTGCCCGCCGGATTCGGCTAGATCTGCATCCTGGTAATATCGAGATAGGCCGAGACGATCTTGTCGCGCACCGCCACCGCCATCCGCAGCGATTGCTCCGCACTCATGACCGCCTGAACGACTTCCTGAACGTTGGCCTCGCCTTTGACGCCCTTGATCGACAGCGCCTCGGCGCGTTGCAGATCGTGATTGACGCCGGAGATCATGTCGCCGAGCACGCTGGCAAAGCCGTCGCCTTGCCCGCCGTTCTGAACCACGCCGGTCGATGCGGCCACGCCGGTAGCCAGCCCCGATTCGGCCGGCCCGCGAAGGGCCGCAACGCCGGCATTCAGTGCGCCAAGTGAAACTGGATCGCTCATCGGCTCCTCAACAGATCGATTGTCATGGTCACCATCTCGCGGGCCTGCTTGAAGGTCTGCAGATTGGCCTCGTAGCTGCGCGTCGCTTCGCGCATGTCGGCAAGCTCGACCAGAAGGTCGACATTGGGCAGCTTCACCATCCCGTCGGGACCGGCCGCGGGATTGGAGGGGTCGTGATCGGTGGGGAACTGCGAATGATCGCGGCCGATGCGATCCACCGCGACCGTCGACAGCCCCGTCTTCAGATCGAGCACGGAAGCGAAGGAAACCACCTTGCGGCGATAGGGATCGGCCTCCGGCGTCGATGCGGTGGTGTTCGCGTTGGCGACGTTTTCGGTAATGACCCGCAAGCGCTTCGATTGCGCGGCCATGCCGGCACCCGAAATCGAAAGGGACGCGTTCAGCGCGTCGCTCATGCCTAGCCTCCCGCCGCCATGAGAATCATCGAGTGGAAGCTCTGGATGATCGAGGTATTCAGCCGGTATTCGGCCGACAGGTCCGCCGCCTTGATCATCTCCTGCTCCAGATTGACGTTCTGGCCCGAAGCAAAGGATTCCCAGGGCGTCTCCTCGACGATTCCCACGCCCGCCGAGGAAGTCGCCGAGGCCGAGGCGATGTGCCTTGCGTTGGAGACCGACTGCGATATCCCCGCCCCTTCCAGAGCCTCGGAGAACGGCCGCACGTCCTGCGCCTTGTAGCCGGGCGAATTCGCGTTCGCGACATTGGCGGAAATCACCGCCTGACGGGCAAAAATCCAGCCCGCCTTCTCCGCCGACAATTGAAAGATATATGGTTCGGCCACGCCGTTCCCCGCACGAATGCTGACTCTGACATTGTCGAGGTTAGTGGCGCGAACTTGCGCGAAACTTATCGGTGGCAATCGCCTGCGGCCGATACGGCGGCAGAGGCGCGCGGTTTAGACGTTGGAAATTATCGGGCGGGCTTTCGCACGCGCGCGGTTTCCAGCGCCTGCCGCAAGTGGTCGGTATTGGCTTCAGGCGTCTGCCCGACCTGCTCGAAACTGATGTGGTTCAGTTCGACGTCGGCGCCCGCGCGCGACAGGATCATCCGGAAAAAGGCAAAGATGCCAGCGTGCAGGAACTCGAAATCGAGCGACACGGCCGGTGCCCTGGACCACGACAGATCGAAGCCCCCCGAACAGGCGAACGAAAGCGCCTTTTCGTCGAAGAACGGTTCGATGGAAGAAGAAACCAGATCGGCCAGCGAAGCCATGTTGCCGGTCTGCAGAAGGCATATGTAGTCGGCGGGATCGACCAGCATCAACTCTTCCGCCAATTCCTCGCACGCGGCGAGAATTGCCAGCTCACGGTCACGGGAAGTGTTGCTGTGGACGATCTTTCCCATAACGAAATCAGCGAACCTGTTCTTTAGCATAAAGCAACCGGACAATATTGGCCACGGGAACGTAGAATTCCTCCGGGATTTCGACATCCACGTCGACAGCCTTGTAGAGGGCGCGGGCGAGTGGCGGATCCTCGAAAACGGGAACGCCGTTGGCCTCTGCCACCTCGCGGATCTTGAGCGCCACCAGGTCCTGTCCCTTGGCGACCACACGCGGTGCGCCGCCATCTTCCATCTTGTAGCGCATCGCCACGGCGAAGTGGGTCGGGTTGGCGACCACCAGCGTGGCCCCGGCGACATCGGCGATCATGCGCCGGCGGGATCTGTCGCGGGCGAGCGAGCGGATGCGCATCCTCACCATCGGATCGCCTTCCGACTGCTTGAACTCGTCCTTGACCTCCTGGCGCGTCATCCTCTGGTCGACGAACCAGTTGCGCCGGCCCCACAGGAAGTCGATTGCCGCCAGGATCGCAACCGCGAGCACGATCCATGACAGCAGGCTCAGCACCAGCGACAGAGCCGTCGCCGGTATGCGCCCCGCCTCCGTGAGGATCGACTGCAGGACGATGCCGTCCCGCGACATGAAAACGACGGCGCAGACGATGCCCGCCATCGAAAACTTGAAGATCGACTTGACGAATTCGCGCAGGACCTGCGGCCCGACCAGGCGGTTCCAGCCCTCCGACAGCGACAGGCGTGAAAGCTTCGGCCGGATACGCTCCAGCACCATGCGGGGCGAGTTCTGCACCATCGAACCGGCGATCGCGGAAAGGATCAGCAGCAGGAAGAAGGGTGACAGCGTCCAGAGCGCGCCGCGCAGCAGATAGCCGAGCAGGTTCGTCACGTCGCTCGGCGTGTCAAGCGGCCAGTTGCGGCTGTTGGCCAGAACCTGCGCCAGCATCCCCGTGGTCTTGCCCGACAGGCCGGGCACGACCGCCCAGCACGCCATCAGGATGGCGGCCAGCGTGGTGAACGTCGTCAATTCGCGTGAGAACGGCGTGTTGCCCTTCTCGATGGCATCAGCAAGTTTTTTCGGAGTGGGCTCCTCCGTCTTGCTTTCCCTGTCCGGCTTTTCCGACATGACGCGTCCCGCTACCCAGTCAGTCTGCCGTCAAGCGGATCTTGCCGTCCCGCGAAAGGGTAACGGCGCGCTTGGCGATCTTCTTTCTCGTTTCCAGGACGTCGTCCTCGCTGGCCTTGGCCTCCGCCATCTCGTTTTCGACGGAACGTCTCGTGCGCTGGCTGAGCACGTCCAGAATGCACGCCATGAGGGTTTCCGATGCGCCGAGCAGCGATACCGCGATCTCCTCCGCCGGCATGCCGTCGAACAGGATCGCCCGGTCCTGCCGCTCCAGACCTTCGATGCCCTCGAAGCGGAAAAGAAACTTCCTGATCAGGTCGGCCTTGGCCTCGTTGGCGGTCCTGAGCAATTCCAGGATCTTCTCCCCGCGCTCGACCGACAATTCGTTGACGACGCCGGCGACACGCTCCAGCGCCTCGCCGTCCAGTTCGTCGTCCCGCCTTTGCGCGAAGCTTGTGAGAATGAGCTTGTCCAGTTCCGTCGCAACGGGATGCTCGACAGGTGTCACGTCGACAAGACGCAGGACAATGGCATTGCACATTTCGTCGGGGAGCTCGTTCAGCACGCGTGCCGCGAAGCTCTGGTCGAGGCGCGAAAGCAGATAGGCGCCGGTCTGGGGATGCTCCTGCAGGATGAATTCAACGACCTTCTCGGTGCCCTGCTCCATGATCTGCGACCAGGACGGGGTCTCGGCCACAACCGGCTGCCTGATGACCTCCTGTCCGCCGCCATTGACGAACTCGGTAAAATCCTCGCCGGGCCGCATGTCGGAAAACAGCGATTCCACGCTGCCGGGCGTCTTGATCATGCCGTTGCGGGCGAACTCGTCGCGAAACTCCTCGACCAGCGACTGCATCTCGTCGACCGTAAGGCTCTGCAATCGCTCGGCGGCAACGAACACCGCGCGCAATTCCTCTTCGGAAAAATAGTCGGCGAGTTGCGTGGCCGCTTCCTTGCCCGCCAGCAGCAGGAAGGCCGCCGCCTTGTCCGGTCCGCTCAGGGATTTCGACGAAGCAACACTCATGGTCGAAAGATCGCTCACGATCAGGGCGCCTTCGCGCCGCCGGAGGCGACGAGTTCGGTAAGTGACACCGCGAAGACCGGCTCGTCTTCCTCGACGACGACGATCTCGCCGCGCGCGATCAGCTTGCCATTGGCCAGAATGTCGACCGGTTCGCCCACCTTCTTCGCGAGCGCGATCGTGTTCCCGCGCTGCATCTCCATCAATTCCGACACGGGAATACTGACCGACCCCAGCACGACGGTAAGTGTGACCGGAATGTTGCGCACCGAATCGAGCGACATCGCGGAGTTGCCGATAGACTTGTCGGCGCCTGCCGGCCGTTGCGCGCCTGCCTGCGTCGCGGCAGGCTTGTCATTCGCGCGCGCGCCCGAAGCAGGATTGGGCAGTTGGGCGGAATCGCCCGCGGCTGCCTGCCGCTGGGGCGAACTGGCCGATGCGGACGCTTGCGCGCCAGCCTCTCCTTTTGCCGTAGAGACCTCGTCAACCATTGACCGCTCTCCTTCTCATGGAAACGAGATCCGCGAAACGGGTAGGCCTGGCGGCTTGAAGCCGCGCGACCTGTGCCTGCGGATGCGCAGCCTCTTGTGCCAGATCGGCATTGGCCGGATCGGCCCCTGCCGACTTGATACCGGCAGACTTGCCC
>JAGRLL010000191.1:33188-47757 GCA_020441855.1 Nitratireductor sp.
GCCAACGGCAATTCGACCTTGCGGAAAAGCTCCTCGATCGTCTTGATCTTGCGCTGGAGACCGGCCTCTTCCGCGCCGGCACGCGCACCACGCTCGTTGCGCTTGTTGCTTACCGAGCTGTATCCGGGAATTTCCTTGCCAAACGCCGCTTCGACCGGAGTACCCACTGGCGCACCAGAGGCTGCTGCGTTGGATCGTGCGATCTGGCGCGCGACAACCGGATTGCCTGTGGGGCGGCTCTGCTGCGAACCTTCCGTGCCGGCCTCGCCCTGCTCGATGGAGCGACCAATGGCGGGGGCAACCAGCCTCTCGAGCGCTTCCATGGAAACCTCGCCGGAATCTTGCGCATCCGCGACGGCGACAGCTTCCGGCTCTGCCTGAACGGGCGCGTTCTGGCGAAACACCGGTTGCTGCCCTGTCTCCAGCATCTGGCTCAGGTTCGACATCTGGCTGTTCAGCGACGCCAGCAGGGCGCGCTGATGATTGTCTGCCCTGCCCAGGCTGGTGAACCCGCCCCGGATCAGTTCCGAGCAATTGCGAATGTCACGCGTATTGGTCAGCGCCGCCTTCATGAGCATGCCGACCTGACGCTCCACGGACCTCGCCCGCCAGAAAAACAGAAAGCTGATGGCCAGGATGCCGGCCAGGAAAAAGGCGGAAATTGCAGTTTCAAGCAGGAAGTCCATCCCAGCCCTCCGTATAAAGCATCTCTTCGAATTTCAGGGTGTATCGTCCGCTCGAACGGCCGAGTTGCGCGCGGAAAATCGGCCGGTCCTCGGACTCGACAACAAGCGGATCGCGCGCGCCGGCCTCCAGCGCGATAACCTGGCCGACCTTGAGCCCCGCAACATCCTCAAGCGTCATCTGCCTGCGGCCCAACACGGCAACCATGTCCAGCCTGGTCGCATTCACCGCTTTCGACAGCAGCGAGTTCCATTGCGGATCGGGAAGCCGGTCGCTTTCGGGGGCGGGTTTCTTTTCCCCCGAGCGCAGCGTGTCGAGCAGGCGAAGCGGGAGAACCAGCATGATTTCGCCGGTAATCGGCCCCAGCGCCGCTTCGTAGAGAATGCCGAACTGCAAATCGCGGCGTATCCACTGGCGCTCGCCCGCTTCGGAATCGGGCAGGATCACATCGGCGCTCATCGCCACGGGCAGATCCTCGAAGGCCCCGAACAGCGCTTCGCACAGATACGCGCAGAAAATCCGGCTGACCTGCATCTCGAACTGGGTCGGGTCGCGCTGCGGATAGACGATATCCTCGTTGCGCGAACCGCCCAGAACGTATTCGAGCCAGCCATACAGGATCGGCCGCGCGATGCTGACCATGCCGGGAACCGCGAAAGGCGCCAGCGAAAGGCCAAAATTGACGTTCTTCTCCAGCCCGGCGGAGAAAACCAGCTCCGTGCTCATCGCCTCCGCATCGGAATAGGCAAGCGCGAAGTCGAAGGCGCCATCCAGGCCGAGCCTGTCTTCCGCGATCTCGCCGATCCGGCGCACGCGGGCCTCGAAGCCGGGATATTTGGCCGGCGAAAACACCGCAGCCTCGGCAAGCACGGCCTCCAGCTGCACGCCGCCAACCTTGACCTGTTTTGGCGCGATCGTCGGCATCGTCTACTCCGCCGCGACCTTGACGGGAGCGGAAATCGCTTCCTCCTCGACGACGTCGATCGACGGCCGATCCTTGGAGGAGATCGCCTTGCGGCCGAATTCCAGCGCGATTTGCGGTGTCGCACCGCTCATGAAGGCAATCAGCGTCTGCTTGACGATGATGTAGATCCGGTTCTGCTTCTCGCGAACAACCTTGACCTTCGTGGCGATGGGGCCGGCGATGCCGTAGGACATGAAGATGCCGCCGAACGTTCCTACCAGCGCGGCGCCGATCAGGTGACCCAGGACTTCCGGCGACTGGTCGAGCGCGCCCATCGCATGGATCACGCCCAGCACCGCGGCAACGATGCCAAGCGCGGGCAATCCGTCGGCGACGGCCTGCAGGGCATGATACGGCTTGAGCCGGTCGCGGCCGATGGTCTGGATCTCCTCCTCCATGAGCGCCTCGATCTCGTGCGGACGGGCATTGCCGAGCAGGATCAGCCGGACATAGTCGCAGATGAAAAACTTCAGATCGGTATTGGCCAGGATCTTCGGATAGGCCTTGAAGATCGACGATTCCTCGGGAGCATCGATATGCGCCTCGACCTCGGTACGGGTCTTGCTCCTGATTTCCCGCATCAGCGCGTGCAGCAATGCCAGCACGTCAAGGAAATCGCGCTCCTTGGGCGCGGCGCTGCGAAAGGCCTCCCCGATCGCCTTGCCGGAATCCTTGATAACCGGCATCGGGTTGGCAACGATGAAGGTGCCGAGCGCCGACCCGCCAATGATCACGAATTCATAGGGCTGCACCAGTACAGCCATATGTCCGCCAAGGGCCGCATAGCCGCCTAGCAGACAGGTGATCGTCACGATCAAACCGAAAATAATGGTCAAGAGCGATTCCCTGCCGCTGAATTGAACATGGCCGCGACGGTAGGTCCGGGGGCTTGCGCGAAGCTTGATCGTGGCGCGCAAGCTTCGGAAAAGTTACTCGCGATAGGTTCAGGCTCCGCGAGACCTTGTGGGGCACAATCTGTCATGACGGCTGCGATCACCTATCGCCTCTACACCCAGAATACCGAGCGCGTGCTCGACGGCATCGCCAGGAAGCCGATGGTCTCGCGGGAAACGGAATATTATCTGTCGAAGATCGGGAGCATCGACTCGCTCGACGCGTTCATGGCCGACAGCCGCGTGTTCAACTACGCAATGGAAGCTTACGGCCTTGGCGACATGTCCTATGCCAAGGCGTTCGTCCGCAAGCTGCTCGAGGAAGGCATCGACAACAGCGATTCGCTGGCGAACGAGCTGACGGACCAGCGCTATTACAAGTTCGCTCAGGATTTCAATTTCGCGCGCTACGGCGAGACGACCACGACCTTCGAACGCACCCGCAGCGGCACGGTCGAAAAATACCACCAGCAGCAGATGGAAGTGGCCGCCGGCAACGATAACGAAGGCGCGCGGCTGGCCTTGTACTTTGCCCGCAAGGCCGACGAAATCGATTCGCCCTACGACATCCTTGCCGACAAGGCACTGATGGAAGTGGTCTACACCGCGTTCGGCATTCCCAGCGAAACCTCTTCCCAGAGCATCGAGAAGCAGGCCGCGCTGATCGAGGACAAGCTCGACCTCGACAGCCTTTCCGACCCCGAGGAACTGGAAACCTTCCTGCAACGCTTTGTGACGATGTGGGACATCGAGAACCCCGATTCCACCGCCACGATCCCAACCATCGCGCCACTCACCTCGGGCGTTCAGACCATCTCCACCGACCTTCTGGCGACGATACAGTCAATCAAATCGGGACGCTGAACATGCAGTCAACGGTCTATGTCGCGCTCGCCGCACAAAGGGTAATGCAGCGCCAGCTCGACACCATCGCCAATAACGTCGCGAACATGAACACGGTCGGTTTCCGCGCCGAGTCCGTCAATTTCGATTCGCTGGTATCGATGAACGAGGCCGACGGCATCAATTTTCCCGGTATCGGCAAGACTTCCCCGTCTCCCGTGCAGGGCACGCTCGACCGGACCGGCAATTCGCTGGACATCGCACTGTCGGGGCCGGGCTGGTTCGCCATCGAGACACCGCAGGGCGTGGCCTATACGCGCGACGGCCGATTGAGCATCGACACTTTCGGCGAACTGCGCAGCATCGACAATTACCCGGTCCTCGACGCATCGCAGGCCCCCATCGTCGTCAATCCGGACGGCGGCGACCTCGAGATCGCCGAAGATGGGCGGATACGCCAGAACGGCAGGGTCGTCGGCAATATCGGCGTCTTCGAACTGCCGAAGGACGCCATTTCCTCGCGCTTCGAGAACGCTGCATTCTATTCAACGGTCGAGGGCCAGCCGATCGCGCCGGGCGGGAAAACCAAGGTATCGCAGGGCTTCGTCGAAAGTTCCAATGTCGACCCCATCGCCCAGATGGCGCACCTGATTACGGTGCAACGCTATTTCGAGAGCCTGAACGCAAGCATCAAGGAATCGGAGGACACGCTGGGCCGCACGGTTCGCGAGATCGGTGAGCCGCAACGGTGAGCGAGCCCGACAAACAGCCGGCCGCCGGTGCAATGCCCGCTTCCTCATCCAGGATGGCGGCAGCCGGTGCGCTTGTCCGGCATTTCACGCTGGATGGCATCGCCAATCCCCCCGCCGGCAGGTTCCGCCGTCTGGCCGGCCTGCTCGACACCGCCGCCATGCTGGGCAACAGCGAGGCCCTGACCGCGCGTTGCGGCAGGGTTTTGTCGGTTCGCCAGAACAGCGTGATCATCGCCGGTCTTTCGACATGGTGCGGTCTGGGGGACCTGGTGTCGGTGGGCAGCGGGGCGTCCGCATGGCGCGCCCAGATCATCGCTGCCAATCCCGATACGGTAACCGCGAAGCCCATGACGGCCAACGTCAACGCCAAGGTTGGCGACCCGGTACAATTGCTCGGCCCCGTCGTTCTGCGGCCGAGCGCCGCCTGGAAGGGCCGCGTGCTCGACGCGCTCGGCGAACCACTCGACGACGGTGGCCCCGTCGCGCCGGGCGGCGAAGCGTTCGATCCCTATCGCCCCGCGCCCGATGCGATGAAACGGGCAAGGATAACCCGGGGAGCGGCAACGGGCGTGCGTGCGCTCGACTTGTTCGTTCCGGTCTGCCACGGCCAGAGGATCGGCATTTTTGGCGGCGCCGGCACGGGCAAGTCGCAATTGCTGTCCCTGCTGGTCAATTCGCACGGCTTCGACACCGTGGTCGTCGGGCTCATCGGAGAGCGCGGCCGCGAAGTGCGCGAATTCGTGGAGGACCGGCTGGGAGAGAGCGGCAAGAACGCCACCGTCATCGCCTCGACGGGCGACGAAGCGCCCTCGATGCGCATTCTCGCGGCCAACACCGCCATGCTGGCGGCGGAATATTTCCGGGACCGTGGCGACAGCGTCCTTCTCATCATCGACAGCCTGACCCGCTTCGCCCATGCGGTTCGCGAGGTGGGACTGGCCGCCGGCGAGATGCCGGTCGTACGCGGCCACACCACCCTGCTCTATTCCTCCCTGTCGAACCTGCTGGAACGCGCCGGCCCAGGCGAAGGCAGCGGCACCATAACCGGCATCTTTTCCGTACTCGTCGACGGCGACGATCACAACGAGCCTGTCGCCGACGCCGTGCGCGGCATCCTCGACGGTCATGTCGTCCTCGACCGCTCCATCGCCGCCATGGGAAGGTTTCCGGCAATCGACATTCCGATGTCATTGTCCAGATTGTCCGACATCGCCCTCGACAAATCGCGCCGGCAGCTCGTTCGCGAGGCGCGCCGCCTGATCGCCACCTACGAGCAGGCCGACGAGATGCGACGGCTCGGGGGTTATGTTCCTGGCGCCGACGAATTCGTCGATACCGCGCTCGCGCTGGTTCCGCAGATCTACGCCGCCCTGTCGCAAGACGATAATACCGGTTTGCCCGGCGCCCGGGACCCGTTCGAGTGGCTCGAGGGGATCGTCTCGTCGGCGAGAACCCCGCCTCAAGGCGTTGTCGCCGGTCAGGAACGGAGGCCGCCCGCGCCTGCCGCCGGCAAGTAGTTCCGGACCGCATTATGTCCCGATACGGCACAATGCGGCGCCAATTCGACCGGATTTGAAACTCCCGATTTTCCAATTGTTAACCGGAATGGTCATCGACCGCCCCGTTAACCCCTTGTTTTAATCTAGTTAACTCGCAAAACTTTGTGAGTTCAATAACTTGTCCAGTGGAGCAGATGCGATGAAACCGTTGGCACGCCATATGCGTTGGTGTTGGCATGAACCGGGAAGAACTAACCATCCGCTGGCATAACAAGCCAATCGACAAGCTCTCCAGCGAGGAGATGCGCCGCGCGCTGGTGGAGGTGCTCGACCTCACCATGCGCCCGAACCAGACCGAAACGCCGCCTGCCACTTTCTACCCGGCCTTCGTCACGGGCATGTTCGTGGGTGGGTTCTTCTGCTTCCTGGCCGTGGCCGTGCTGTCTGGCTTCGGCGGCTGATCGGCAAGCAGCCTGCCGAAGGCCAAGCCACCGCTTACCTTTCGCTTACCTTTGTCGTTCACCCTGCCCTGCCAAAAGGCCCGGGGACAGGATCAATGAAGCAGGCAGCCGCAGGCGACGCCTTCTGGCGCATCGTCGAATCGCTGATCGCCGAAAACGAGCGGACAGGAAGCGGAGCCGCCGGCAGGCAGGCCGGACGCGCCACGGCGTTCTGGCGCGCGGCCGAACACAACCCGCGCAGCCGCAATCGCAAGACCGCAAAGCCCTCCGATTTTCTCGATGCCCTTTCCGAAGACAAACCCGACCTGAGGGAGGAGACACCGCTTCCCGAAATCCGGGCCGAGGACATTGCCAGGGAACTCGGCATCCGGGAAGCGCACGATCTCGCCGATCTGGGCAGGATACGCAAAGCCTTCGCTTCGGCGAACCATCCCGACCGATGTCAGGGCGCCAAACGCCAATGGGCGGAAGAAAGAATGAAACTCGCCAACGCGATCATCGATTCAGAGATCGCGCGCCGTCGGGGACGCGCGCCGCGCCGGTTCAGAACTTGACGCAGTTTCTGCCGGAGCGCTTGGCCTCGTAGAGCTTTTCGTCGGCCAGCTTGATCAGCGTCTCGATGTTCTGACCGGGCTCCAGTTCCGCCACGCCGAACGACACCGTGATCCGGCCAATATCAAGATCGTCTTCGACGACCACGATGTTGCGCGCCTGAACATCCCGGCGAATCTTGTCGATCAGCTTCACCGCGGAGCGCAGATCCGTCTCCGGCAGGATCACCGCGAATTCCTCGCCACCAAAGCGCGCGACGTGGTCCTTGCCCTTTATGTTGGATTCGATCAGCCTGGCCAGGAAACACAGCACCGCATCGCCGACTGTGTGACCGTAGGTGTCGTTGATGGCCTTGAACCTGTCGATGTCCGCCATCACGAGGCACATTCGCGTTTTGTCCCGTTCCGCCGCCGCATGCTCACGCTGCAGCGACTCGTTGAAGTAACGCCGGTTTCCGATCCGCGTCAGTTCGTCTTCGAGTTCCTTCGAGCGCGCCTCTTCCAGCTTGTTCGTCAATTCGCTGATCTGTTCGCTCGAATGGCTAAGTTCGGCCCGCAGATTTTTGGTTTCCTTAAGAATTCTCTCGTTTTCGTCGACGAGCCCGCTGATCATTTCGCGGAACTGGTCGACAGTCGTCACATTCGAAATCTGCTGCTTGCGCCGATCGAGCGACTTGGAGAACTGATCGCTGTTATAGCTCTGCCGTTCGATCAGATTGTGAACATTGAGCATCTCATCGGTCAGCTGGGTCCAGATTTCCGGACCGCTGTCGCGATGCAGCGCGTCGTGAATCTGCCGCACCTCGTAATCGCTCAGGGTGTTGGATTTGCCGATCGCCTCGTCGATGGACGCATTGACGATTCTCTTGTTGCTGCCTTCGAAATACACATAGGACACTTCGTAGGCATAAGGCTTGGGTGGCAATTCCCATTGCCGCAGAAAAGACAATGCCCGATTGTGAATCTGCTCGACACCGTCATCGCCGACGCCGTCGAGCAAGACAGGCACATCCTGCTGTGCCATAGCCTGATTTGTTACTCCCACAGCAATCTGCTCCCCAGATGGAATCGATTACGTAGAGTCATGCACGAAGCTTGCCTAAATCTGACGATTCGCGATTCCGCACGGGCGATAGCGGCAATGCGCCGCCTGCGAAACTGGCAATGCGCCGCCCGTAACGCGCCCCGCGACTTCGACGCCAGCAGCCGGTACATCGTGAACGATGCAAGACTTGCCGGTTCGGGCCGACCTACGAAATGATGCCCTGACGGATCGCCTTTGCGACCGCATGCGCACGATTGACCGAATCGAGCTTGTGGCAGACCGCAACCAGGTAATTGTTGATCGTGTGCTCGGAGAGCGAGAGAATGGTTCCGATCTCCGCGCTGGTCTTGCCCGCGGCCGTCCAGAACAGGCACTCCTGCTCCCGTTTGGTCAGTTTGTTCGTTCGCCGGGGCGAATGCGCCAACCGGCAGGTCCGGTCGAAAACCATCGTCGCCAGATAATTCAGTTCCGCAAGCTCGGCGGTTTCGAGCCATTTTTGAGTGCCGAAAAACCCGACTGCCCCGTCCCCACCCTTCGGTGAATGCGTGGGGAAGAAATAGGCGCTGGTCGTGCCTGAGTCAAAATCGCGCAAATGATTGCCGTCTGTCACCGTCTCGTCGAAACCATCGGTCTGGTAAAGCTTGAGATGGAGGCAGCCGACCTCCTTGCCGACATGCCGGAATACCCTGGCAAGCACGGCGTCCAGCCGGGTACTGTCGAAATCGGTCGTGAGGTTTCGTCTTCGACCGACCACGGTGAAATGATCGGAAAGCTTCTGTTCGGCTCGAGACTTTCTCGCGATGCCCAGAAAATCGAAACCGTAAAGCTGGAGAATCTCGAGCGAACGATAATCGAGATCCCGCTGCGATCTCGCGCGCGGAATCTCATGCATCAGATCGCCGGTCCCGCGAGGTCCCAGCAAGTCGGCCTGAACGGCCGTTGCCCCACTCAATTGCCCCTCCGATCAACGTATGGTTGATTCGTCGACAACAGTGTAAGCCAAAGTCATCATGAGAAAAGTGCCTGGGGCCGACTCTCACCGATAAAGAAGCGTGGGCAGCCACATCGAAAGCTGCGGCACGAAGGTCAGCAGCAACAGGACCACAACCAGCGGTATGAGGAACGGCGCGGTGGCCACCACGCATCGCTCGAACGGCACGTCGGCGACCTTCGACAGCACATAGAGCACAAGGCCGACAGGCGGCGTCAGCAGCCCGATCATCAGGTTGAGGATCAGCACGATGCCGAAATGCACCGGGTCCATGCCAAGCGTGATCGCGACCGGCAGCAGCACCGGGGTGAGGATCGTGATAGCCGCGATCGTCTCCATGAAACAGCCGACCACCAGCACGATCGCGGTAATGATCAGGATCAGCGCAACCTTGTTGTCGGTGATCGAAAGCATTGCCTGCGCAAAGTGCTGCGCCACCTGATTGGCAGTCAGGATCCAGGCAAAGATGGCCGAGGCCGCCACGATCATCATGATCGAGGCGGTCATTTCGACCGTCTCCATCGACACCCTCAGCACCTGGCGGGCGTCGAGCGTCCGGTAGACGAAGACGCCGAGGAGCAGCGAATAGGCAACCGCCGCGATTGCGGCTTCCGTCGGCGTGAACAGCCCGCCCAGAATGCCGCCGACGATGATGATCGGCGTAAAAAGCGGCAGGATGGCATCGGCGAAGGTGCGCAGGAAGACGGATAAGCGGAAGCGGTCGTCGCGCGGATAGCCCCGGATGCGCGAATAGAAGGCGACCATGATCATCAGCGCCAGCGCCATGATCAGCCCCGGAATGAGCCCGGCGGCGAAGAGCTGCCCGATCGAGGTGTTTGCGATGACGCCGTAGACCACAAGCGGCAGCGATGGCGGAATGATAGGGCCGATGGTCGAGGACGCCGCGGTGATGCCGACGGAGAAGTCCGTATCGTAGCCGGCGTCGCGCATCGCCTTGATCTCGATATTGCCGAGCCCGCCTGCATCGGCCACCGCCGCGCCAGACATGCCCGCGAAGATGACGGATCGCGCCGACATTCACATGCCCCAGCCCGCCATGCATCCAGCCGACGGTCGCACGCGCAAAGGTGAAGATCTTGTTGGTGATGCCGGACGTGTTCATCAGGTTGCCGGCAAGGATGAAGAACGGCACGGCGATCAGCGGAAAGGAGTTGATGCCGTTGACCATGTTGTGCAGCACCACGAGGTTCGGCATGCCGGTCGTCGAGATGAAGAACAGCGAAGACAGGCCCAGCGCCACCGCCACCGGCGCGCCCGCGATCAGCAGCACGAAAAGCAGGACGAACATCAGCACGAGTGTCATGCGGGAACTTTCACACCATCAGTCGGCAATTTCGGAGAGCGCGTGTTCCTCGATCTGGCGGACGACGTCTTCCGGGCGTTGCCGTATCTTGCGGATCAGCCAGTAGAGCGAATACAGCGTCATGAAGACCAGCCCCGCCACCACTGCCCAATAAACCAGGCTCTTGGGTATCTCGGCGGAAGCCATCTTTGTCCTTGTCTTCATCGCCAGTTCGCAGCCGATGATCGACATGTAGCCCCAAAAGAGCAGCGTCAGCGCTTCCATCGCCACCGACAGCCATTTGCCGAAGGTCGGCGGCAGGTAGCGGTAGAAGAATTCGAGGAAGATGTGCGTCCCCTTGCGGCTGACCGTGATGGCGCCGAGAAAGGCAACCAGGATCAGCACGTAGCGGGCGATCTCTTCCGTCCAGGCCAGGCTGTCGTTCAGCACGTAGCGCGTGAAGAATTGCAGGAAGACAATGATGGCCAGGCCCCACAGCGCGACAAGCCCCGGCAGATCGACCAGCCTGAAGTCTATGGCGCTCCGCACATGGCCGTCGCTCGCGCCGCCACCGCCTTCGGATTCGGATTCGGAGCGCGCGGGCTTGCCCGCGCGCTCCTGGTCCGCACTGTTGTCAGCAGACGAAACGTTCATCTGGTTTCAGGCCCTCCCCACCCTGAAGCGTGCCGGGCTTCAAAGCGCCTGAAGCCGGTCGAACTGCTCCTTGGTGTAGGGAACCTTGTCCCAATCGGTCAGTTTCGGCAACACCGCGTCCTGGAAGGGCTTGCGGTCGACCTCGTTGACCTGAATGCCCTTGTCGCGGAACCATGCCACAAGATCCTGCTCGGCCTGGTAGATCGCATCCGAGACATTGGCGGCCGCTTCCTTGAGAACCGCATGCACCGTGTCGGCATCGTCGCCGAGCGAAGCCTCGGCCGATCCCGATGTGATGATCAGAAGCGAGTTCAGAAGGTGGCCGGTCAGGTTGATGTTCGACTGGACCTCATAGAACTTCTTGAACTGGATGGTCGGCAGCGGATTTTCCTGCGCGTCCACGACCTTCTGCTGCAACGCCAGATAGACCTCGTTGAAGGCCATCGGCGTCGGATTGGCGCCGACCGCGTTCGGGAACATCAGCATGACCGGCGAGTTCGGCACGCGGATCTTGAGCCCCTTCATGTCCTCGGGCTTGAGGATCGGGAAGTTGGACGTCACGTGACGCTGGCCGTAATAGACCAGGGCATCCACCGTATTGCCGGTCGCGTCGTGATAACCGGCCGACAGATCCGTGAACAGATCGCTCTCGCGGTACTTCTTCCAGTGGTCGAAGCCGCGCATGATGAACGGATAGTCGGAGATCGCCAGCGGGCCGTAATAGCGCTCGACGAAACTCGGGCCCGTATAGATGATGTCGACCGCGCCGATGCCGAGCCCCTCGTTGATTTCGACTTCCTTGCCGAGCGAGGACGCCGGATAGACGGTTATGCTGACGCGACCGTCCGTCTTCGCCTTGATTTCGTCTGCCGCCCACACGGCCCATTTGTGATAGTCGGAGCCCTCCTCATAGACGTGCGCCCATTTGAGGTCGGCCGCCAGTGCGCTCATCGAGGTAAGCAGGGCAAACCCTGCAGTGGCGGCCGCAAGGCCGAATTTTCCGAGAAACATCCTCTCTCCTCCCCTTTTCGACCCGGCTGACGCCGGCGCCTGGTTGACACGCGCCAGACCGGTTGCCAGCCCTTTGCGAATTAACTAGTATATCTGATATACCAGTTGAAAAGACTTGGCAAGCAGGTTAGGTCATGAGCACGCGGGAGCCAGTCGGGAAAGGACCGGCGGCAAGGATGCGGAATGCGGAACGGACGCTTCGAATGAGCGGTGACGATCAGGAAAACGAACAATCAAGGCGGTCAACCGAGATCCCCGCGGGCTACCCACGGGCGCAGGCGGAGATCGCGACCCGCCGGCGGCGTTCGCCCAACGCACCTCCGGCGGGTCGCGCCGCCTTTGCCGTTCAGACAGGAACGACCATAGCCGACACCGTCCATCGTCGCTTGCGTCAGGACATCGTGTCGATGAAGCTGGTGCCCGGCACGCCCATCTCCGAAAAGGAGGTTGCGCTGGAGGAGAAGGTTAGCCGCACGCCCGTGCGCGAGGCCATCCTGCGCCTTGCCGAGGAACGCCTGGTCGAGGTCGTGCCGAAATCCGGCACCTTTGTTGCGCGCATTCCGATGTCCGCCCTGCCTGAAGCGATCGTGGCGCGCCGTGCGCTTGAAGGCGTCACCGTACGCGCCGCCGCGCAGCACGCCAATCGCAGCCAGGTCACGGAGCTGGTCTCGCTTGTCCAGCGCCAGGAAGAAGCCGCCGAGCGCGGCGACCCCGTCGCTTTCCACAGGGCGGACGAGGATTTCCACGCCGCAATCGCGCGCATCGGGCGTTACCCCGGCATCTGGGATCTCATCCAGCAGGTCAAGGTACAGATCGACCGCTATCGCCGCCTCACCCTGCCGCAGGAAGGCCGCATGGACATGGTCGCGGGCGAACATCTGGCCGTGGTGCGCGCCATCGAGGCCGGAGATGCCGATCTGGCCGTGGCGCGCATGGAGGAGCACCTGGACAAGTTGCAGCTCGACATCTCCGTCTTTCTCGACATGTGGCCGGACTATTTCGTCCACGATCTGCCTTTCGACGAACGCCTGCTGGCCTGAACTCCAGAGGGACGCGACCAAACACACCAAGGGGCCGTGAACCGGCCGAATGCTTCTGCGGGGGAATATGAACATACCGGTCAGGCAGGCGATCAGCGCCACGCAAGGCAAGGGCTTCGACACTTCGGCCCTGCGCTCCAATTTTCTCATCGAGCAGGTGTTTCGGCCGGGCGAGATCGCCCTGACCTATTCCCACCTCGACCGCACCGTCGTCGGCGGCGCGCTGCCGCTCGAAACGCCGCTGGAACTGACGACATCCAAGCCGATCGGCTCAGACCCCTTCCTCGCGCGGCGCGAGATGGGCGTAGTCAACATCGGCGGAAACGGCCGCATCGAGGTCGATGGCGAGACGGTCGAGCTTGCGCCGACGGATTGCCTCTATCTGCCGATGGGCACGAAATCAGTCGTCTTCCATTCCGACACGGCCTCGACGCCCGCGAAATTCTACATCGTCAGCGTGCCGGCGCACCACCGCTACGAATTGCACCGCATCACCACCGCCGATGCCAATTGCCTCGAACTGGGTTCGAAGGCGGAGGCAAACGAGCGCTTCCTGCGCCAGTACATCCATCCCGACATATGCCGTTCGTGCCAGCTCGTCCTCGGCATCACCTCCCTGAAGGAAGGCAGCGTGTGGAATACCATGCCCTGTCACGTCCATGACCGGCGTTCGGAGGTGTATCTGTATTTCGACATGGAACCGCAGACCCGGGTCTTCCACTTTATGGGGGAGCCGCACGAGACCCGCCACATGGTGATCGCCAACGAGCAGGCCATTCTGTCGCCCGGCTGGTCGGTCCATTGCGGCGCCGGCACGTCGCGTTATTCTTTCATCTGGTCCATGGCCGGCGACAATCAGGATTTCACCGACATGGACATGATCGCGATGGAGGACCTGCGATGAGCGTCGCCAATCCCGATCTTTCCTCCTTCAGCCTTGCCTCAAAGACTGCCGTCGTTACCGGCGCCAATACCGGCATCGGACAGGCGATTGCGGTTGGACTGGCCCGGGCCGGGGCACGCGTGGCGCTTGTCGGTCGATCCGCCATGGACGAGACGGTCGCCATGATCGGCGGCGACCCGAACGATACGCTGGAGATCAGGGCCGACCTGTCGACGCTCAACCCGGTTCAGGAGATCGTCGACAAGACGGTTGCGTGGTCGGGCGGCCTCGACATCCTGGTCAACAATGCCGGGATCATCCGCCGTGCCGACGCAATCGACTTCAGCGAGGAAGACTGGGATGCGGTGATCGACGTCAACCTGAAATCGCTTTTCTTCCTGTCGCAGGCTTGCGCCCGCCAGATGCTGAAACAGGGCGGCGGCAAGATCGTCAACATCGCCTCGATCCTGTCCTTCCAGGGCGGCATACGCATCGCTTCCTACACCGCCGCCAAGAGCGGGCTTGCGGGCCTGACACGCCTTCTCGCCAACGAATGGGCGGGCAAGGGCATCAACGTCAACGCCATCGCGCCGGGTTATGTCGAAACCAACAATACTGCGCCGCTGATCGCCGATCCCTTGCGCAACAAGGCAATCCTCGACCGCATCCCGGCCGGCCATTGGGGCAAGCCGCACGAGATCGCCGGCGCCGCAACATTCCTGGCCTCGCCGGCGGCCGACTACATTCACGGTGTCGTGCTGCCGGTCGACGGCGGCTGGCTGGCGCGCTGACCCTGGTGTCGCGAACCTGCCGGACCTGGCCGATTGCGTCCGGCCGGTGTCGAAGCTTCATTGTCACTTGTCTTTCCTGCTGCCCGGTCAGGCCTTCGGCCTTTCCCGCCTCATGATAAACGCCAAAAGGCCCCGGCGGTGCCGGGGCCTTTCGGAGAAGAGAGAATTTCGTAGGGTCTGGGCTTAGTAGCCGTAACCGTTGTA
>JAGRLL010000192.1 GCA_020441855.1 Nitratireductor sp.
GCGCTCGGGTTCGATTGCGTGCGCGGCGTCACCTTCCAGGGCGTGCAGGATGTCGGGCGCAATGACGGCTTCGACCCGAAGAAGAACCGCGTCCTGCTGACCGACATTCGCCGCCGCGTGGTCGAGGATTCGGGTATTTTCGGCGAAGCAGACATGATCCCCCTGCCCTGCAATCCGACCGGCTTTTCCATCGGCTACGGCCTTCGCAATGGCCGCAATGTCGTGCCGGTCACCTCGATGATCCCCAAGGAACAGCTCATCGCGGAAATGCCGAACACGGTGAACTTCGAACGCTACCCGGCGTTGAAGGATCGCATCTTCGAACTGTTCTCGCTGTCGACCATCGAACCGAATGTGGCCCAGCGCCTGGGCGATCTGCTGTGTTGCCTGCCGCAGGTCGAGATTCCGGCGGGCTTGTCCTACGAAAACATTTTCCGCGTCGTCGTGGTCAACTTCATGGACCGCTTCAATTTCTGCGTCGCCAACGTCAAGCGCTCCTGCGTCCACTTCGTGACCCCGGAAGGCCAGTTGATCCCGTTCGAGACCTACAATCTGTTCTACCGGAATGGCGAGGTCGAAAACTTGCGCCGCCTCGCCTGAGCGCAAATGGCCTGAACGCAAATGCCCCGGCGAAACGCCGGGGCACAGTTCCTTGCCTTACGCGGCCGCGTGATGCAGCCGGTTATAGAAGATCGGGCTCCTGGCGTAGGGCGCCAGCGTTTTGGCACCGGCCAGCACCGCCAGATCGACCAGCGGCTCGAGGATGATCACCGTCATGTAGGCGCCGCCGAAAGTGGCAATCGCCGTCAGGTTCTCGGTCGAGAAGCCATGGCCGTAGAGCGCCCAGAAGGCCACCCAGGCGACAATCCCGCCCTGGAAGGACGTCGAAAGCGCCAGCGCCTGAAGATACTTCACCTCCACATAGGGCGTGGCCGGCGCGATGATCTTCTTCGCCAGCAGGCTGATACCCCACAACGGCACGATGAGCGTGGTTACGTTGATACCGTATTGCGGCAGGTCGAAGGGTGCGAAGAACAGGCCCTGGATCAGCAGGCCGAGCGCCAGGCCGATCGACGCCGGACCAGCGCCGAAGATCAGATAGAGCGTCGAGCCGAGAATGAGATGAACCTCGGAAACGCCGACCGGATAATGCGGCAGCAATTCGAAGAAGCTGAAGACGAGCGCGGTCGCCACCGCACTGCGCATGACAAGCGCGCTGACGCCGCCATCGTTGCGGATCGTGTTCCAGGCCAGTTTCGCGGCAAGGCCAATGGAAGCCGCACCCGTGGCATAGCTGAGGACGATCTTGGCGCCGTCGACGACGCCGGGTTCGATATGCATGGTTTGTCTCCTTTCCGCACCCACCGTGCGGCAGAGTTGGATTTGGACGCGAAGATGCCGCGCCGGTTCGCGATGGCAGGTTTCCTGGCTTGCGGCTGGTGCGCTCGGCCCGCCTTCCCGGCCCCCTGCTGACAGGTTGACCAGTGGCATGTCGGGCTTTGCTCGCCGCTCACAGTTGCGGGGGCAGCCACGGTCTCGGCCCCTGTTTGGGTCGTCCTCACCGTGTTCCCTTTGAATCCGCGTCCGGGTCTCTTCGGCGGAACCATCGAGTCGTTGTTTAGCCGCATCGGCAAGGTAGCGGCAAGCGCCATTGCGGTTGAAATGATCAAGGCCACGCCCTGCGCGTGAACCTGCCGCGCAAGCCGACACAACTGATGGTTTCTTAAGTCAGGCAGGAATTGCAGTTGAAAAAAACCGGCATGCCTTGCTTCCGTGCAACGCATAGAAATTCAGCGCGTCGCCCGGACTTCCGCGCAGGTAACCGACAATCCCTGCCGTTGCCGCTTCCCGGAAGTGAATTCCTTGCGAAAGCTGACCGAGAAAGGCTGCGACATCCTTCCGTTCGAGCAGCGTCTTCCCAAGGCCCACCACGACGCCCTTGTCGTTGACGGCCACCACCCATTCAGGCACGTATTTGCCCAATTCGCCGTATCGCGCCCAACCGTCCGTGATGAAAACGCCCGGATGATCTTTCACCGCTTTCAGGCCATCGATGTGTCCAGGGCACGAACCGTCCATCTCCACGCGTCCCGCAAGCGGCTTGCCGAGCCAGGAGAACGGTAACAATCTCCCGATCTCGTTCTGCTTTTTCCGGTAACTCGGCCAGAATACGTTGTCGACGAGCCTTTTGTCCGGAAACAGCCCGTGCACGGTTTCGGAAACCTTGAATTCCGCAGCCAGCGCCGATCGCACAACGATAGTATTAACCCCGCGATATTCCGGGATGTTCGCAGGCGCCGACCCAAAGGAGAGCGAGATCAGAAGAAGGCCAAAAACGACTAGTCTGCTTTCGAGTGCCTCTCGCGTCGTTGCGCCGTTCGCCCAAAGCAGGCTGGGAAGGGCCAAAAGCGCCAGCACCGGGACGATCAGGTAACGCGAAACATCCGCGTCACCGTTCATGGTCAACCGGCCCAACGCAGTGATAGAGCCGATACCTAAGCAATAGGCGACAAGCATGACACCGAATTGGCGCCCCGGCCCGCCGGATCGGCGGAGAAGGTAGGTCCCCAGGCCCGCAAACACCAGCGCCGCGACAATCGCCGAGCCGATCACTGTTTCAACGTCCTGACTGTACCAGGGAGCGTGCCGGAGAACCGCGCTCACCGGACCCGCCATGAAATGAGCGACATAACGATAGATGCCTGTCGGATCGCGCAGCGTATCCAGGGGGTTGCCGTGTTGCGGATTTGGCGTCCACACGGAGAAATAGAGCGCCACGGCGCTCGCTGCAAAGAATGCGAGGGTCGCGAGGCCACGCCAGCGCCAGCCAATGAGAAGCGCATGCGCAAACAGCACCGGCCAGACGACCATGCCGTACGCGAAACTGAAAGATGCGACAAACCCGAAAGCACCAGCCAGCGCCACCGCGACAAGTTCGCCGGATTTCTCGGCACGGCCGGCCCGATACCCTGCCATCCACAGCGCGGCCAACGACATCAGGAGTGACATGGCGACATGCACCTGCTTCTCCCACATCAGATTGTAGTAGTGCATCGGTGCAAAGGCGATTGCCAGCGCAGCAGCGCCAATCGCAAATCGCGAGGTCCACGACACCTGCGACAGGACACCGCTTGTGGCCAGAAGGGCGCTGCCTGCGATGAAGACATAAGAGAGCAGCAGCGGCATCAGCCCGGTGGCATTGAACCACTCATAATCCGCCTTCCAGACGAACATGGGAAAAAACGGCCGGTGCTCGTTGTCGACAAACGAGAACAGGTCGGAGGAAAGCAGATCGGGTTTGCGCCCCAATGCTGCGCCATCGAGATAATTGTAGACCCACACGCCATCCCAGAACGGTACGAGATGACGAAACGCGATCGCAGGCCACAGAAAGAAAAAGACCGCCAAGACACCCGCGACCCCTGTCGCGATCTCCACCGGGGTCAATTGGCGGGATTGAGGGCAAGGCGGTCGTGCATTCATCCGGCGCCCTCGGGGACCGGCTGTCGCCGCCGCCCGCTTTCATCCCTCGCCTCATCGGCCCGCTCGATGCGCGCAATCAGCGTGTCGAGGCCGGCATCCGTCACGGGAGGCGCACTGCGCACCACACCAAGGACCATCAACGTGACCAGTGTGAGTATTCCCGCCTGAATCAGGATGACAATGAGCAGCCCCGCCGCAGACGTGAGCCAGCCGGGCGTCGCCATGCCTGCCAGTTTGAGTGCGATGGCAGTCGGAATGCCGATTGCAGCCGCAACGAACAATGCGGCGCACAACAATCCCATGCGGACCAGTACGTCCTCGGCAAAGACCATGACCGATCGCATGCCATGCAAGACAAGCGTCACGAAATTCATCTTCGATGTCCCGCCATAGCGGCTGCCACGATCGACAGGAACCGTCGCAATCGACAGCCGGGACACCATGATCGCCGCGGCAAAATGCACCCAGCATTCCTGCATCACCGAAAGGCGCCGAACCGCCAGGCCGTTCATCGCGGCAAAGTTGCCGAACTGAATAACCCGTCCGGTGAGCAGCTGGAAAAGCAGACGATAAATTACGTAAAAGGTGCGAAAAGCGAGCGATTCCGAGCGCCTGCGCCGCGAAGCAAAGACGACGTCGACACCACCGTCCACCCTGTCCAGCAGAACGGGCAAATCGCCTGGCGAGTCCTCGCCATCGCTGTCCATGACGGCAAGCTTGCCGACGCTCATGGTGCGCGCGACGTGCGCCAGACCGGTGGCGATCGCCCGCTGGTGGCCGACATTGCGCGCCAGCACGACGACCTCGCCCCGCAGCCCGGAGCCCTCGATGTCGCAAGCCTGCAGACGATTGAGGGTCGAACCGTCCTCGATGGCGACCACATACACCGGTCCCGTCAGGACATCGGCGATATCCCGCATGAGACGGACTGCGCTGGCCCGGTCTTCATAGACCGGCATCATCACTACGACGTCATGATGGACTTTTTCATCATCGTTCAAGATTGCCCCTTATCTTGTCGAAATCTATCGCAGTTCCGCGCAGAATTTCTGGATGCGACCGCAGGCCTCCTCCAGAGCCTCGTTGGAGGTTGCATACGAGATGCGGAAGTTCGGTCCCAGCCCGAAGGCCGAACCCTGTACGACCGCGACGCCTTCCGCCTCCAGCAATTCGGTGACGAAATCCTCGTCGTTCCGGATCACGTTTCCGGACGGCGCCTTCTTTCCGATCGTGCCGGCGCAGGACGGATAGACGTAAAACGCGCCTTCCGGCGTCGGGCAATGGATGCCGGTCGCCTGGTTGAGCATGGAGACGACGAGGTCGCGCCGCTCCTCGAACGCCTGGCGTCGCACGGGAATGAAATCCTGCGTGCCGTTAAGCGCTTCCAGCGCCGCCCATTGCGCGATCGAGCAGGCACCCGAGGTCTGCTGGCCCTGGATCTTGTCCATCGCCTTGATCAGTTCGAGCGGCCCGGCCGCATAGCCGATGCGCCAACCGGTCATGGCATAGGCCTTCGAAACGCCGTTCATGGTCAGCGTGCGTTCGTAGAGGCCGGGTTCGACCTGCGCCGGCGTGGTGAAGACGAAATCGCCGTAGCAAAGATGCTCGTACATGTCGTCCGTCAGGATCCAGACATGGGGATGGCGCATCAGGACATCGGTCAGCGCCTTGAGTTCCTCGCGCGTATAGGCCGCGCCGGACGGGTTCGACGGCGAGTTGAAGATCAGCCACTTGGTCTTCGGCGTGATCGCGGCTTCCAGCACTTCGGGGCGAAGCTTGAAATTGTCCTCGATCTTCGTGTCGACGAAGACCGGCTCGCCGCGGTTGATCGCCACCATTTCGGGATAGCTCACCCAGTAGGGCGCGGGGATGATCACCTCGTCGCCCTCGTTCAGCGTCGCCATGAAGGCGTTGAACAGCACCTGCTTGCCGCCGGTCGAGATGATGGTCTGCGCCGCCGTGTAGTCGAGGCCGTTTTCGCGCTTGAACTTGTCGGCGACCGCCTGGCGCAATTCGGGAATGCCGGAGATCGGGGTGTACTTGGTCTTGCCGTCACGGATCGCCCGGTAGGCGGCTTCCTTGATGTTGTCCGGCGTGTCGAAATCGGGCTCGCCGGCGCCAAGGCCGATGACGTCGCGGCCGGCCGCTGTCAGTTCGCGCGCTTTCTGCGCCACGGCGATGGTGGCGGAAGGCTTCACACGCGAAAGTACGTCGGCAAGAAAGGCCATGGAGATTCTCCGGTTGGGCTGGGTCTGGTTGAACCTGACCGATAGGACCGGGCGCATTCGATTGCAAGGCTTCGATTGTCTTGCAGCAAAGCAAATTGGCGAGGATTCGGGGTGTATTTTCGGCGCTGACGCACTAGCTTGTGGTTCGCCGCCGCATATCCGAATTGCTGACCCCGAGCGAGACCTCATGAAGAAGATCGGCTTCCTGTCCTTCGGCCACTGGACCCCCTCCCCGCAATCGGGCACGCGCTCGGCCGCCGATGCGCTGATGCAATCCATCGATCTGTCCGTGGCAGCCGAGGAACTGGGTGCGGACGGCGCCTATTTCCGCGTGCATCATTTCGCCCGCCAGCTTGCCTCGCCCTTCCCCCTGCTTGCCGCCGTGGGGGCCAGGACGAGCCGCATCGAGATCGGCACCGCCGTCATCGACATGCGCTACGAAAATCCGCTCTACATGATCGAGGATGCTGGCGCCGCGGACCTGATCGCGGGCGGGCGCCTGCAACTCGGCATCAGCCGCGGATCGCCCGAACAGGTGATCGACGGCTGGCGCTATTTCGGTTTCCAGCCGCAAAACGGCGACGACGACGCCGACATGGCCCGACGCCATGCCGAGGTCTTTCTCGATCTGCTGGAGGGCAAGGGTTTCGCCCAGCCCAATCCGCGTCCGATGTTCCCCAATCCGCCCGGCCTGCTGCGACTGGAGCCGCTTTCCGAAACCCTGAAAGAACGCATCTGGTGGGGCTCGGCCACCAATGCCACCGCGCAATGGGCGGCAAAGCTCGGTATGAACTTGCAGAGTTCCACGCTGAAATTCGACGAGACGGGCAAGCCTTTCCACATCCAGCAGGCCGAACAGATCCGCGCCTATCGCTCGGCATGGAAGGAAGCCGGCCACGACCGCGAGCCGCGCGTGTCGGTGAGCCGGTCCATCTTCGCGCTGGTCAGCGACATGGACCGCGCCTATTTCGGCCGCTCGGGCAATGAAGAGGACCAGATCGGCATGATCGACGCCAACACTCGCGCGATTTTCGGCCGGAGCTACGCCGCCGAGCCCGATGCGCTGGTAAAGCAATTGAAGGAGGACGAGGCGATTGCCGAGGCCGACACGCTGCTGCTGACCGTGCCGAACCAGCTCGGCGTCGCCTACAACGCTCATGTCATCGAGGCGATCCTGAAATACGTCGCGCCCGAACTGGGCTGGAGGTAGGGGGCGGCAAAGGCCCTGCCAGCATAGAATACGGGTTCGATACGCTCAATCGCTCGCTTGCCGGCGCGATGCCATTGCCAGATCGTGCCGGATCACGCCGGATCGTGGCCGGCAGGCCGTCATGACGGCCAATGCGAAGCATTTTTGCGGCCTTCGCAAGGAAATTGCAGGTCTTCGCGGCGGCGTTTTCAGTCGGAACGGCAAGACAAACGCCTCAATTTCGCCACGACAATTGACCGGACGCGCCCCATTTTACGCAAATCCTCGCCAAAAGACGGGTGTTAACTGCCAGCATGTGATTTCCGTCACACCGCGTCGAGTTCAAAAGTCCCATGTGAGCGGAATCCGAAGCAACGCCATGTCGTGTTGCAGCCACGCAGGAGAATGAACATGGCCCCGCAAACCCTTACCGCCAGCGAACGGATCGCCCGCCCGGCGAACGCAAGGGCGGCTGCCGCAACGGCCTTCGTCAACCTGATCGCCATCGTCGCCATCCTGACCGCCGGCATCGCCGCTTTCGGACCGCTGGCCTGAGCAACTTCCCCCGGATTTCGCCCTTCTAGAATTCGAACACGCCGGCCGGTGGGCTTTCCTCCTGCCGGCCCGACATGCGCTGCTCGATCGTACGGCGCGCGCCCTGCGGATCGTAAAGATCGGCGACGGCCGCCTTTTCGCCCGTGGTCAGGTCCATCACCAGCGTGCCGCCGCCGAACAGCAGCCCGGACAAGCCCCGCTTGACCCGCACGCGGTCGATCAGGTCGAGCGGCATGTCGATGGGCAGGTCGCGCGGCCAGCCGGGATGGTACCGCACCGCGTCGGGCAGCACCTGCACCCTTATCGTCTGGTAGCGCAGAAAGGCATGGGCGGCGAGCAGCGGCACTCCGACCGCCATCACGATCACCAGCAGCCGCACCAGCGCGTAATCGCCCTTGCCGGTGTTGACCAGATAGAACCATGCCGCCGAATAGATGACTGCAATCGCAATGGTCGGCAGGAACAATTGCCAGCGCGCGCGAAACGCTGGCACGGCAATGCCTTCGTCGAGTTCGAATCCCGCGACGTCCTCCACGGCATGGGCGTGCGGTACGGGCTGGCGGTGAAGGCCGTCCCGGTCATTCTGTTCGGGTGGCGTGGCAATGCCTTCGCCGGCCTCGCCGTCAACGGGGCCCTCGCCGGTCGAATCTTCTCTTGCCAATTCCTCGTTGGCCGGTTCTTCACCGGAAGGCGTTTCTGCCTGCGGCATCCTGCTTCCCTGTGTCCCGACCGCCTCGCGCGCTGCGGCCTCGCACCACTCTATCATCGCATCGCCCGAACGAAAGGGTCGTCCCGTCGACGGCTGTGGGCAAAATGCAAGGGGTGAAAGCCGTGCGCCTGCGCCCTATCTGCGTCTGGAAGCAAACGAAACGGCTGGAAGAAGCAGGATGCGGCATCTGATATTCGGTGTGATGGTATTCTTGGCGGTGGCGATCGGGCCGGTCTTCGCCCCGGTCTTCGCAAACGAGCAATTCGAAAGCGAAGCGGGTCCGATTCGCGTCGAAACAATTGCCGAGGGCCTCAGCCACCCATGGGGCATGGCGATGCTGCCGGACGGCTCACTCCTCGTCACCGAACGACGTGGCCGGCTCTGGCACCTTTCCGGCAAGACCAGCAGCGAAGTTACCGGATTGCCGCAGGTCGCCGCCTTCGGCCAGGGCGGACTGCTCGACATTGTCGCCGACGAGAATTTCGCTGCTTCTCGTCGAATCTGGTTCACCTATGCCGAACCCGGCCCCGGCGGCGCGTCGACTGCGCTCGCCACCGCGATCCTTTCAGCCGATGCAAAACGCCTCGAAAACATGAACCGCATCTGGACGATGTCGAAGAAGACATCCACCGGCCATCATTTCGGGTCGCGTATCGTTCTGGCGCCGCAGGACAAGCTCTTCGTCACCGTCGGCGAGCGCGGCAACGCCAGGCGCGCGCAGGACTTCTCCGATTCCGCCGGCGCCGTGATCCGGCTGAACCGCGACGGCTCGATCCCGACCGACAACCCGTTCGCGGACGGGAAAAAGGGCCTGCCGGAATTGTGGTCGAAAGGCCATCGCAACCCGCAAGGCGCCACCTGGGACGCGGTGCGCGGCAAATTGTGGACGGTCGAGCACGGCGCCAGGGGCGGCGACGAGATCAACGCGCCGGAACCTGGAAGAAATTACGGCTGGCCTGTCATTACCTACGGCACCGATTACGACGGCTCGAAGATCGGAATCGGTGGCAAGGCGCAAGGCTACGAGCAGCCGCTCCATTACTGGGACCCCTCGATCGCCCCCTCCGGCCTTGCGGTCTATTCGGGCGACCTGTTCCCGGAATGGAAGGGCGACCTGCTGGTCGGCGCACTCAAATACCAGATGCTCGTCCGCCTCGATCTCGACGACGATGGCCGGATCCTCGGTGAGGAACGCCTGTTGGAGGGCGAATACGGCCGCATTCGCGATGTCCGGGCGTTCGGCGACGGCGCCCTATGGATGCTGACCGACGAGGCCAACGGCAAGGTACTGCGGGTCACCCCCGCGATCGAGTAAAGACGCGCGCGCAGACGAACGCGCGCGCCCAACACCTGAAGGCAGCGGGACTAGTCCCGGCGAATCTGGCTGTCGACAATCAGATTGGCCAGCTGGCCGTACTCGTTGCAGGCTTTCGAACCGCAGATGCGCTCGATCTCGCTCAATTGCTCGCGCGCCTTCTCCAGCAGGCCGAGCTGGATATAGGCTTCGCCCAGATATTCGCGAACGAGGCTGAAATCGGGGTCTTCGGCCACGGCAGCGCGGTAATAGCCGAGCGCCACATCCAGCTTGCCCAGCTTGCGGTTGGAATAGCCGAGATAGTTGAGCACGCGCGGATCGCCCTGATCCGGCGCCATTTCGAGCGCCGCAATCGCCAGGTCGTAATGGCCCGCCTTGGCCATGCCACGACCGTAATCGTAGATCATGCCTTGCTGCTCGCTGGCCGGCTTCTTCTTCAGATCGGCCTCGGCAACGCATTTGCCCTTGCCCAACAGCGTCTTGGCTTCCGCATCCCAGACCTCGCCCTTGGGGCATTCCTTCGGCGCGGCAGCCGTCGATCCGCTATCCGAATCTCCGGCGGCGAAGGCTGAAGCGTTGATGCCGGCGGCAATACCTGTGGCCAGCAGCGCGGCCATTGCGGTCTTGACCATACTGTTCATGGGGCTCTCCCGAAATTGTTGGTCCATCGCGACAATCACGCCGCCACGACAGTGACGGCATCATACACTTTCATGCGTGCCCGGCAGTGCAAAAAAGCACACATGTCCACGCCTATACCCGGAAAACGGGAAGCGCGCGCGCTTCTGCCTGCCCCTCGCGGGCCCAACCTACCAACGGCCAGGCACCACGAAGAGCGGCACCGGGATCGGTATGGGCACCACAACCGCAGGCGGGAAAGGCGCATAATAGGCGTAGGGCGGATAATAGGCCGGCCTGTGGTGCCTGATGCGCCGTTTCACAGGTTTTGCGTAGTAATATCGGTGATGCCTGGTGTGATGGCGATGATATTCGTGCGCCAGGATGCCGCCGACGACAAGGCCGGCAATCGCCGGTCCGACCCACCGGCTCCCGGCTTCGGCGGAACGGACTTGCGCCACCACGCCCAAGGATACGGCCAGCGCCAGGGTTGCGGCCGTTCGCGTAACGGACCTCGGAATGTGCTGCCATGCGATGCGAGTGATCATGCCAGTCTCCCTTCAAGCCCCACGCATCGACCGGCCGCTTTCGGGCGGCCGGCCTGCCCTTTGACGTATTGCCTACATGTAAGGCGAGCGGCACGCACGCCGCGGATAGGGTCCGAACGGCTGGTACGTGTTGCTGCCCGGATCGTAGGTGCGATACTTGTTCGCGCACCACTGGTAATGCGCCTGCGGATAGCCGCCACCATAAACCCGCGGCGGCGGCGGCGGCGGTGGTGCCACCACGACCGGGCGGTCGTAGACGATACGGCCATAGGCATCGTGATAGTGATAGGGGCCGGCAGCAAGATGGCTGTGGCAACCATAGCCCGGGTGGCAATGGTTCTGGCCTGCGCGCACGGCGCCGATAATGATCGCGGTCACCGCCATGGCGCCCAGGAACTTGCCCAGATCGCTCCATCCTGCCTTGGCATTGTCGTGACCCATGGCGACAGGGGCAAACGTGATCGCTGCCGCGCTCGCCAGAATAATCAATTGTTTTCTCATGAGGTCTTCCTTCAGTCTGGCCCCGCATCCCGCCCCTTGCCAACAGGTTAGCCAACATCGCCGGCATTGCAAGTCTGGATCGGGTATGAGGCAATTGTGGGGTTATCCCGTTCCTAACAGCCTGGATAAGCTTGTCGATGCCTGCCAATCCGTGTCACCACCGCACGAAACCGTCATGAACTTCCATACGGAATGCCGCAAACCGGAGTACGAACATGCCTGAACCTCAGGGCGAACTGACATTGAGAACCATCGCCATGCCGGCCGACGCCAACGCAGCCGGCGACATTTTCGGCGGCTGGGTGATGGCGCAGATGGACCTTGCCTGCGGCATCCGCGCGGCCGAGCGCGCCGGCGGTCGCGTGGTCACGGCGGCCGTCAATTCCATGTCCTTCGCCAAGGCGATGAAGATCGGCGACACGCTGGAAATCTACACCAGGATCGACGGGATCGGCCGCACCTCGATGACGCTCGAGGTCGAGGCCTGGGCCCAGCGCTACCTTACGCCTGTCCGCGAGAGGGTAACCCATGCCAGTTTCGTCATGGTAGCGCTCGACCAGGCGGGCCAGCCGACACCCGTCCCCCGGAACCCACCCGAGGCCTGATCCCGACGCCTGATCCTGCACCACCGTCCAGGACAGGGGAGCGAGACGCGCTTGCCGCCTGGACCGCACGCCGATATGGGTTTGCCATGCATGGTCGAAGCCTGGAAGGAAAGCCGGTCGACGCCCGCCGCCTTGCGGTGCGTGTCCTGTCGCCGCTCGTCACTCTGTTGCTAGCCGGCCTTGTACTCGCCGGCTGCGTGACAGCCGGTGCGCGCAATCCCTACACCATCGACGAAATGACGGGCTCGGCGGTCGCCGGGCGTTACGACCTGCGCTATTTCCCCGGCCGCAAACCCGATGTGATCGGCGCACTGGGCTGGCGCGAGGAAAGCGCCCTTCCCGATCTGTATGCAGAAGCCGGCGGCGACGGTCGCTTCGACATGCTGGCGCTGTCGAGCGGCGGGCCGGATGGCGCCTATGGCGCCGGAGCGATCAAGGGAATGGTCCAGGGCGGCACGCTGCCGCGCTATGAAATCGTGACCGGCGTTTCGACCGGCGCGCTGATCGCACCCTTCGTGTTCACCGGACCAGGCAACGAAGCCTTGCTGGAGCAAGTCTATACCGGCACATCCTTCGACAAGCTGCTTGGCGCGCCCAACCTTTTCACCGCGCTTGGCGGCGCGTCGCTCTATCCGGGCACGCGCATCCCCGAATTCATGAAACGCCATGTCGACGACGCGCTGATCGCCCGGGTCGCCGTGCAGCATGCAAAGGGCAGACGCCTGCTCGTTGCCACGGCAAATCTCGACGCGTCCGAACTGGTCGTCTGGGACATGGGGCGCATCGCGTCGCTGGCGACACCGCGGGGCAACGAATTGTTCCGTTCCGTTCTGCGCGCCGCAATCTCGATCCCCGGCGCCCTGCCCCCGGTCGAAATCGTCTCGTCCTATGGCGGCCGACAGTTCCGCGAGCTCCATGGCGATGCAGGCGTCCTCGCCTATTTCTATGGTGACGAGACACTGGTTCCGGATAGCTGGCGCGCGGAGACCGGCCGCGGCAAGAAGCAGAAAGCGCGGAACAATCCCCGCCTCGACGTCATCCTGCACAACCAGATCGAAGCCCCGCCCAGGACGGTGGAGGCAAAGGCGATCAAGCTTGTCGGCGCTTCGGCTTCCAATCTGACGCGCACCTCGATGCGGCTGCTGCTCGACGACACGATACGCCGCACCGCCGCAGCTGGCGTGGACATGCGCTATGCCTACATTCCGCGTAACTGGCGCACCGTCTCGTCGCTGGAATTCGATGCGGAATACATGCGCCGAACCTTTGGCCTCGGCTATCGTCAGGCGCTGGAGGACACCTTCTGGCACAGCGGCCCGCGCAATCGGCAATGACGTCGGGCGCGGGAATGGCGCACACGTTCCGCCACGCGGCGGCTTTCCAGGGCCATCCATAAAGGGGCAGACTTCATGCTACGAAAGTAGTATCAAGCTGGTGCGGCCGTTTGGCCGCGATATTGGCGGTACAACGTCTCGGGGAGGCACAAATGAATCTCAGCGCACCGACCACCATCGTCTTCTGGATCTCCGTGATCCTGTTCATTCTTTCGCTGGTAGCCCAATATGCGGGTGTGGGCGACATGCTCGTCCTCAAGCCGCTCTACTGGGGATGGCTGGCCTGGATCGTACTTGCCGTCGGCAATGTCATGAAGGGCCTCTAGAGCCCCGAAGATCGCCACAGGGCGTTTTCGTCGAACGGGCCGGGACACCACAGTCCCGGCCCGTTTTCTTTGGTGCACCCTGCAGGGGGAGCACCCGGCAAAATGATGCCGGATTGTATCCGACAGCAATCTTACTTGATCGATTCATGCCAAATTTCCGTCGCAATTTCAGATGGTTATCCACCCGTTCCGCGGAATGGTCCGCGGTTTCAAAGGAGTGGAAAATGAAGAAGGTCGTACTTGCCCTGGGTCTCGCCGCAATGCTTGCCGGCCCTGCTCTCGCGCAGGAGATGGATTTCGCCACGGTAGACACTGACGGTAACGGCCAGATTTCGATGGACGAGGCTACCGCCGCCGGGTGGGGCTGGTCCGAGGAAGAATTCAAGGCAGCCGATGCCGACGGCAGCGGCGGTCTGAACGAAGAGGAATTCGCCGCGGCCGCGGGCGAATAATCCCGCTTCGCCCGGGTCACGAACCGTTCGCAAGACTGCGCCTCCGGTCGACCCGACCGGGGGCGCATTTTCTTAACTGTGCCCAACAAGGGGATATTAAGGCTTCGTTGTTACCTCATTCCCGGCCGGCAATTCGGGAAACCGCCATGAATCCGAGGATGATGGAGCAAAACATCGACTGGTCCAATCGAGGCCGCGCACGGATCTACGTGATCACCTTGCTGGGAACGATCGCCTGCTGCGCTATGGCGCTTGCCTTTGACAGTTTCGACTTCGCCACCGGCGAATGGCAATTGACCGCCACATGGCTCAACAACATCATCATCCCGTTGCTGATTGCGCCGCCGCTTTTCTATTACCTCTTGTCCAAGCAGCGCGAACTGGCCATCGCCCATCGCGAACTGATGAACCT
>JAGRLL010000193.1:0-356 GCA_020441855.1 Nitratireductor sp.
ACCGGATGACGGCCGCCGGAGGTGCGGCCTTCACCGCCGCCATGGGGGTGGTCGACCGGGTTCATGGCGACGCCACGAACATGCGGGCGATGGCCAAGCCAGCGCATGCGCCCGGCCTTGCCATAATTGATGTTGCCGTGGTCGGGATTGGAAACCGCGCCAACCGTGGCCATGCAATTGCCGTGCACCAGACGCTGTTCGCCGGAAGCAAGACGCAGGATCGTGTACGGGCCGTCACGGCCGACGATCTGGACATAGGCACCGGCCGAACGGGCGATCTGACCGCCCTTCTCAGGCTTCATCTCGACATTGTGGACGATGGTGCCGACCGGAACGGAGCGCACGGGCATGGCGTT
>JAGRLL010000193.1:435-2269 GCA_020441855.1 Nitratireductor sp.
CTCGCCATCGGCGTATTTGATGAGCGCGATGAAGGCGGTGCGGTTCGGATCGTATTCGAGACGCTCGACAACCGCCTCGACGTCCCACTTGCGCCGCTTGAAATCGATCATGCGATAGGCGCGCTTGTGGCCGCCACCGCGATGGCGCACGGTTACGCGACCCTTGTTGTTGCGCCCGCCGCTCGACTTCAGCCCCTCGGTGAGGGTCTTGACCGGCTTGCCCTTCCACAATTCGGAACGATCCACGATCACCAGCTGGCGCTGGCTCGGAGTCGTCGGATTGAATTTTTTCAGTGCCATGGTTTCAATTCCTCAGCCGATACCTCAAAGACCCGTCGTCACATCGATGGACTGACCTTCGGCCAGCGTGACGACTGCCTTCTTGACATCGCTCTGGCGGCCCTTGATGCCGCGGAAGCGTTTGTTCTTCCCCTTGCGAAGAAACGTGTTGACGGCCTTGACCTTGACGCCGAACAGCGCCTCGACCGCCTGCTTGATCGCGGGCTTGGTTGCAGTTTTCGCCACGTTGAACACCACCTGGTTTGCTTCGGAGGCGAGCGTGGACTTTTCAGTGATCACCGGAGCCAGGATCACGTCGTAATGGCGCAGATCGGTCATTTCGCGGCTCCTTCGGAGAAGCGGGCCTCGAGAGCCTCGACTGCCGATTTCGACAGTACCAGCTTTTCGCGGCGCATGATGTCATAGACGTTGATGCCCTGAACCGGCAGCACGTCCAGACCCGGAATGTTGCGCGCGGCAAGCGAGAAGTTCCGGTCCAGTTCTGCACCGCCGATGACGAGCGCGTCGGCAATGCCGAGTTTGGCCAGAACACCCTTGAGCGCGGCGGTCTTCGGATCCTTGGCGACGAGATCGTCGACGACGACGATCGCATCCGCCTTCACCTTGGCCGAAAGCGCATGCTTGAGCGCCATCGCACGGACCTTCTTGGGAAGGTCGTGCCCGTGATCGCGCACGAGCGGACCGAACGACCGGCCACCGCCACGAAACTGCGGCGCACGCGCCGAGGAATGGCGGGCGCGACCGGTGCCCTTCTGCTTGTACAGCTTGGCACCCGTGCGCGAAACGTCCGCGCGGTTTTGAACCGCATGCGTGCCGGCGCGGCGCTTGGCGAGCTGGTAGCGCACCATGCGCGCCAGGATGTCCGCGCGCGGCTCCAGGCCGAATACGGCATCCGACACCGAAACCTTACCCGACGCCTTGCCGTCGAGAGTGGTAACATTGAAGTCCATTATTCGTTACCTCCTTCGGCGGCGGCTTCCGCCGCCGGGGCCTCTGCGGGCGCGTCTGCAACGGGTTGGGACGTCGATGCGGCGGCAACAGCACGGATCGCGGCCGGCTTCGGCGCATTGTCCGGCAGCGCTGCCTTGATCGCGTCGCGCACCAGGATCCAGGATCCCTTGGAGCCGGGCACCGCGCCCTTGATCAGGATCAGGCCGCGCTCGGCGTCCGTGCGAACGACCTGCAGGTTCTGCGTGGTCACGCGCGTCTGGCCCATGTGGCCGGCCATCTTCTTGTTCTTGAACACCTTGCCCGGATCCTGACGGTTACCCGTAGAACCATGCGAGCGGTGCGATACCGAAACGCCGTGCGTGGCGCGCAGACCACCGAAATTGTGGCGCTTCATCGCACCGGCAAAACCTTTACCGATGCTGGTGCCGGTAACGTCGACGAGTTGACCCTCGACGAAGTGATCGGCGGTGATTTCCGAGCCGACATCGATGAGATTGTCCGGCGAAACACGGAACTCGACGACCTTGCGCTTCGGTTCAACGCTGGCCTTGGCGAAATGGCCGCGCAAAGCCTTCGTCGTATT
>JAGRLL010000193.1:2379-2598 GCA_020441855.1 Nitratireductor sp.
GGAACCTGTTCCCCGGTCTCGGAGTAGACCCGGGTCATTCCCAGCTTCTGTGCTATGACACCTGAACGCATCGGTTCATTCCTCAGTATTGGCTACAGCTCTGACTTCAGAGCTTGATCTCGACATCCACACCGGCGGAGAGGTCGAGTTTCATCAGTGCATCGACGGTCTGCGGCGTCGGATCGACGATATCCAGCAGACGCTTGTGCGTGCGCATCT
>JAGRLL010000194.1 GCA_020441855.1 Nitratireductor sp.
ACAAGATGAAGCGCCAGCGCGGACGCCTGGCGCAGGAAACCGGCGACAACGACAATTTCCGCGTAAAGCGCTACATCGCCAAATACACGATCAATCCGGCCGTCGCGCACGGCATCTCGAAGGAGATCGGCTCGGTGGAAGTCGGCAAGCGCGCCGATCTGGTGCTGTGGAACCCGGCCTTTTTCGGTGTCAAGCCGGACATGGTCGTGATGGGCGGCTCGATCGCCGCAGCCCCGATGGGCGATCCCAACGCATCGATCCCGACACCGCAGCCGGTGCACTACCGCTACATGTTCGGCGCATACGGCAAGGCACTCACAAGTTCCTCCGTCACCTTCGTCAGCCAGGCGGCCCTCGATGCCGGCCTCCAGGAAAAGCTCGGCGTCGAAAAGGGCATGGTTGCGGTCGAGAATACGCGCGGCGGCATCTCCAAGCGCGCCATGCTGCTCAACGACGCCACCCCGCATGTCGAGGTCGACCCGGAAACCTACGAGGTCCGCGCCGACGGCGAATTGCTCACCTGCGAACCGGCGACCGTGCTGCCGATGGCGCAGCGCTATTTCCTGTTCTGAGGTGCGACGATGCGCGTGACCGTCGGTCGGGCCGAAAGGTCTTTCGACCGCTGGGACGAACTCCACGACCTGCTCATGCGCTGCTTTGCCTACATGGCGCCGCGCATCGACCCGCCGTCTTCCCTGCTACGCATATCGGCCGCCGACCTGAAGCGAAAGTCGCGCGACGAGGTGCTGTTCCTGGCGATGGATGGCGAACGCCTTGCCGGCTGCGCCTTCGTGCGGCTTGAAAGTGCCCCGGATCGCAATTGCGCCTATGTCGGCAAGCTGGCGGTGGACGGCGATTATCGCGGACAGGGTATCACGCGGCGTTTCATGGCGGAGGCCGAGAAGCTGGCGCGGGAGCACGGGCTCGACGCGCTGGAACTTCAGACCCGCATCGAACTCGCCGAAAACCGCGAGACCTTCGAGAGGCTGGACTTCGTCAAGACGCAGGAGAATGCGCACGAAGGCTATGACCGGCCGACCAACATCACCATGCGGCGCAGGCTGACCTAGTCTTGTCCCGGCCGGGATGCGGACCGTCTACCGGTTTTTTGCACCGCCATGCTTCTGCGCAGGCATTCAAAACTGCATGGCTGCCAGTCGGTTAGCGTGTTTGTTGCGATGCAGCAATGCGCCTGTATCCGGACCATCGATTTGCATGGAGCACGACGATGTCCGCCAGAACCTGCAATTTCCTTTCTTTCGTCGGTCGCGCCATCGCCGATTTCGGCGAATCCCTCGCTGCCGCCCGCGCGATGAACGATCTCTGCAACACGCCGGATTCGACCTTCCGTGCACGCGCCGCCGCTTTGCGCGCGATGATGACCCGCCAATAACCGGTAAGTAACGGGCAAGAGGTCGCATTTTGCTCCGGCACCCATCGCGGCGCTGGCATATTGCGAAAATTCGGTAGTAAGATCGCGGCCATGCCGACCGCATCCTCTGTAACCCGCCATTTCCACAACCCCGCCGGCCGCATTACGCTGGACGAAACCGCGCGCCATCGACGCCGCGTTGCGATGACCTCCGATGCGGCGCCTGGGGAAGCGGGGATCGACTTCCTGCTCGACCTGCCGCAGGCGCGTCTGTTGCGCCATGGCGATGGTCTGGTGCTGGACGACGGACGGGTCATCGAGGTCGTCGCCGCTCCCGAGGATCTGCTGGAGGTGCGAGGACGCGATGCGCGCCATTTGCTGGCGCTTGCCTGGCAGATCGGCAATCGCCACCTGCCGGCGCAGATCCTCGAAGACCGCATCCTGATCCGCCTCGACCATGTTATCGCCGAAATGCTGAAGGGCCTTGGCGCGAGCGTCAGCGAGGTTTCCTCGCCCTTCGATCCGGAAGGCGGCGCCTATGGCGACCCGCATCACGGGCATCATCATGACGGCCACAGCCACGATCATGATCATGTTCAGGGGCATGCTCACGGACACACAAATGGCCATGTGTGATTCCGCGCCGCTCGTCCGCCTGATGACCATGCTGTCGCCGGCCTTTCCGGTCGGTGCGTTTTCCTTTTCCTCCGGGCTGGAACAGGCCGCTGCCGCGGGACTGGTCCGCGACGAGACATCTTTGCGCGAATGGCTCCACGACGTTCTCCATGCCGGCACGCTGTGGAACGATGCCGTGCTGCTGGCGGAGGGCTGGCGGCAAGCCGGGGCTGGCGAGATCAACGAACTGCCCCAAGTCAACGAACTGGCGCTCGCGCTTGCCGGTTCCGCCGGGCGCTTCACCGAAACAACCGCGCAGGGGGCGGCCTTTGCCGATGCCGCGTGCGAAATCTGGTCCTTGCCGCAAATGCCGGACGAACCGGCCTATTGCGTTGCCGTCGGCGCGGTGGCGGCGTCGGCCGGCATCGCGCTTGGCGATGTCCTGCCCGTATTTCTCAATGCCGCCGTCTCGAATCTGTTGCAGGCCGCGATCCGTCTTTCGCTCACTGGCCAGCAGGGCGCATTGCGCTTGCTGGCTGCCCTGGAACCGCAGATTCTGGCCGTGGCGGGCAGGGCGGGCGCGTCGTCGCCGGACGATCTGGGCTCTGCTGCGTTGATGGCCGAAATCGTGGCGATGAACCACGAAACACTGGGATCGAGGATTTTTCGTACGTGACGCCTGTCGCCAAAGGGAATTTGAAATGACTCAATCCGCACATGGCCCCCTCAGGGTGGGCATCGGCGGGCCGGTTGGTTCCGGCAAGACGACGCTGACCGAAAAACTGTGCAAGGCGATGTCGGCCGACTTTTCCATCGCCGTCGTCACCAACGACATCTACACGCGCGAGGACGCCGAGGCGCTGGTGCGCATGCAGGCGCTGCCATCCGACCGGATCGTCGGTGTCGAGACCGGCGGCTGCCCGCACACGGCAATCCGCGAGGACGCCTCGATCAACCTGCAGGCGATTGCCGGGCTCAACGCCCGCCATCCCGGCCTCGACGTGATCTTCATCGAATCGGGCGGCGACAATCTCGCCGCGACCTTCTCTCCCGATCTTGCCGATCTGACGCTCTATGTCATTTCGGTCGCGCAGGGCGACGACATTCCGCGCAAGGGAGGCCCGGCGATCACGCGTTCCGACCTGCTGCTGATCAACAAGACCGATCTCGCGCCCCATGTTGGCGCCGATCTGGAGCGCATGCGCCGCGACGCTGAAACATCACGCGCCGGCCGGCCCTTCCTGTTCACCGATCTCAGGCGCGGCGAGGGTGTTGCCGACATCGTGAAGTTTCTCGTGCGCACCGGCGGCCTTCGCGACGGCGCGGCCCGAATGGCGGGCTGATTTGACCGAACTGGCCTCATTCAGCCCCAATTTGTCGCCCGGCGCGACATCGCGCCTCTGGACCGCCGGCCAACATCGGATATCTAAAGCCATTCATGCGCCGTGACGGGCGGCAGGACTCAAGAGATAAAGGGCAGGGTAAATGGCATCCCCCACTCCGCAACAGGTTCTTGACACGCTGAGGCAGGTCAAGGGTCCGGATCTTTCCGGCAACATCGTCGACCAGGGCATGGTCTCCGAGGTGCTGGTCGACGATGGCAAGGTGATGTTTTCCATCGCCGTGCCGGCCGATCTGGCGCCGAAACTGGAGCCGCTGCGCCAGGCCGCCGAAAAGGTCGTGCGCGACATGGATGGCGTCAAGAGCGCACTGGTCGTGCTTACCGCCGAAAAGAAGGCCGGCTCGAACGGTGGTGGGCAGGCGAAGCCGCAGCAGCCACCCCAGCAGCCACCCCAGCAGCACGGCCATCAGCACGGGCACCAGCACGGGCATCAACACAGCGCGCCGCAAAAGGCGGGCGTGCCCGGCGTCAAGTCGATCATCGCCGTCGCCTCCGGCAAGGGCGGTGTCGGCAAGTCGACCACCGCCGTCAATCTGGCGCTCGCACTGAAGGCGAACGGGCTGAAGGTGGGCATTCTCGACGCGGATATCTACGGGCCGTCGCTGCCGCGCCTGCTCGGCGTGTCGGGCCGTCCCGAAATTGCTTCCGGGCGGACCCTGAAACCGATGGAAGGCCATGGCCTGAAGGTCATGTCCATGGGCTTCCTTGTCGAGGAAGATACGCCGATGATCTGGCGCGGGCCGATGGTCATCTCGGCGCTGACGCAGATGCTGCGCGAGGTCGAGTGGGGCGAACTCGACGTTCTGGTCGTCGACATGCCGCCGGGAACCGGCGACGCGCAATTGACCATGGCCCAGCAGGTGCCGCTCGCCGGCGCGGTCATCGTCTCGACGCCGCAGGATCTGGCCCTGATCGACGCGCGCAAGGGCCTCAACATGTTCCGCCGGGTCGACGTGCCGGTGCTCGGCATCGTCGAGAACATGAGCTATTTCATCGCTCCCGACACGGGCAAGCGGTACGACATTTTTGGCCATGGCGGCGCGAAGGCCGAGGCGCTGAGGGTCGGCGTGCCTTTCCTTGGCGAAGTGCCTCTGGAAATGGTGATCCGCGAGAGTTCGGATGCGGGCAAGCCGGTGGTCGCCTCCGATCCCGCAGGCCCGCATGCAAGAGCCTATCGCGAGATCGGCGCCAAGGTCATGCAGCGCCTGAAGGAGGAGGAGGGCAGTTCGGGCGGCCCGGCCATCGTCTTCGACTGATTTTTGCCTGCGTTCTCATTCCGGCTCGCCACCGAAATGTTCCCAGAATTCCTTCCGCACATTGTGATGGGGGAAGGGCGTGTCCGGCTGCGCGACGCCGAGGAAGCCGCATAGCGGCTCCCAGCCTTCCGCGACATTGAAAACCAGCAATCTGTCGGCGGGAACCGTTTCCCGCACCTTGCGGTTGTTGGCCCGGTAGGCGGCGATGGCGGAATCCTTGTCCGTGAAATCGGTAAAGGTCGAGACCAGGAAGCCGTCCTTCATCGTGCGGAAGGTTTCATGGAAACCGGGCGGCAGTTCCAGACTGTCTGCGATGGAGAAGAATTTGCCGATCGTCTTGTTGAAGCTTGCCCACCAGGCTTCTTCCGGCCGCTCGGTGTGGATCACCTTCGCGTCGGGAAAGGCAAGCATCGTCCTTTCCCAGACCGAGGCGCCGGGCCAGTCCACCTGCGAGACATAGCCGTCATAGACCGCTTCCCAGTCCACTGGTTCTCCGGCGAAGACCGCCTTCCAGTGCTCCAGCTGCTCGGGATGCGACATGATCTCGGTCATGTGATGGGTCGGCCCGAACCCGAGAACGCCAAGAGCATCCTTCATCGTCATCGTGCCGGTCCGGCCGAAGCCTGAACCGATGATTTTCAGCGTCACGTCTGCCTCCCGCGGCCTGCAGCTGTGCGGGAGACAGATTTCACGAGTTTTTCAGCCGGAGCAATCGAAATGCGCGAAATCGCCGGCGATCACAATCCGGCGACGACTTCCTTCAGGATTTCGCGCACCGGCCCGGCCACTTCCGCCAGCGCCGGATTGTCGATTGCCGCCATCGATGCGACCGGATCGACCGCGGAAACCTCTACCTTGCCGCCTTCCTGCTCGATCACGACGACGTTGCAGGGCAGCATCGTGCCGATCTTGTCCTCGGCGCTCAGCGCCTTGAAGGCGAATTGCGGATTGCAGGCGCCCAGAATGGTGTAGGGCTTCATGTCCGCGTCGAGTTTCTTCTTCATCGTCGCCTTGACGTCGATGGTGGTCAGCACGCCGAAACCCTTTTCCGCCAGTGCCTTGGTCGTATGTTCGATGGCTTGATCGAAAGGCATGTCGAGTGTCTTGGAGAAATAATAGCTCATTGTTCTTCCTGTCGGGTTTCGGTGCCGCTGCAGCTTGTCGCGCCGCTTAGATTAGTAAGCACTAATTTAACGTGGCGAATGCGGCGTTCAAGGGCAGGCCTCGCCGCATTTTACGCATCAAGCCGGAGGCGGTGCATGTGTCTAAGCCGGAGGCGGTGCATGTGTCTAAGCCGGAGGCGGCCGCTATTTCCCGTAGGGGTCCTTCGGGCTGCGGTCTTGCGAGAGGCTTTCGAAATTTCTGGCCGTCAGCTTCTCGATCGCATCGGCGAGGTGGATGCGGTCGATATGATGGTCGCCACGCGACACGCGCAGCTTGTGCGCCTCCAGCATCACCTGACCGTGCGAGACGCCGAAGGGCGGTTCGAAGCGGTAGGATGCAAGCTCGATCAGGAAACCGAGCGGGTCCTTGAAATAGATCGAGTCCATGAAGCCCCGGTCCTTGACGCCGCTGTGCTTGATGCCGCG
>JAGRLL010000017.1 GCA_020441855.1 Nitratireductor sp.
CGGCTGCGCAAGAAGTTCAAGGCCGAGGACGACAATTTCGACATGATCGAAACCCTGTATGGCGTCGGCTACCGGTTCCGGGAGAGTTGAAACTGACGCCGTCCGCCAAACCGGGCAAAGGTGTGCGGACGAGCAACCAATCGGCAACGGGCCGCCTGCATCCTGGCAGCCGGCGAAAAGCGAATGAACGTCGAGACCCTGGGAAGGCGCGCAGACGGCACGGACGGGCGGGAGGCGGCAACGCCGCCACAAGAAAGCGCGTCCCCTGCAGATCGCGGCGACATCGCGGCCAGGGCCGACGCCGTTTCCGATACCACAAAGACGCAGGCCGCTGGCCGGGGCGAGCCGGGGGCAAGCGCACGGCCAGGCATGCCCGGGAGCCCGGCCAGGAAACGCAAGTGGCCGTTCTCGCGCACCGTGCGCTTCATCCGCATCGTATTCTTTTCCTCGCTGACGCGACGCATCATCTATCTCAATCTCGCGGCGCTGATCATTCTGCTGTCGGCCATCCTGTACCTGAACCAGTTCCGGGAGGGACTGATCGACGCCAGGGTGCAAAGCCTGCTGATCCAGGGCCGCATCATCGCTGGCGCCATTGCGTCCTCGGCGACTGTCGAGACCGATTCGATCATGATCGATCCCGACAAGCTGCTCGATCTGCAGGCGGGCGACAGCGTCTCGCCGAGTTTCGATTCGCTTGAGACGCTTGAATCGCCGATCAAGCCCGAAAAGGTGGCGCCGCTTCTCAGGACCCTGATCCAGCCGACACAGACGCGGGCGCGCATCTACGATCGCGACGGCATTCTCGTGCTCGATTCGCGTCACCTTTACGGCGGCGGCGAAGTGGTGCGCTTCGACCTGCCATCGCTCGAACAGGAACAGGCCAAGGAAGGCATGATCACGCGTATCGGCAAGGTGCTGAACAAGTGGTTGCAGCGGCGCGACCTGCCGGTCTATCGCGAGGTGACGAGCTTCGGCACCGACTATCCGGAAGTGAAGACCGCGATGACCGGCCAGCCGCAGACCATGGTGCGGCTGACGGGGCAGGGCGAGCACATCATCTCGGTTGCCGTGCCGGTGCAGCGCCTGCGTGCGGTGGTCGGCGTGCTGCTGCTGTCGACGCAAGGCGGCGATATCGACCGGATCGTCACCGAGGAGCGTCTCGCCATCCTGCGCATCTTTCTGGTGGCGGGCATCGTGCTGATGGTGTTGTCGGGATTGCTGGCGGGCACCATCGCCAATCCGCTGCGCAAGCTGGCGGAAGCCGCCGTGCGGGTGCGTCACGGGGTCAAGTCGCGCGTGCAGATCCCCGATTTTTCCAATCGTCAGGACGAGATCGGCAATCTGTCGCAGACGCTGCGCGACATGACCAACGCGCTGTATGCGCGCATCGAGGCGATCGAGAGCTTCGCAGCCGATGTCAGCCACGAGCTGAAAAACCCCCTGACCTCGCTCAGAAGCGCGGTCGAGACCCTGCCGCTTGCCAGGAACGAGACCACGCGAAACCGCCTGATGGAGATCATCCAGCACGACGTGCGCCGTCTCGACCGGCTGATCACCGACATCTCGGACGCGTCGCGTCTGGACGCGGAACTCGCGCGCGAGGATTCGACCCCCGTCGATCTCAGGGCGATGCTGGAGAACATCGTCGCCATGCGCCGGCTGGTACCGGGCGTCGGGAAGGCTGGCGCCAGTTCCGGCGGCACGTATGACGAAAGTACCGGCAAGTCGGTTGCGATCAATCTCGACATCGCGCCGGCGCGCGGCGCGGAAGCCTATTTCATCTCGGGCCACGAAAGCCGGCTCGGCCAGGTCATCAACAATCTGCTCGACAATGCGCGCTCCTTCGTGCCGGCCAGGGGCGGTCAGATCGATATCGCGCTGCGCCGCATTCCCGGCGGGAGCATCGAGATCGCCATTCAGGACAACGGACCGGGCATTCATGCCGAGAAGATCGAGCGGATCTTCGAACGGTTTTATACCGACCGGCCCGAGGAAGAGGGATTCGGACAGAATTCCGGCCTCGGCCTGTCGATTTCGCGCCAGATCATCGAGGCGCATAACGGCACGATAACGGCCGAAAACCGGCAAGCGCCGCAGACCGGCGCGCGCTTTGTCGTCACCCTTCCCACCCGCCAGCGTGGCGGTTAGCCCGTGGTGTCCGACGGCATGGCTTCAGGCGAACAGCCCAACCGGCATTGCTCCGTGGTCGTCATTGAAGGCGCCGGCGTGCTGATCGAAGGGCCTTCCGGCGCCGGCAAGACAAGCCTTGCGCTCGGCCTGATCGACACGGCGAAGGCGCGTGGCATGAGGGCCGTGCTCGTCAGCGACGATCAGGCGCTGCTCGAGGAACGCCAGGGCCGCCTCTTCGCCCGCGCACCCGAAGCGATCGCCGGCCGCGCGGAAATCCGGGGCTATGGCATCGTCGAGCTTGCGAACGTGGATGAATGCGCCATTGCGCTGGTCGCCCGGCTGGTGGAGGACGAGCGGATCGAACGCATGCCGGAGGCAAGGGCCACCACGCTGATGGGCGTGGAAGTGGCCGCAATCGATCTGCCGGAGCGTCACGAACAACAGGCGACGAGAATCGTCCTGGCCTGGCTTAAAGGCAGCGAAACGGGTTTGACCGGGGATAGTTGAGGGTGCATGCAACCGGGCGGAACGGCGGGGTGCGGCGTATCGACCGCGCGGACCGATCGGCATGGACCGCCGCCGAGTTTTTCCTTGCGCCACAGACGAATCCCGCCAAGATAGCGGCCCTTGCGGGGGACCCGGCGACGCCAGAGAAACCGGGACGCAAACGAGGTAGGTAATGATCGGACTGGTACTCGTCACCCATGGCCAGCTCGCCAGGGAATTCCGAATGGCGCTGGAGCATGTGGTCGGGCCGCAAGAGCAGATCGAGACGATCGCCATCGGCCCGGACGACGACATGGAGCAGCGCCGACAGGACATTCTCGACGCGGTGGCGGCGGCAAACGACGGCTCGGGCGTCATCATCCTTACCGACATGTTCGGCGGCACGCCTTCCAATCTGGCGATCTCGGTGATGCAGACTGGCAGCGTCGAGGTGATCGCCGGCGTCAACCTGCCCATGCTGATCAAGCTTGCCAGCGTGCGTGGCGAGAACGACATGGAACGCGCCGTCACCGACGCACAGGAATCGGGCCGCAAGTACATCAATGTCGCGAGCCAGCTCCTGCAAGGGCAATAGCGGCGTGGGCGGCAGGCCGGAGGGGGACGATCCTGGGGCCGGTTCGAAAGCCGGGGGGGACAAGGCTTTGCGCGCGAAGCCGGCCGTACGAACCATCGCCATCGTCAACAAGCGCGGCCTGCATGCGCGGGCATCTGCGAAATTCGTTCAATGCGTCGAAAAGTTCGACGCCGAAGTCAGCGTTAGCCGAGACGATTACACGGTCGGGGGCACCTCGATCATGGGATTGATGATGCTCGCCGCTTGCAATGGCTCCGAGATCACGGTTGCGGCGCATGGACCTCAGGCGGACGAAGTGCTCGAGGCACTCGAAACGCTGATCGCCGACCGGTTCGGCGAAGGGGAATAAGGTCCGGAACAAGCTCAGGAACGACCCTGAACAAGACTCGATAAACGACCTTGGCGAGATCGTATAAAGAAATCTTTATATGGAGTTGCCAAAGTTCGGGTGCGTTGATAAACAGGCATTAGCCTGGCACGCGCGCAAAGCGTGCCGTTTGTATGCTTGGCGCCCTTCGATCAGCGTGAATCCGGGCGCGCGCAGTTTTCAGGATTAGCGAACATGACAAGCAAGAGCGACTACGCCGTAGCCGACATCGCACTGGCCGATTTCGGCCGCAAGGAAATCGACATCGCCGAAACCGAAATGCCGGGCCTGATGGCCAGCCGCGAGGAATTCGGCTCGAGCCAGCCGCTCAAGGGCGCGCGCATCTCCGGCTCGCTGCACATGACAATCCAGACCGCGGTACTGATCGAGACGCTGAAGGTGCTCGGCGCGGATGTGCGCTGGGCATCGTGCAACATCTTTTCGACACAGGATCATGCGGCTGCCGCGATCGCGGCGACCGGAACGCCGGTATTCGCCGTCAAGGGCGAAAACCTGGAGGAATACTGGACCTATACCGACCAGATCTTCCAGTGGCCCGATGGCGGCATGTCGAACATGATCCTCGACGACGGTGGCGACGCCACGATGTACATCCTGCTCGGCGCGCGCGCGGAGGAAGGCGAGGACATCCTGTCGAATCCCGGATCGGAGGAAGAGGAATTCCTGTTCGCGCAGATCAAGAAGCGCATGGCGGCAAGCCCCGGCTGGTTCGTCAAGCAGCGCCACGCGATCAAGGGCGTGACGGAGGAGACGACCACCGGCGTCAACCGGCTCTACCAGTTGCAGAAGAAGGGCC
>JAGRLL010000195.1 GCA_020441855.1 Nitratireductor sp.
CGCAGATCCGGACGAAAAGCCGGCGGCCGCCTTCCCGGATTTGCCTACACCGTCAGGTGCGCCCTCACGTCCGGGCGGTCGAGGCTCGCGGCGTCACCGGAATGGACGATCTCGCCACGGTCCATGATGTAGACGTCGTCGGCCAGTTCCCGGCAGAAATCGAGGTATTGCTCGACGAGCAATACGGCGATGCCCTGGCTGTCGCGCAGGAAGCGGATGGCGCGGCCGATATCCTTGATGATCGANNTGGATGCCTTCCGTGGGCTCGTCCAGAACCAGCAGCTTCGGGCGCATGACCAGCGCGCGGCCGATGGCGAGCTGTTGCTGCTGCCCGCCGGACAGGTCGCCGCCGCGTCGGCCAAGCATGTCCTTGAGCACCGGGAACAACTCGAAGATGTAGTCGGGAACGAAGCGTTCCTTGCCCTTGACGGCGGCAAAGCCCGTTTCGAGATTTTCGCGCACGGTCAGCAGCGGGAATACCTCCCTGCCCTGCGGCACGTAACCGATACCGGTTCTGGCCCGGTCATAGGCCGGCGCCCTGCCGAATGCCTTGCCTTCGAAGGAAACCGTGCCCGTGGTCAGCGGATAATGGCCGACGATGGCGCGCAACAGGCTCGACTTTCCGACGCCGTTGCGCCCCAGCAGGCAGGTGATGCGCCCGGCGGACGCCTCGATGGATACGCCGCGCAGCGCCTGCGCCGCGCCGTAATGAAGGGTTGCCTCTTCGACCGCGAGCATGCCTCTCACCTCCCCAGATACACTTCGACCACTTTCGGGTCGGCAGAGACGTGATCGATGGAGCCTTCCGACAGCACCGACCCTTCATGCAGGCAGGTGACCTTGACGCCGAGTTCACGTACGAAATCCATGTCGTGTTCGACGACGACGACCGAATGGTCGGTGGCGATCTCCTTGAGCAACCGCGCCGTCTCCTCGGTTTCGGCATCGGTCATGCCGGCGACCGGTTCGTCGACAAGAAGCAATTTCGGGTCCTGGGCGAGCAGCATGCCAATCTCGAGCCATTGCTTTTGGCCATGGCTGAGATTGGCTGCCGTCTCCCCTCTTAGATGCGAAAGGCGGACTATGTCGAGAATTTCACCGATGCGGCCCTCGCCGGCGGAAGTCGGTCGATGGAACAGCGTCGTGAAAACGCCGCGCGAACCCGCCAGCGCCAGCGCGACATTGTCCTCCACCGTATGTCCTTCGAAGACGGTCGGCTTCTGGAACTTGCGCCCGATGCCCATGGTGGCGATGTCGGCTTCGTCGTGGCGGGTCAGATCGATCTCGCCATCGAAGAACACCTCTCCCGTATCGGGCCTGGTCTTGCCGGTGACGATGTCCATCATCGTGGTCTTGCCGGCGCCGTTCGGGCCGATGATGGCGCGCATTTCTCCCCTGGCGAGCACCAGCGAGAGATTGTTGATCGCCTTGAAGCCGTCGAAGGCGACCGAGACGCCATCGAGATAAAGGATCGTGCCTTTGCGCTTTTCACTCACGGGCGTGTCTCGCTCATTCGGCGGCCTCGGCGGCGGCCTGCTTTTCTGAAAGTTCGCGTGCCTTTTCCTCTTCGCGGCTCTTGATCAGCAAGCGGCGCGCGGTCCAGCCGTGCTGGATGGTTCCCACGATGCCCTTGGGCAGAAACAGCGTGACGGCGACGAACAGGCCGCCAAGCGCGAACAGCCACAATTCCGGCAACGCGCCGGTGAACCAGCTCTTGCCGGCATTGACGACCAGCGCGCCGACGATCGGGCCGATGATCGTGCCGCGCCCGCCAACGGCTGTCCACACAACGACCTCGATGGAATTGGCCGGCGCAAACTCGCCGGGATTGATGATGCCGACCTGCGGCACGTAAAGCGCGCCGGCAATGCCGGCCATCACGGCCGACAGGGTGAAGGCGAAGAGCTTCACCATTTCCGGCCGGTAGCCGAGGAAGCGCGTTCGGCTCTCGGCGTCGCGCACGGCGATCATCAGCTTGCCGAGCTTGGACGAGGTGATCGCGGCGGTAGCCCATACGCCCAGCGCCAGCGCAATGGCGCTGGCTGCGAAAAGGCCGGCGCGAGTGACGTCCGCCTGCACGGAATAGCCCAGGATGTCCTTGAAGTCGGTCAGGCCGTTATTGCCGCCAAAACCCATGTCGTTGCGGAAAAAAGCGAGCAACAGGGCGTAAGTCATCGCCTGGGTGATGATGGAGAGATAGACGCCGGTGACGCGGCTGCGAAACGCGAACCAGCCGAAGACGAAGGCGAGCAGGCCGGGCACCAGCATCACCATCAGCGCAGCGAACCAGAACTGGTCGAAGCCGTACCAGTACCAGGGCAATTCCTTCCAGTTGAGGAAGACCATGAAATCGGGAAGTTCCGGATTGCCGTAGACCCCGCGCGAGCCGATCTGGCGCATCAGGTACATG
>JAGRLL010000196.1 GCA_020441855.1 Nitratireductor sp.
GGCACGCTCTACATGTGTCTCGGCCGGGAGGATGCCGCCGACCTGCGTGAACCGCTGCGTGCGTCGGAGGGCAACGAACTCGTCGCCGAGGCGGTCGATGCGGCGATCGCCCGCAAACCAAAAGGCCACGACTTCGTTATCGGCAGGAACAAGGCACCTGCGACAGGGCGTTTCATGTCCACCACCGGCGGCTGACGATACGCCTTTCCAATGCCTCAAAAACACGCAAACGCATGCCTGACATGCGTTATTGCAGCGTGACAATACCCTTCATTGTGATACTCCGGATCGGTTACCCAGAATGATCCTTACCATGGCGCATGCCTGGCGGGCCCTTCCGGGAGGAGAAGATGAACCGCAGGCGGGCTGCGTCCAGGGCGTTTTCGGGAACACGACCGGCTACGCTTGAGGCGTGAGGCATGGCTGCGAGTATCGATTCGAAAGCAGCCGATGCCCGATTCCACCCCCGGCCCAAATTCGCAAAACCTGCGCGGGGCGGCTTTCATGACCGTCGGCATGGCCGGATTCTCGGTCAACGACACCATCATCAAATCCTTCGCCGACGACCTTGGGATAGGACAGATCATCCTGCTGCGCGGGATCATCGCCAGCATCATGATCTACGCGCTGGCCAGAAAATTCCGCCACATGCTGCCGCTGTCGGCCTTGCTCAATCCGCTGATCCTCATGCGTTCGGTGGCGGACATGTCGGCGACATTCCTGTTTATTACCGCGCTGTTCCACATGCCGATCGCCAATGCCACCGCCATTCTTCAGGCGCTCCCCCTGGCGCTAACACTGGCCGCGGCGCTTTTCCTGAGCGAGCAGATTGGCTGGCGCCGCCTGACCGCGATCTTTGTCGGATTTGTCGGCGTGCTGGTGGTGATACGCCCCGGCATCGAGGGTTTCAGCACCTATTCGCTCTACGCGCTGGCAACCGTTGCCGCTTGTGTCGTGCGCGACCTGACGACCCGGCGCATGCATGCTGGCATCCCCGCGCTGTTCATCACCTTTTCCGCCTCGATTTCCGTGACATTGCTGGGCGCAGCCCTGTCCCTGTTCGGTGAATGGCAGCCGGTCTCGCCCACGCATTTGGGCCTGCTCGTCATGTCCGCAGCAGTTCTGCTGATCGGCTATTTCGGCGTCATCAGCTCGATGCGCACGGGCGATCTCGGCTTCGTCTCGCCTTTCCGGTATTCCATCCTGCTGTTTTCCATCTTTGCCGGAATGATCGTCTTCCGCGAATTTCCCGACACATTGACCTGGATCGGCTCGGCAATCATCGTCTCGACCGGCATCTACACCCTCTACAGGGAACGCGTTGTCCACCGCCAGTCGATCACGCCGCCCGCGCCCATGCGTTCCTGAAAGATTTCATGCAACAACCCCGTTTTCTCGACCGCATGTCCCATCCGCACATCATCACGCTGGTGATGGCGACGGCGTTCGGTCCGGCAGCGATGAACCTGTTCCTTCCTTCGCTTCCGTTGATCGCGCACTACTTCAACACCGAAGACTCGACTGTCCAGCTTGCCGTCTCGCTCTACCTGGCCGCCACCGGATTGCTGCAACTGGCCATCGGCCCTCTCTCCGATCAATACGGTCGCCGGCCGGTACTGCTGGGCTGCATCTCCGTCGCGCTGGTCGCAACGGTCGTCGGCATCTACGCCACGTCCATCGAGATGTTCCTCGCCGCGCGCATCTTCCAGGGCACGGCCATTGCAGGCATGGTGGTCAGCCGCGCCGCCATCCGCGACATGGTCGACACCGACGAAGCGGCTAGCCGCATCGGTTACGTCGCCATGGCCATGACGCTTGCGCCGATGGTTGGACCGGTTGTCGGCGGCTACCTTGCCGAAATCTTCGGCTGGCAGGCGACCTTCTGGCTGATATTCGGTTTCGGCGTGGTGGCGCTGGTGCTGGTATGGGGCGACATGGGGGAGACGATTCACTCGCTCGGCGGCAGCTTCCGCTCGCAATTGCGGGCCTATCCCGAATTGCTGCGTTCGCGCCGCTTCATGGGATACGCCTTGACGTCCACCTTCGCCTCGGGCGCCTTCTTTTCCTTTGTCGGCGGCAGCCCTTTCCTTGCCAACAATTTTTACCAGCTGCCCGAATCCGAGCAGGGCTATTATTTTGCCCTCGCGGCGGGCGGATATCTCATCGGCAATTTCCTTTCCGGCCGCTATTCACGGCGCTTCGGCATCGATGCAATGTGCGTCAGCGGCGGCGTGGTCGCCTCGGCAGGCATGTTGCTGGCGCTGGCGTTCGTGCCCCTGGGCTGGTTCCATCCGCTCGCATTCTACGGCCCGGTCTTCGCTATTGGTGTCGGCAACGGCCTGACCATGCCCAATTCCAGCGCCGGCATCGTCAGCGCCCGTCCCCGGCTGGCCGGCTCGGCTTCGGGACTTGGCGGTTTTTTCCAGCTCGGCGGCGGTGCGATACTCTCCGGTCTTTCCGGCCATGTACTCGATCCGGAATCCGGGCCCCTGCCCCTCATAATCATCATGCTTGCCTGTACGGTTCTCAGCATGGCCACCGCGCTCTATGCTGCTGTCGTGGCGAAAAGCCTTGCGAAGTCGGAGAACCAACCGGCCAACTGACGTGGTATCGACGGGACCCATGAACGACGAACCGGCCAGATCGACAATCCTCGGCGTCATTCTCGCCGGAGGCCAATCGCGGCGCATGAGCGGCGCGGACAAGGCCTTGATGACGCTGGACGGCAGGATGCTGCTTGCCCATGTTCGTGACCGGCTTGAGCCGCAAGTGGCGCGTCTTGTCCTCAGCGCCAATGGGGATACGGAACGTTTCGCACCGTTCGGCATGCCGGTGCAGCCCGACACGGTTCCAGGCCATGCCGGTCCGCTGGCCGGCATTCTCGCCGGCATGCGCTGGGCACAGGAGAACGCGCCCGACCTGCGCTTCGTCGCAACCGCCGCGACAGACACGCCCTTTTTCCCCGCCGACTACGTTGCCCGCCTGGCCGAGGCAAGCGCGCTGGCGGCCGACACCATTGCAATCGCCGCCACGAACGGCCGCCGGCATCCGGTTTTCGGGCTTTGGCCGGTCTCCATTGCCGACGGCCTCCAGACCTTTCTCGTTTCCGGCGAAACCCGCAGGGTCACGCGCTTCATCGAGCAACACCGGTGCGTCGAGATCGATTTCGGCCATCGGGAAGGCCCGGATCCCTTCTTCAACATCAACACGCCGGATGACCTCGAAACGGCGGAACGCCACGCGGCCGCATCGGCGTCAACCCGCTAGCGCGTTCACGAACCCGCCACTGCCATTGCGGTCGCAGCCTCGCAGTGCTTCTATCGTCACGCATTCGGCAGGGGAGGAATCATTGGCCGCAATGGAACGGCACCTCGGCGGGGGCGCATGAGCGCAGGCATTACCTTGCCCTTTTGGCTGGTGGTCCTGCTGGCAATCTTCGCGATCATCGGCATCGCCGACCGCGTATTGGCGCCGTCGGTGCGGTGGTTCTTCCGCCGGCGCGTCAATCTCGCCATTGACGAACTGAACCAGCGCCTCGACCTCCGGATAGGCCAGTTCAAGCTGACTCGGCGCCAGACCCTGATCGATCAGCTGATGTACGACGCCAGGGTGGTCGAGGCAGTGGATATCGAAGCGCGGGAAACCGGCGAGCCGCGCGCCTCCGTCATGCGAAAGGCGGAGCGTTACGCCCGGGAAATCGTCCCCGCCTTCTCGGTCACCACCTATTTCGGCTTCGGCATCCGCATCGCGCGCTGGATTTCGGAATTCGTCTATCGCGTTCAACTCGGCTATTCCGACGACGAGGCGTTGAAGACGATCGATCCGAACGCGACGGTGGTCTTCGTCATGAACCACCGCTCGAACATGGATTACGTGCTGGTCACCTACATGGCCTCGACGCGCGCCTCGCTGTCCTATGCGGTTGGCGAATGGGCGCGCATCTTCCTGCTGCAAAGCCTTATCCGCTCGATGGGCGCCTATTTCATCCGCCGCAATTCCTCCGATTCCCTCTACCGCCGGGTTCTGGGGCGCTATGTCCACATGGCGACGGAACAGGGCGTCACGCAGGCGGTCTTTCCCGAAGGCGGATTGAGCCGCGACGGACATCTGCGCGAACCGCGCCTCGGCCTGCTTGGTTACATGACCTCGGACTTCGACCCGGCATCCAGCCGCGACATCGTCTTCGTTCCGGTAGGCATCAATTACGACCGCGTGATCGAAGACCGGGTTCTGACATCTGCGAGCGAGCGCGAGATCACCGGCCGCAATTTTCGTGTCGGCCCAGGTTCGTTGACGCGTTTCATCGCCCATCTGTTCAATCTGCGCCTGCGTGGCCGGCTCTACCGCTTCGGCTATGCCTGCGTCAGCTTCGGCCGCCCGGTGTCGTTCCGCGCATGGGTGCGCCGCAATGCACCCGATATCCACACCCGTTCAAGGGAGGAGAAGTTCGAGGCAATCGGCAAGCTCGGCCATCATCTGATGAGGGAGATCGGCAGCGTCATCCCTGTTCTGCCCGTTGCTCTTGCTTCGCGTGTCTTCCTCGCCGAAGCCGGCTCCTGGATAAGCGAACTGGAACTGAAATCGCGCATCTTCGAACTGATCGAATCGTTCGAGAAGCACCAGGCACACGTATTCATCCCGCGCGCCGACCGCGATTACGCCGTCACCACCGGCCTGCGCATGCTCAAGCTGAGGCATCTCGTCGAGGAAAACGCGGATGGGCTGTATCGCGCCAACGCCAAGGAACGCGTCCTGCTCGAATATTACGCTAACTCCATCGCGCACCTCATGTGAGCCCCCTCACACCTCCACCGAACCTCCCGGTTTGGGTGTTTTCACCTTGCCGCCATCGCCTTCCATCGCCGCGATGAAGGTTTCCGCCGTCTGGTCGATGATCGGGAACGTACCGAAATGGCAGGGCAGGATCGTCTCGAACGCAAAGAAACGCCGGCAGGCAAGCGCTGCCACCGCGCCGCCCATGGTGAAGCGGTCGCCTATCGGCACCATCGCGATTTGCGGCTGATGCAAATCCTGGATCAGCGCCATGTCGCCGAAAATGTCGGTATCGCCCATATGGTAGACGGTCGGCGCATCGGGGAAATGCAGCACCAGCCCGGCCGGATTGCCGAGATAGAGATTGTTGCCCTCGCCGGTCTGCGTCGAGGACGAGTGCATCGCCTGCACGAAACTGGTGGTGAAGCCGCCGCAATCTACGGTGCCGCCGTGATTGCCCGGATTGATCTTGCCACCATCCACGCCCTTGGCGACGAGATGCATGCAGATCTCGAAATTGGCGACGAGCATCGCACCGGTCGCCTTGCAGATTTCGACCGCATCGCCGAGATGGTCGTCATGACCGTGGGTCAGCAGGACATGCGTCGCGCCTTCCGCCGGCCCCTCCCAACCCCCATCCCAGGACGGATTGCCCGAAAGAAACGGATCGATCAGGATCGCCTTGCCCGCGTGATCGATCCTGAAGGCCGAATGACCGTACCAGGTGATTTTCATGAAACACTTCCTCCGCAAGTTTTTCGCCAGACCGCATTTGGCAGCCGGCGCGAATGCCGTTACTAGAAATCGATAATAGGAGCCTCAACCGCTGCTGCAACCGGTGTCGTCGTCGATGTCCGACCTCAAGTCCAATATTGTCGAAATCGAAAACCTGAAGGCGCTTCATCGCCCGGGCCTACGCCTTTTCGGCCTCGATCTCGGCACCAAGACGATTGGCCTCGCGCTCAGCGACGGCATGCTATCCGTGGCGTCTCCCTATCACACGATCAGACGCACGAAGTTCACGAGGGACGCCAGCGAACTGGCAGCGCTGTCGGCAAAGGAAGGCGTTTTCGCGCTCGTTATCGGAATGCCGCTCAACATGGACGGCAGCGAGGGGCCGCGCGCCCAGGCGACGCGCGCTTTCGTGCGCAACCTTGCCGACAAACTCGACCTGCCCGTCACCTTCTGGGACGAGCGTCTTTCGACCGTCGCCGCCGAACGCGCGATGATCGAGGCCGACCTGTCACGCGCCAAACGTGCCGAAAAGATCGATGCCGCCGCGGCTGCCTTTATTCTGCAGGGAGCGCTGGACCGTCTGGCAAGGCTGTAGCGCCCTGCCTTTCGTCTTCCTGCCGTGTGCGGGAGACGGAGCCGGCGGGCCGATCGTCGAATTGCGGTTCGACGCGTCCATATCCGGCGAACTGCCCGGCCAGCCAGGCCCGTGATTGCGGGAGCCATGCCGAGCGCCAGCGAAAAGCGGCGATGGAACCGATCACACCCGTGTCCACGATGCAGGCCCAAGCCACCATCGAGGGCACGTCCGTGGACGGCACGCCGAGCGCATTTCCGTAAATGTTGAAGACGAGATCGTGGAGTTCGCGCGAAAAGAAGACCGTGCCGAAACTGATGTCGTAGAAGCTCAGCGCAAACCAGCCCCAGAAGAGGCTCAACGGTATCACCCAAAGAAGAAGAATAACGCGCATGACCCCTCTTTCCCTTCCGCCATCATGGGAGGCACGGATCGGAGGCGCAATCTTTACCGCTCGTTAAGGTTAACGCGAAACCGGAAATTTTCGACCAGGAACATGCACGGACGAAAAGACCCCGCACAAGGGCGGGGTCCTGGATGTTGCCGGTTGGGGATTGTTGTTTGTTCGGGATCAGGCGGCCTGGCTCAGCCCGCCTCGCCCAGATTGATTATTTCGACACGACGGTTCTGGCCCGATTGCGGTGCGTCGGGAAATTTGAGCAAGCGTTCGCCGTAACCCTCCGGAACCAGCCGGTCCGCATCGACGCCGGCATAGTCGACCAGGAAGTTGTAGACCGCCCGTGCCCGGCGAAGCGACAGATCCGAATTGTAGGAATCGCTGCCCGCCGCATCGGTATGGCCGGCGACGACGATGCGAGCCTTGGCCAATTCGGGATCGTTCAGCGCCTCGCCAAGTACGATAAGCTGCTTGACCGATCCCGGATCGATACGATCCGAATCGTAGTCGAACAGGATTTCCAGATCGACGCGCGCATTGTTGGGATAATGCGTGTCCACCGGACGTTCTTCCCTGGCCGGCCGGATGTCGAGACCGCGCTTGTCGGCGCTCGCCACCCGCACGCCGCCGGAATTTCCGGACGGCTTCTTCCCGCGGGGCGGCGGGGCCCGGAATTCCTGCACGTCGAAATCCTGTGGCGGTGGCGCTCGGAACTCGGCGACATTGCCGCCCTGCGGCATCGGTGCGCGACGAACGGCAACCCGGCCGGAATGATCGACAGGTTCCGGCACGCGCATCATGACCGCGCCCGGCGGAACGGCGCCCGGCGCGCGGCGCAGCACCACACGCGGCGCCCGTTGCTGTTGCACGATCACGCCCTGGCGCGCGGGCGCGACCCGGACTGGCCGGCGGCGCAGGTTCTGGATGATCTGCTGCTGGGTGACGAATTGCTGGGCCGATGCCTCGATCGGCGCGGCAAACCCGATCGGCGCCGCGATGCCGAGAATGGCCAGAAACGAAATGTGACGCCGGATGCTCATGTCGGAACTCCCTTGCCGCTGATGCGTCGGTACTCCCCGGAAACCGGGGGCGGCGGACGTGACCGCCTTGTCCCCTAAGGTGGGAGACAAAGCCGCCACCTAATGTGCCTTTACGCACAAGCCGATCTAGCTGCCTGAAATATAATCGAAAAACAGGACCGCTCCGCCGTGCTTCGCCTCGCCTTCCAGGTGCTGGCCGGTATTGTCCCAGAGCTTGACGGCGCCGTCGAAGCCGACAGACAGCAATTGTTCCCTGCCCGACACCGAAAACTGCTTGGCGCCAGCGGCGACGTCGCCATGCGCCTTGAGTTCGCGGGTCGGCCGGTCCGATCCCACCTCGTAAAAAGACAGCATGCCGTCGACATTGGCGGTCACATATTCGCCCGCGCCGAGTGACTGGACCGAGGAGATCCAGCCGCGATTGCCGCTGAAGGCTGCAAACAGCCTGCCGGTCTTCAGGTTGATCTGCGCGATCGTGCCATCCTCGTGCACCGCAACCACCAGGGTCGGCGACAGGAAGTCGATATCGGTGATCGACTTGCCCGGCAGCGTGGACACCCTTGCCTGTACATTCCCGTCGGAAAGGCGGATGGTTGCAATGGTACCGTCGGCAGAGGCCGTCAGTGCCGTCTTTTCGTCGCCCGAGACGAGGATAGGGCTGACGATGCCGGTGTGTATGCGCGCCTTCCACAGCACATCGAAACTCTCTGCGTCGAGTGTCGCCATCGTGCCGTCCTCGCCGCCGATCACGAGAACGCCGTCTCCGGCTTCGGCAATCGAGGTCACACGAAAGCCCGGATAGAGCGCCGCCTTTTTCTTGAATTCCGGAATGGCGTAGGAATAGAGCGCGCCGTCCCCCGTCGCAACGGCAATGGCGCGGCCGTGGCCGATGATCGCCAGCGCGGAAAAGCCGATCTTTTCGCCCTCCAGTTCGCCGATGAGCCGCAATGCGTGCGGGTCCCACAGCCGGATCGAATCCTTCTCGCCCGCCGTTGCCACCAGCGATCGGCCTTCGAGCGGCGCGAGCGCCGAAGGGCTTTCCGGTTCGCGTGTCTGCCGCGTGTCGGCGGGAGGCAGCGAGGCGACTTCCTCGCCGGCATTCCCTTCGTCCTTCCCGGCAAAAAAGAAGTCGCCTAGAACCGCGTCGTAATAGGCCGGCAACTGGTTGTGGCCGACACTCAGCGCCAGCTTGCGCACCCGGCGGCGCAGTTCGCGCGCCAGATCGACGAGATCGAGTTCGGGATTGCGCATCAGCGGAAGCAATTCGCGGGTGAACACCGAATTGGGGTTGGCATCGTCGCCCCCCAGCCGATCCAGCGCGGCTTCCCCCTCGTCGGCGGAATACATCACGAAAGTTCCCTGCGGCGCCGAAATGCCGCTCAGGCCTCGGCCGGACCCCAGACTGCGCGCGGCGGGATTTGAAAACGGATTGTTGCGGCATGCGTCGATGACCAGCAGGTTCAACAGCGGCCCGCGCGCTTTCAGCCGCGCAACGATGTCGTCGAGCGCCAGCGCCTCTGCCTCGATATAGCCCGCCTCACCCGTCTGTGCATCCGGGATATCGACCGGCAGCAGGTAGTTCTTCCCTTCGATCTGCACGCCATGGCCGGCATAAAACACCATCGCGGTGTCGCCCTTGGCGATCTTCGAGGTGAATTCGGCCAGCACACCGTTCATCTCGCGGCGCGTCGTGTTGGTCGCCGTCACGACCTCGAAGCCGAGCCTGGACAATTCCGTGCCGATCGCCTGTGCGTCGTTCACCGCCTTTTGCAGCCGCGTGATGTTTTCGTAACGGTCGTTTCCGATCACCAGCGCCAGGCGCTTGGCCGCAGAGGCCTCGCCAGCATTAACCGCCAGCAGCAGGGCCGATAACAACAAGATGAGCAGGCGCATGAATGGCGGCTCCCGGAGAGTTCGATTTTTGATGATGCAATTGGGCTTTGCGCGCGCAGCCGAATGTGCGCAAATGCACCCCGCCAACGCAAGGCGTCTCCCTCCGGTCCGATTTCACCAAGCATTTCATGTCGATACTGCTCAATTCGCTCCTGCCTGTTTTCCTGCTCATCCTGCTCGGTGCGGCGCTCCGCACCACCCGTTTCGTGCCCGAGGAGAGTTGGCCCGGCATGGAGCGCATCGCCTATTACATCTTCTTTCCGGCGCTTCTGATCCAGACGCTGTACCAGGCCGATTTCGGCGAACTGGCCGCGACCAAGGTTGCCGCCGGCCTGATTGCCGGCATCCTTTCCATGCTCGTGGCGATGATTGTCGTGCGCCCGTTGCTGCAACCCGTGCTGGGCATCGGATCGGCGTCGTATTCCAGCCTCTATCAGGCGACGACGCGGTGGAACGCCTTCATTATCCTCGCCATCGCCGGCGAGATCGCTGGCGCGAGGGGGCTGACGATCGTCGCCATCGCCATCGGCACGATGATCGTGCCGATCAACATCTTCAACATTCCGGTCGTTGCCATGCTTGGCGACAAGCACGAGACCAAGGTCAACCCGCTGCGCCAGATCGCAGGCAATCCGCTGATTGTCGGGGTCGCGGCGGGATTGGCGTTGAACTTCTCGGGGCTAAGGCTTCCGGTTCCGCTGGAGGTCACCATGGGATTGCTGGGACGCATTTCCCTGCCGCTCGGCCTTCTGCTCGTGGGGGCCGGTCTGAAATTGCGTCTGCCGGGTCAGGCGATTGTAACGGTGGCCGTCGGAACCGTTATCAAGCTTCTGGTCATGCCGGCGATTCTCGTGCTGGGCGCATGGCTGTTCGGGGTACGCGGCGAAGACCTGTTGATCGTGGCCTTGTGCGGTGCCGGCCCGGCCGCCATGAACGGTTTTCTGGTTGCCCGCGAACTGGGAGGCGACGCACCCTTGTTTGCCGCCATGGTCACTGCGCAAACGCTCGCCGCCTTCGTCACCATTCCGCTGGTGATCCTCGTCGCAGGCTGGCTGGGCTGATCCCGTCTCAGCGCTCGGGATAGAGCATGTCGACGATCTTCGCCGTGTCGTGGCGATTGTCGAGCATGCCGTAGGTCGAACGCCACAACCCGCCAAGCCGTGTCTCGACGAACAGATCCGCGATCTCGCCAAGGCCGAGCCGCTTGAGCTCCGCGCCCGCTGCCGTCAGCGCCAATTGCTCGGTCAGAATGCGCGCCGAGCCGATGTCTCCGCCCGCCATGCCCGCCGCGGTACGGATAACCTCGACCGTCTTGGCCGCGCTTCTACCGCCCAGATCGGCTTCCAGCATGTCGAGCACCTGGTTCAGCGTCTCCCCGCCACGGGCGATCACCCGCATGACGTCCAGACACATCACATTGCCCGAACCTTCCCAGATGGCGTTGACCGGCGCTTCGCGGAAGTGGCGCGCCAAATTGCCATCCTCGACATAACCGTTGCCGCCGAGACACTCCATTGCCTCGCCAATCAGCGGCGCGGCAGACTTGCACACCCAGTATTTGATCACCGGCGTCATCAACCGCGAATAGGCTGCTTCAGCCCCATCCTCGCGCGCGCGGTCGAAAGAGGCCGCAAGCCGCATCGACAGCGCCGTGGCCGCTGCCACGTCGAGCGCCATGTCAGCCAGCACCCGCGTCATCAGCGGCTGATGCGCCAGCTTTTCGCCGAAGACCTTGCGATGGCGGGTGTGATGCACGGCCTCCGCCACGGAGGCGCGCATCAACCCGGCCGAGGACGTCGCGCAATCAAGCCGGGTCAGCGTCACCATCTCGATGATGGTCGACACCCCCCTGCCCGGTTCGCCGATCAACTGGCCGAGCGCGCCGTGGAACTCGACTTCCGACGAAGCATTGGAACGGTTGCCGAGCTTGTCCTTCAGGCGCTGGAAGCGCAGCCCGTTCGGCTTGCCGTCCGGCAGGATGCGCGGAATGAGGAAACAGCCGAGCCCGGTCTGATTGCCCTCCGACATCTGCGCCAGCACCAGAAAGGCATCGCACATGGGCGCCGACATGAACCATTTGTGCCCGACGATACGATAAAGACCATCGCCCAGCGCCTCGGCCCGGGTGGTGTTGGCGCGCACGTCGGTGCCGCCCTGCTTCTCAGTCATGCCCATGCCGATCGTGATCGCGGACTTCTTGATCGGCGGGTTGCTGGACGGATCATATTTGCGCGAACGCACGCGCGGCATCCATTCCTCCGCGACCTGCGGCGTGCCGACCAGCGCCGCAATCGCGGCATTCGTCATGGTGATCGGGCACAAATGGCCTGTCTCCACCGCGGACGTCATGTAATAGCGCGCGGCGCGCAGCAGGTTGCGCTTGCCCTGCTCGGCCTCATCGTCGTCCCAGATCGAGCAATGCATGCCGGCCGACATGCTCTTGCGCATCATCGCATGATAGGCGGGGTGGAAATCGACGAGATCGAGCCGGTTGCCCTTGGCATCGTGCGTGCGCAGGCTTGGCGTATGCCGGTTGGCCAGACGCGCCAATTCGTAGGTTTCGTAGTGCCCGGCCCACATGCCGTGCGCTTCCAGACCCTTGCGCACCTCGGCAGGCACCTCGCCGACGATGCGCCGCAACAGCGGGTCGGAAACCCAATTGTTGTGCCCGCCATAGATCGGCGACTGGTTGAAAACCGTATGGGTATCGAGGATGGATTCGCGCATGGCACCAATCTAGCGTTTCGCACGTGCATTGCCCAACACAAAGATGGAAACCAAAATGTGAAAAAGAACGGGAGAGCGCCACATCGGACCGGCCTTTTGCTTGGCAAGTGTGGCGAAGCTGCCTATAGGTTCCGCTTTAATGACCGACACCGCTACAGCCCGCTTCTTTCATCGTCACCTTCTGGCCATCGCCGACCTGTCGCCGGGCGATATCGAGTTCCTTCTCGAAAAATCGGCCGAGGCCGTTTCCGTTTCCCGACAGCTCAACAAGAAGAAGCCGGTCCTCCAGGGCCGCACGCAGATCAATCTGTTCTTCGAATCGTCGACCCGAACCCAATCCTCGTTCGAGCTTGCGGGAAAGAGGCTTGGCGCCGACGTCATGAACATGTCGGTCGGTTCCTCTTCGGTGAAGAAGGGCGAAACGCTGANNCTGATCGACACGGCGATGACGCTGAACGCCATGCAGCCCGATTTGCTGATCGTGCGTCACCAGTCCGCCGGCGCCGTGGAATTGCTGGCCCAGAAGGTCGGCTGCTCGGTCATCAACGCCGGCGACGGTGCGCACGAGCATCCCACGCAGGCCCTGCTCGACGCACTGACCATCCGCCGCCACAAGAAGGCCATCGCAGGACTGACCGTCGCCATTTGCGGCGATATCCTGCATTCGCGGGTCGCCCGCTCCAACATCCTTCTCCTCAACGCGCTCGGCGCGCGCATTCGCGTTGTCGCACCCTCCACCCTGCTGCCGAACGGTATCGAGCAATTGGGCGTGGAGGTTTTCCGTCGCATGGAAGACGGGTTGAAGGACGCCGACGTCGTCATGATGCTGCGCCTCCAGCGCGAGCGCATGGCAGGTGCCCTTATCCCTTCGGTCCGGGAATATTTCCGCTTCTACGGCCTCGATGCGGAGAAACTCGGATATGCCAAACCCGACGCGCTGGTGATGCATCCGGGCCCAATGAACAGGGGCGTTGAAATCTCCTCGGAAGTGGCCGACGGCGCGCAAAGCGTCATCGAGGAACAGGTCGAGATGGGTGTCGCCGTTCGCATGGCCTGTATCGAGACCCTGCTCTGTGGAAAGGGATATCCGGCCAATGGCTGATCGCACGCCAAACGGCAAGGCAGGCAGCCCCGCCGGCGGACCGCCGGTCATCATAAGGGGTGGCCATGTCGTCGATCCCTCGCAGGGGCTCGACGGCCCGGCCTCGATCATGATCAAGGGCGAACAGATCCACGCGGTCCATGTCGGCGGCGACGATCCTGGCGCGCCAGACGCGGCCGACATCATCGACGCCAGCGGGAAGCACGTCTTTCCGGGCTTCATCGACGCCCGTGTCTATGTCGGCGAACCAGGCGCCGAGCACCGCGAGACCATCGCCTCTGCAAGCCGCGCCGCGGCCGCGGGCGGCGTCACCGGTTTCGTCATGATGCCGGAGACCGATCCAGTCATCGACGACGTCGCCCTTGTCGACTACGTGCGCAGGCTCGCCCGCGACAATGCGGTGGTCAATGTCTATCCTTCCGCCGCGATCACGCGCGGCTTCAGCGGCGAGACGCTGACCGAGTTCGGACTGCTGCGCGAGGCCGGCGCGGTGATGGCGACCGAGGGAAGCCATTCGCTGCGCAATTCGCTCACCCTTCGCCGCGCCATGACCTATGCGAAGGATTTCGACATCGTCATCGCCAAGGAGACGACCGATCCAGATCTCTCCTCCAATGGCGTGATGAACGAGGGCCTGATCGCCACGCATCTGGGCCTGCCCGGCATTCCGCGCGAGGCCGAAACGATACCGCTCGAGCGCGATCTTCGCCTGGCCGCGCTGACCGGGGCCAAATACCACGCTGCCAAGATTTCGACCGCCGATTCGGCCAGGGAGATCGCGCGCTACCGCGAAAGCGGCGCTTCGGTCACTGCCGGCATCTCGATCAATCATCTTTCGCTCAACGAAAACGATATCGGCCGCTATCGCACCTTCTTCCGCCTGTCGCCGCCCCTGCGCTCCGAGGAAGACCGTGCCGCGATGGCAGAAGCGCTGGCCAAAGGCGTCATCGACATTATCGTTTCCAGCCACGACCCGCAGGACGTCGACACCAAGCGCCTGCCTTTCGCCGAAGCCGCAGACGGCGCAATCGGGCTGGAAACCATGTTCGCCGCGGCCCTCAGGCTCTACCACAACGGCGATATCGGGCTCGCACGCCTCTCCGAATGCCTGTCCACAAACCCGGCGAAGATCTTCGGCCTGCCAGGCGGCACGCTTGCCAAGGGCGCGACAGCCGACCTCGCCATCGCCGATATCGACCTGCCCTGGGTACTGACGGAACAAGACATCGTCTCGCGCTCCAAGAATACGCCGTTCGAGGGTGCACGCTTCACCGGCAAGGTGTTGCAAACCATGGTGGCAGGACGCATAATTTACAATTCCTGATGGAGGTGGGTTGCAATGGACGCTCTGGCAGCGGCTCCCTTTGGGCTTTCTGGCGGGCTGGTGAATGCGCTTGCCCTGCTTGCCGGCTAC
>JAGRLL010000197.1:0-1321 GCA_020441855.1 Nitratireductor sp.
ACGTTGGTGGCGATCGGCTTCTACCTCGTCACCCGCTGGGCAGCGGTGAAGTTCCGCGCCGCGAGACTGAAGCGGCTGTCCGAGCGGGCGCGCCACAACAGCCTAGGCGCCGAGCCGCGCAAGGTCGTGCCGTCCGAGGCAAACTCGGCCGACACCCTGGTCTGAGGAAGCAGGCATTGATCATCGGGCTTGGCAGCGATCTGATCGACATCCGCAGGGTGGAGAACTCGATCGAACGTTTCGGAGAGCGCTTCACCCGGCGAATCTTCACCGAAATCGAGCGCGTGAAATCCGACGGCCGGCGCAACCGCGCAGCTTCCTATGCCAAGCGATTTGCCGCCAAGGAAGCCTGCGCCAAGGCGCTTGGCACCGGCATCGCCCACGGCGTGTTCTGGCGCGACATGGGGGTGATCAACCTGGCCGGCGGCAAGCCGACCATGCAGCTCGAAAACGGCGCGGCGAAAAAACTTGCTGAATTGCTTCCCGATGGCTACGAAGCCCATATTCACCTGACCATCACGGATGACTATCCCCTGGCTCAGGCATTCGTTGTGATCGAGGCTCGCGTCGTGGGTGGTTTGACTTGAAAGACCAGGCGCGGCCCACCAACTGACCGCACAAGGCAGGCGCTTCGTCATTCGCCGCTTCGACCGGGAGTTGACGCCGCGTTTTCGTCTGGTGGCGCAGCGAAACAGGGTAGAAACAGGGTAGAAGAGGGACGGCAGGCCCGTTTGCCGCCGGCCCCCAACGGAACAATCACCACAGGATCTCATGAACGTGACACAGCAAGCCGAAAGCGAAAAGAAAAAGGGCGGAGCGCTCTCCGAGACCGTATCGGTCATCATCCAGGCCCTTATTCTCGCGGTCGTGGTGCGTACCCTGTTGTTCCAGCCTTTCACGATTCCCTCGGGGTCCATGCTGCCCAACCTGCTGGTGGGCGACTACCTGTTCGTATCGAAATATTCCTACGGCTATTCGCGCTATTCCTTCCCCTACGCCCCCAATTTGTTCGAAGGCCGGATATGGAAGGGCGAACCCGAGCGCGGCGATGTCGTCGTCTTCAAATTGCCGCGCGACCCCCGCGTCGACTACATCAAGCGACTGGTCGGCATGCCGGGCGACCGCATCCAGATGATCGACGGCGTGCTCCACATCAATGGCGCGCCGGTCAAGCGCGAGGCAGCCGGTACCTGGACCCCCGATAATGGCGGTCCGGCCATCCCGGTCTATGTCGAGACCTTGCCCAACGGTGTTACCTACAAGACGCTCGACATCAATCCGCGCTCGGAAGGCGACAACACGGCCGTGTTCGAGGTGCCCA
>JAGRLL010000197.1:1331-10707 GCA_020441855.1 Nitratireductor sp.
TTCTTCATGGGCGACAATCGCGACAATTCGCTCGACAGCCGGTGGAGCGCACAGCAGCACGGTGTCGGTTTCGTACCTTACGAGAACCTGGTCGGCCCGGCGCGCATCATCTTCTTCTCGGTCGACAACAATGCGCATCCGCTGGCGATCTGGCGCTGGCCGTCCGATATGCGCTGGTCGAGAATCTTCAACGTGCTGTGAGTGCGGAGGCGGTGGGATTGGCGAAAGCCGTTTCGAACAGTGTTGAGCGCGGACGCAAGCGCTTTGGCGATCTGGAACAGCGCCTCGGCTACCATTTTTCGGACTTCGCCAATGTCGAGCGTGCGTTGACCCATTCCAGCGTGCGCAAGCGCGCCGACGACGATTTCCATTACGAGCGCCTGGAGTTTCTGGGCGACCGCGTGCTTGGCCTGAGTGTCGCCGACATGCTGCACCGCTCCTTCCCCGAAGCCACGGAAGGCGAGCTTTCGCTCCGGCTGAATGCGCTGGTGAAGGGCAAGACGCTTGCAGCCATCGCCGACGAACTGCGCCTGCACGAATTCATCCGCACCGGCGGCGACGTCAAGGAGATCACCGGCAAGCGCCTGCAATCGGTGCGCGCCGACGTTCTCGAGGCGCTTATCGCCTCGATCTATCTCGATGGCGGGCTGGACGCGGCCTCCGCATTCATCGACCGCCTGTGGCGCTCGCGATTGAATGAGGACGATGCTGCCCGCCGCGATTCCAAGACCGAATTGCAGGAATGGGCGCATGCCCGGCGTCTCGGCTCGCCGAAATACCGCGAAACGAAGCGAACCGGTCCGGACCACGATCCCGTCTTTACCGTCGCCGTGAAGATACAGGGCCTGCCAGAGGCTTCCGGCAAGGGCCGCTCCAAGCGCGCCGCCGAACAGGATGCCGCCCGCGCCATGCTGGTGCGCGAAGGCGTTTGGGAGGAACAACCCGCGTGAACGAAGCCGAAGATCAAGCCCACATTCCTCCCGGCGCATCGCCTGACGCATCGCCCGGCTCTTCTCCAGGCGAAAATCCAGCCACGCGTTGCGGCTTCGTCGCGCTGATCGGCGCGCCCAATGCCGGCAAATCCACGCTGATGAACCGCCTTGTCGGCGCCAAGGTCTCCATCGTCACCCACAAGGTGCAGACCACGCGCGCCATCATCCGCGGCATTGCACAGAAGGATTCCACGCAGATCGTCTTTGTCGACACGCCGGGCATCTTCCGCCCGAAGCGCCGCCTCGACGAAGCCATGGTCACCACCGCCTGGGGCGGTGCGAAGGACGCCGATTACGTGCTCTGCCTCATCGACGCCGCGCGTGGCCTGGAGGAGGACGTGGAGACGCTGCTGGATGCATTGAAGCAGGTCAGGCAGCCCCGCGCGCTGGTTCTCAACAAGATCGACAGGATCAAGCGCGACCAATTGCTGGCGATCGCCGCACAAGCCAATCAGCGCGTCGAATTCGAGCGCACCTTCATGGTTTCGGCGGTAACCGGCGACGGATGCGACGATCTGATGGCCTGGCTCGCCGAACGCCTGCCCGAAGGACCGTTCCTCTATCCAGAGGACGAGATTTCCGATCTGCCGGTGCGCCAGCTCGCCGCCGAGATCACCCGCGAGAAGCTGATGCTGCGCCTGCACGAGGAAATTCCCTATGCGAGCCACGTCGAGACCGAGGCGCTGGAGGAGCAGAAGGACGGTTCGGTAAAGATCAACCAGGTGATCTATGTCGAACGCGACGGCCACAAGAAGATCGTGATCGGCAAGGGTGGAGCGACCATCAAGGCCATCTCTACGGCTGCGCGTCAGGAACTTGGCGAGTTGCTGGAGCGCCCGGTCCACCTCTTTCTCTTCGTCAAGGTGCGCGAGGGCTGGGCCAACGATCCCGAACGCTATCGCATGATGGGGCTGGAACTGCCGAGTGGCTGAAAATCAGGCTGCACTGCCGGGCGCGACCCGCTGCATGCTGTCCTTGACGAACTTGTCCGCCTCTTCCGCCGGCATGGCCTTGCCGAAAAAGAAGCCTTGTCCGAACTCGGCGCCCTCCAGCATCAGGTCCTTCACCGTCTGCGAGTGTTCGATGCCTTCGGCGATGGTCGGCATGCCAAGGCTTTTTGCCAGCTCCAGAACCGAGTGCACGATTTTGGCCTGGTCGGAATTGGTGCCCATGGACGTGATGAACGACCGGTCGATCTTGATCTTGTCGAACTGAAGTTCGTGAAGGTGGCGCAGGTTGGAATATCCCGTCCCGAAATCGTCGAGCGAGATCTTGATCCCGATGTCCTGAAGCGCCTGGAGTGCGGCCCGCGCCGTCGGCAGGTCGTCGATGAGCGCGCTCTCGGTTATCTCGACTTCCAGTCGTGTCGGCGGGAAGCCGGTTTCTGACAAGATGGACAGGAACTTGACCGGCAACAGCGGGTCGCGAATGTGTATCGGCGAAAGATTGATCGCCACCGTAATCTCTTTCGGCCAGTCGCGTGCGTCGAGACAGGCGCGCCGCAGGAGCGAATAGGTAAGCTGGCCGATGAGGCCCAGTTTCTCGGCAACCGGAATGAACGTCTCCGGTTCGACCTCGCCCCTCGTCGGATGATGCCAGCGCGCAAGAACTTCAAAGCCGGAAAGACTGTTGGCGGCGAGTTTCACAAGCGGCTGAAAGTGTGGCTGGATTGCTTCGCTCGCGATGGCCTGACGCACGTCCTCCTCAAGCGCTGCCTTCGCAAGAAGCTCGGTCTCCATGTCCTGCTGGAAGAAGCAATATCTGCCCCGTCCTCCCTGCTTGGCGCGGTACATGGCCATGTCGGCGGCCCTCAGGAGCGTTTCGGGCTCGGCGCCGTCCGTGGGGCACAGGGCAATGCCCACGCTTGCTCCGACGTTGATGTGCTTGTCGGAGACCACGATGGTTTCGCGAATGCATTCGACGATGCGATTGCAAAGGTTGATCACGACTTCGCTCGGGTCTTCGGAAGGAGCGAAATCGACAATGATGCCGAACTCGTCCCCACCGAAACGGGCAACCGTGTCGCTCTTCCTCACGACCTCGGAAAGCCGGGTCGCGACTTCGCACAGCACGGAATCGCCGGTGGCGTGGCCGTGTACGTCGTTGACGGGTTTGAACCGGTCCAGATCGATGGTCAGTATCGCGCATCTCTTGTGGCCGCGATTGACACCGGCAACCGCCTTTTCCAGCATCTCGGTGAAGACCCTGCGATTTGGCAGGCCGGTCAGCACGTCATGGCGGGCCAGCGAGTCGGCAAGCTTGTGCGCCTTTTCGGTGGCGTCATGCGCCAGCTTGAGTGCATCGAGTTGCTGATTGACCAATTGCTTGGCCTTCCAGAGCCTCAAATGGGTTCGTCCAATGGAGAGGCTGATCGGAATTGCGATGCACATGACCAGGGTAAAGGTGATCGCCCAGCTGCGCAACGCGGTTGGCCACCCCGCGAAGAAGATCAATTCCTCTGCCACGTCGGCGCTCAGTGCAACCGTCAAGCTGATAAAGGTGGTTGCCGTCACAAAGGCGGCAAGATCGCGCTGGCTCGATACTTCCGGGTTCCGAACCCTTCTGATCGCTCTCTGGAGTAAGAACATATCCCATCCATTCCGTCTTAAACTGGACGGATGGATACAGGATTTTGGTTATGTATCTGTTCGACGGCTTGGTTAAATAGCGATTAAATTTTTTCCTGAGAAATTTAGTTGAAGTATTGAAATCGGCGAAAAATAACTTCTGGAAGTTTAATTTCTTTAAAGCGGAACCATGACGATCGCGCCGTTCTCGGGGCCATGCGCCATGGGACGGGAAATCAGGGTAATCGCCTTGCGATCAGCCTTGCGATCCACGGCCCCAGCATCATGATTGCTATGAGGCGAACCGTCTGCAGCGCCATGACGAATGGCACGTCGACCGGCGTCGATGCGGCGATGATGGCGACCGAGTCGAGGCCGCCGGGACTGGTTGCCAGATAGGCGGTCAGCCCGTCGATGCCGAAGATGACCGTGAGTGTGTAACCAAGGCCGCCGCAAAACAGGATCAGCACCAGCGCGGACGCGATGATCGCCGGCAGGGCGTGAGCGGCGTGACGCAGGATGCGCCGCGTGAAGTCAAGGCCGACGCGCCAGCCAATCAGGGCAAACGAGATCGCCAGCAGCCATTCCGGCAGTTCGATTTCGAGCCAGCCCATTGCGTGCAGCGCTGAGGTCGTGACGATCGGCAGCAGCAATGCGCCGCTTGGAATGCGAAGCACCTGGCCGGCTGCTGCGCTCGCGAGCGCAACCGTCAGCATGAAGGCAAGGTTGATCCAGTCGACAGGCGCAAACCAGTCGATGGCTTCGCCCGCGCCAGGCGTTGCACCGAAGCCGTAGGCGGCGATCACGGATGCGGCGGTGGCGACCATGACGACGCGCACATATTGCATGAAGCCGACCAGGCGCGCGTCGGCTCCGTTTTCCTCGGCAAGCATGAGCATGGCTGCCGCCCCGCCCGCAGAGGTGCCCCAGATGGCGGTCGTGCCGGGCATGACCTGCGCGCGCGCCATCACATAGCCCATGAAGCTGGTCGCCGCGATGATGACGAGCACGAAGGCGAGGAAGAGCACCCAGCCTGAGGCGAAGGTTTCGACGATATCGGGATTGATGGCCCGGGCGATGAGGCAGGCCAGCACGGCCTCGGCGGCGATGAAGGGTCCGCGCGGCACCGACATGCGCGCCCCGTTGACGCCGAACGCAATACCGGCGGCCATGGCGCCGAGCAACAGCGCCGCGGGCAGCCCGGCCAGTTCCATGATCGTGGTCGCCAGGGCCGAGACCGCTACCAGCAACGCCCAGCGCAGCGGCATCGGCAGCCGTGTCAGCAGGCCGGGATCGGGCGGTGGAGGTGCTTGAATGGTCAAGGACGGGAGACCGGGTGATGGCGCGGACGGGAAGATGGCGGTGCATCCGCTTCGTTTGGTATAGGACCGGATCATGGAATGGAAGGACGAGGCACTGATTCTGGGTATTCGCCGCCATGGCGAGGGCAGCGTGATCGTGGAAGCGATGACGCGCGGCCACGGCCGCCATCTGGGCCTCGTGCGCGGCGGCCGCTCGGCGCAGATGCGCTCCGTCCTCCAGGCCGGCAATTCGGTGCAGGTTACCTGGCGCGCGCGCCTCGACGAGCATCTCGGCAATTATGCGGTCGAGGCCGAGACCCTGCGTGCCGCCGGCCTGATGCAGACGGGTCTTGGCCTGTACGGCCTGCAAACGCTTGCCGCACATCTGCGCCTGCTGCCCGAGCGCGACCCGCACGCCTCGCTCTACGAGGCCGCGCTCGTCATGCTCGGCCATTTCGACGAGCCGCGAAAGGCCGCGCGGCTGATGATCCGCTTCGAACTGGCGCTGCTCGACGAACTGGGTTTCGGCCTCGACCTGACGCAATGCGCGGCGACCGGTGCGACCTCGCAACTGGCCTTCGTCTCGCCGAAGACGGGCAGGGCGGTATCCAGGGCGGGTGCCGGTCCCTGGGCCGACCGGCTGCTGGCGCTGCCCGCCTTTCTGTCGGCATCCTCGTCGCTGGAGGAAGGCGATGCGTCGCCGCTCGAACAGGGCTTCCGCCTGACCGGTCATTTTCTCGCCCGCAATGTCTGGGAGCCGCGCGGCATACGTCCGCCCGACGAGCGCGAGGGCTTCATGCGCTCGGTGGCGAAAGCGCTGACCTGATTAGTTCATTTGTTGAACAAAATCCGGAATCGGCTAGGCTCCGGCAGAATTGGCTTTCAGGAGTTGCAAATGAGTGACGCCCCGCGTTTCGTACCCGAGGACATCGAAGTCGGCTGCATTCCGAAAGATCTCATGTTCGAGCGCTCCGGCCTGGAATTGTTGCGCGAAATGCTGGCCGGCAGGCTTCCGGTCCCGCCGATCGGGCGGCAACTCAATTTCAAGCTGACCGCGGCCGACAAGGGCATGGTGGAATTTCGCGGCGTGCCGCTGTTCGACTATTACAATCCTGCCGGCACGGTGCATGGCGGCTGGGCGGCTACGCTGCTCGATTCAGCTCTGGGCGCTTCCGTCAACACCATGGTGCCCCCCGGCAAGGGCCACACCACGATCGAGTTCAAGGTCAATCTGGTGCGCCCCATCGGCGCCGACACCGGCGAGGTCGTCTGCCGCGGCGAGGTCACCCATTTCGGCCGTACCACGGCCGTCAGCGAGGCGACATTGAAGACGGCGGACGGCAAGCTGCTGGCGCTGGGCACGGAGACCTGCGCCATCTTCCAGTTGCCGGAGCGGCGCTGAGCGCTTATTCGGCGGGCGCCATCGCGGCATGTCGCGGCGCCTGCCGCTCCTCGATCGGCCAGTGCACGACGGCTGCAAACACGCTCAGCGCCACGCCAATCCACCATACCGGCGCGAAGCTGCCGTAGATGTCGTAGAGGACCCCGCCCAGCCATACGCCCAGAAACGAACCGATCTGGTGCGAGAAGAACACGATGCCGCCCAGCATGCCGAGATAGCGCGTGCCGAACATGATCGCGACCAGCGAATTGGTCGGCGGTACCGTCGACAGCCACAACAGGCCCATGGTGCAGGCGAAGACGATGACGCTCGCAGGTGATTGCGGCAGCAGCAGGAAGGCGGCGATCACGATGGCGCGCCCGATATAGATCACCACCAGCAACATCGGCTTGGAATGGCGCTGGCTGAGCATGCCCGCGCCGAGCGAGCCGATGATGTTGAACAGGCCGATCAGCATCAGCGCCGTACCGGCCCATTTCGCCTCGATGCCGATATCGCTGATATAGGCCGGGAAATGCGCGGTGATGAAGGAGACCTGGAAGCCGCAGACGAAGAAGCCGGCCGTCAGCAGGAGATAGCTCTTGTGCGCGAAGGCTTCGCGCAGCGCCGCGCCGATGGTTTGTTCGATCTCGTCGCGCGCGGCAAGCGAGGTCGAGGCATTGCCTCTCAGCGGAATGCCGAGCAGCGGAACCGCCAGCATGGCGATGGCGAGCCAGACAAGTGCATCCTGCCAGCCGAACGCGCCGATCAGGGCCACCGAAAGCGGTGAAAACGCCATCATGCCGGCCGAACCTGCCGCCGTGCCGATGCCGAACACGAATGCGCGCTTTTCTGCCGGCACGTTGCGGGCGAAAGCGGCCATGACGATGGAAAACGATCCCGAAGCGATGCCGATGCCGATGAGGACGCCGGCGGAGATGTGCAACATCAGCGGCGTATCGGCGACCGACATGAGATAAAGGCCTGCCGCATAGGAGATGCCGGAAAATGCCAGCACCCGCCAGGTGCCCCAGCGGTCCGAGACCAGTCCGAACAATGGCTGACCCAGCCCCCAGAGCAGGTTCTGGATGGCGATCGCAAGCGCGAAGGTCGACCGGTCCCAGCCATTGGCCTCCAGCATCGGCAACTGGAAGAAGCCCATGGCCGCGCGCGGTCCGAACGTCATGAGCGCAATGATCGACCCGCTGACGACGATGGCTAGCGGCAGGGAATGGCCTTGGGCCTGGCGTTGCATGGCACTGCTTTCGAAGCTTGAAACGGTTGGCGGATATTAGTGTGCATGGTTGCACAGACAAGCGCTTGGTGCCGCAATTAATCTTAGCCGTCGGTGAACGAAATTGATCGGTGAATTGCCTTTGGCATGATTTGCCGATGGCGGTGCCGTATGGAATATTCACGGGCCGGGGTAGCGCGCAAAGGGCTTGTAGGTCTCATGGAAATCCTGATCGGGCTACTCGCTCTCGGTTATCTGGCGCTGCCCGTCATCGCGCTGATCGTCGCCCTTTCCGGCCGCAGTGACAGGCAGATGCTGCGCGCGCGCACCGGCCAGCTTGCGCAGGAAATCGGCAATCTGCGCGATGAAATCTCGCGCCTGCGCGCCCGGGTTGCCGGCGCGCACCCGGCGGAACCGGCTGGCGAAACGCCATCGAACGAAGCGCCATCGACCGAAGCGCCAGTGCCGGATTCGTCGAAAGCCGAACCGCCTCAGCCAGAAACTCCGCAGCCAGAAACGCCTCGGCCAGAAACGCCTCGGCCCGAACCTGTGGCCATGGGCGCTTCTCAGGAACCGGCCGCCATGCCGGCGGAGGCGGTAGCGCCCCGGCGGCGTTCTTCCGCCGATCTCGAACGCGCCATCGGCGCACGCTGGAGCGTCGTCGTCGGCGGCATCGCGGTTGCGCTCGGCGCCGTCTTTCTCGTGCGCTACACCATCGAGGCCGGCCTGCTCGGCCCGCAGGCGCGCATCGCGCTTGGCGCACTGTTTTCCGCGTTCCTGTTTGGCGCCGGCGAATGGCTTCGCCGCCGCGACAAGGCCTTCTCCATCGCCGCGGTACCCAATGCCGATATTCCGGGCATCCTGACCGGGGCGGGCTCCGTCGGCGCGTTTGCCACTGTCTACGCCGCCTATTCGATCTACGGCTTCATCGGGCCCGGTCCGGCCTTCGTGGCATTGACGCTGGTTGGTCTTGCGAGTCTCGCGCTCTCTGCGGTGCACGGGCCAAAGCTTGCCGCCCTTGGCGTGGTCGGCGCCTACGCAACGCCGCTGCTCGTCTCCAGCGAGGCGCCCAATCCTCTGGCGCTCGCCATCCATGTTCTGGTGGTCACCGGGGCGGTTATCGGTGTGGCGCGGCTGCGCGGCTGGCTGTGGCTCGCCTTGTGCGGCGTTGCCGGCGGCGCGGGCTGGACGCTGATGGAAACGGCCATCGACAACGCGCTCACCGGCATGGCCGGCCTTTTGCTCGTTGCCGGTCTCGCCGTCATCTACGTCGCCGGCTTTGCCTGGCGGCAGGCCGACATGCCGCAGCCGCCGCAAGACCGGCCGGTCGACAGGCCTGCAATGATCGCGCTTGGCGCGCTTGCAATGGTCTTCTTCGTTCAGGCCGGCATCAACGCCCAATTGCCGCTGTTGCCCGCCGGCCTCGCCACGGGTCTCGTCGTGCTGGCGGGTGCGGGGTTGTGGCCTGCGCTCGCGCCTGCCTCGCTTGCCGCCGCGCTAATCGTGCTCTCGGCGGTCGCCGCCACCGACCTTCAGGACCTGATCCGGCCGGGGCTGACCACGCTCGACCAGATCCGTGCGGGCCTCGTCCCGCCCGACATCGTCAGCTTCCTGCGCGATACGCTCGTCGTTGCCGTTCCCGCCAGTGTCGGCGCAGTCTGGGCGGCATGGCGCTATGGTGTCGGCGCGAAAAAGGCGGCGGGATGGCTCGCCTCGGCCGCGGGCATCATCGCCTTCCTCACGCTCGTCATCGACTATCTTCGCATCGCGCCCTTCGAGACCAGGCCGGTTTTCGGCGCGGCGGGTCTGGCGCTTGCCTTCGCCTTCGCTGCGCTGGCGGAGGGCTTCATCCGGCTCGACGTTGAAGACAACAAGGCTCCCGCACCTGCCGCTTTTGCCGT
>JAGRLL010000197.1:10853-13366 GCA_020441855.1 Nitratireductor sp.
ATCATCGCCGGCGGATCGCTGTGGGCGAGCATGCCCTTCGACCCCGAGACGATCGGCGCGACACCGCTCTTCAACAAGCTGATCTTGCTGACCGGCCTTCCGGCGGCGGCAATGGTTGTGGCGGGGGAAATCCTGCGCCGTGGCGGGTCCGATGCGGAAGGCCGCGAATTGCAGGGCGGGATCGTTTCCGCCATCGGACTGGCGATTGCCGGCATGTTCGTCAGTCTCGAGATTCGCCATTGGCTGAACGGCGGCAGCATCGCCGCCCGCGAACTGCGCCTGGCCGAAGCCGCCGCGCAAACGCTGGCAGCGCTCGCCTTCACGGCAGGCCTCCAGCGCATCGCAACGTTTTCCAGTGTCCCGGTCTACCGCCATGCGGCGACCGCCGCCTCGGCCATCGGCGCGATGCTCATCGCCGTCAGCCTGCTGGTTGGCAACAATCCCGCCTTCAGCGACGATCCGGTCGGCACCCGTCCCCTGTTCAACCTGTTGTTGCCGGGCTACCTGCTGACCGGCCTTGCCGCCGCCTTCGTCGCGCTCCAGTCTCGCGTGGTGCGTCCGCGCTGGTTTACGCTCGGCTATGCCTCGCTCGCGGGCCTGCTGCTGTTCGCCTTCATCAGCCTCACCGTGCGCCATGCTTTCAAGGGCGAATATCTCGGCCTCTTCCACGGCGGCACCGACGCCGAGTTCTGGACCTATTCGGCCGTCTGGCTGGTTACCGGCGCTGCCCTGCTGATCTTCGGCCTGTGGCTTGGTTCGCTGCCGGTGCGCGCCGCCTCGGGCATTTTGATCGCGCTCACCGTATGCAAGGTCTTCCTGCTCGACATGGCGGCGCTTTCCGGCTTTTTCCGCGCGCTCTCCTTCATCGGCCTCGGCCTGTCGCTGCTTGCCATCGGCAGGCTCTATCAGCGCCTGTTACTGCGCAGGGATGCCGCCGCGACGGCGCAAGACGACCCGCAAGCCCTGCGCTGAACGCGGGCCGGCCCTGCGTCCGACGACGCGATGCGCCCTTGATTATGCTCTCTGTTGAGCATAAGTTAACAGCGTCCGTTTCGACGGACTTGTTTTTCGCCCCATATATACTCAAATTGAGCATAATGGGGGAGGAGGCCAAAATGAGCATTGAAAATCAGGTAGTTACAGGCAACAAATCCGCCCGGCGCAAGGAGCTGAGCGCTGCCGAGAAGTTCGGCGTGCTCGAGATGCCGCCGCTCGACTATACCGAGGAAGTGGCCCGCGAGACCGCGCATCTTTACGAGAAGGTCAGCCACCACATTCCCGCGATCGAGTGGCCGGTCCACGCGCCCTATGTCTACTGGATCAACAAGCTCAAGGCCGAGCGCGGCGCGGTCATCCTCGCCCACAATTACCAGACGCCGGAGATCTTTCACTGCGTTGCCGACTTCCGCGGCGACTCGCTGCAGCTCGCCCGCGAGGCGACCATGGTCGACGCCGAGATCATCATCCAGTGCGGCGTCCACTTCATGGCCGAGACCTCGAAACTGCTGAATTTGCAGAAGACGGTGCTGATTCCCGACATGCGCGCCGGCTGCTCGCTTGCCGATTCCATCACCGGCGCGGATGTGCGCCTGCTGCGCGAGCGCTATCCGGGCGTGCCGATCGTCACCTACGTCAACACCTCGGCCGACGTGAAGGCGGAATCCGACATCTGCTGTACTTCCTCCAACGCGGTGCGCGTCGTCGAAAGCTTCGAGTCCGACACGGTATTGCTGATCCCGGACGAATACCTTGCCCAGAACGTCGCCAACCAGACGAAGAAGAAGATTCTCACCTGGAAGGGCCATTGCGAGGTGCACGAGCGCTTCACGGCGGAAGAATTGCTGGCCTACAAGGAGGCCGATCCGTCGATCGAGATCATCGCGCATCCCGAATGCCCGGTAGAGGTCGTCGAGGTTGCCGACTATACCGGCTCGACCGCCGGCATGATCGAATACGCCACCCACAGGAAGCCGGGCGCCAAGGTGCTTCTGGTGACCGAGTGCTCCATGGCCTCCAACATCGAGAAGGAAGCCCCTGGCGTCGAATTCATCAAGCCGTGCAATCTGTGCCCGCACATGAAGCGNNNNGCATCACGCTGCCCAAGATCCTCGAAAGCCTCGTCTACATGAAGGAAGAGGTTCTGGTGGATCCGCAAACCGCCGACCGTGCCCGCCAGGCCGTCGAGCGCATGGTCAACCTGAAGACGAATTGATGCCTTTGTCGCGGCGCCGGCCGGGGACTGCACCGACGGTCGCGCCGCGTTTGATGGGAAAATGCCATGCCTGCAAGGCAGCCTGATCTCTTTCCGCCCCAGTCATGGACCGGCATCGACGACGTCGTGATCGTCGGTGGCGGGCTGGCCGGCCTGTTCTGCGCGCTGAAGCTCTCGCCGCGTCCCGTCACCGTGCTTGCCGCCGCGCCCATCGGGCAGGGGGCATCGTCGGCCTGGGCGCAGGCCGGCATCGCCGCCGCAGTCTCCGAGGGCGACACGGTCGAGAAGCATCTGGCCGACA
>JAGRLL010000018.1 GCA_020441855.1 Nitratireductor sp.
CAAGGTGATGCCGGTCGAATACCGTCGTGCGCTTCAGGAGATGGAAGACATGCGCATGGGCGTGGCGGCGGAATAGGACTTTGACAGGACAGGACGGCGCGCGGCCGAACGCTCGGCCGCACTCGCTGGCCTGCCATGAGGCAGTGAAGAGACTATGGGCAAGGTAACGGGTTTTCTCGAGATCGACCGGCAGACGCCGAAGTACCAGCCGGCATCGGACCGCATTCGCCATTTCCGCGAATTCGCGATCCCCATGTCGGACACCGAGGTCGTCAAGCAGGCCGCGCGCTGCATGGATTGCGGCATTCCCTATTGCCATGGCGATACCGGCTGCCCGGTCAACAACCAGATCCCCGACTGGAACGACCTGATCTACAACGATAATTGGGAGGAAGCCGCGCGCAACCTCCACTCGACCAACAATTTCCCCGAATTCACCGGCAGGATCTGCCCCGCACCTTGCGAGGAGGCCTGCACGCTCAATCTGGAAGACACGCCCGTCGCAATCAAGACGGTCGAACAGGCCATCGCCGACAAGGCGATTGCCTCGGGCTGGTTGCGTCCCGAACGCCCGCAGACTTCGACCGGCAAGAAGGTCGCCATCGTCGGCTCCGGGCCCGCCGGCATGGCCGCCGCCCAGCAATTGGCCCGCGCCGGCCATGAAGTGCATGTCCTGGAGCGCGAATCGCGCCCCGGCGGCCTGCTGCGCTACGGCATTCCCGACTTCAAGATGGAGAAGCATCACATCGACCGCCGCATCGAGCAGATGAAGGCGGAGGGCGTCGAGTTCCGCTGCGGCGTCCATGTCGGCGCCGACGTCAAGGCGGCCGAACTCGTCGCCGAATACGATGCCATACTGCTGGCCGCGGGGTGCGAAGCGCCGCGCGATCCGGGCATTCCGGGTTCCGATCTTGCCGGCGTTCACTACGCCATGCCCTATCTCGTGCAGCAGAACCGCCGCGTCGGCCGCGAGAACATCGACAGCGTCGGCTGGCCGTCGGAAGAGATTTGGGCCGCCGGCAAACATGTCGTCGTCGTCGGTGGCGGCGATACCGCTTCGGACTGTATCGGCACCGCCTTCCGTCAGGGTGCTGTCGAAGTCACGCAGATGGATATCCGCCCGGAGCCGCCGGAAAAGGAAGACAAGATGGCGGTGTGGCCCTATTGGGCGACCAAGATGCGCACCTCGTCGTCGCAGGCGGAAGGCGCGCGGCGCGAATTCGCCGCCGCCACGCTCGAATTCGTCGGCAAGAACGGCAAGCTCACCGGCGTGAAATGCGCCCGTGTCAACGAGAGGCGCGAGCCGCTGCCCGGCACCGAGTTCATCCTGCGCGCCGATCTGGTCTTTCTCGCCATCGGCTTTGCCGGACCTTTTGCCGACACCTTCATCGGCGAACTGAAGCCGGAGATCGCCACGGACCGTCGCGGCAACACATCCATTGCCGCCAACGAGTTGGACTACCGCACATCGGTCGAGAAGGTCTATGTCGCCGGTGATGTCAGGCGCGGCCAGTCGCTGGTCGTGTGGGCTATCCGCGAGGGCCGTCAGGCCGCGCGCGCCATCGACATCGATCTGATGGGCCGGTCCACGCTGCCGCGCTGAACAGCGCTCCGGCGATGGCGCAAGGATAGCGCAGCCGGGACGACAAACGCGTCCGGGCCGGAAAACAGCGAATTATTGATGCGTCGGGACACGCTGCAATCGCGAGGGCATGACCGGCCCTAATTGGCCGCCTGTCCGCCGGCTCCCTCGTCCTTTTTTTCCTCCACCTTCCTCTTGGGAACGTCGCCGCCTGGCGCGCCCCAGACATAGTCGATGCGGCCCTTTCGGGGGTCCGCGGGAATGCCAAGCACGACGAGCTGATAGCTGGTGGCGAGATCCTCGCTGGCCTTTTCCTCGCCTTCACCGCCTTCCAGCGTGTCACCGCCATCGGCCATCGGTCCGTCAAGCGCGATGACGATCGTGCGGCCCGTCGATGCCGGGTCGTATTGCGGGGCAAGCTGTTCCACGGAATTGTCGAGCCCCGGCAATGCGGCTACCGCGGAGCGTTTGGCCAGCCCCGGGATCTTGCGCAATTCGCGCTCGACGTAATAGGCGAGTTTGGACTTGCCCGCCTTGGTCACGTTGATACCGTCGGAGTTTCGCAGGCGCACAATCTGGCCGTTGACGTCGGGACCGGCGGCGACGAACTGGCCGTCGGCATTGGTGAACCCGTCCCATACGTCGACGAATTTGCCACCGGCCGCCTCCACGGCGCTTCGATAGTACTCGTTGAATACGAGATAGTCCCGGTTCATCGCACTGGAATTGACCGGCACGAGGCCGACCCAGAACAGCGGAAGCCCTTTTTCACGCACCGCCCTGACGACTCCCTCGACGCGATTGGTATAGGCCGCCTTCCAGGCGTCGCTGAGTTTCTCGACGCGCCCTCCTTCGAGCCGCATCTGCTGGCGATCGTTCATGCCGACCAGCACGACCACTGCGGCGGGATTGTTTTCGGCAATGAGCGTCGGCAGGGTTTCCGGCCAATTCTGCACATCGTCGCGAACCAGTCCCGAAAGACCCTTGGCCTGGTTTGCGAAGACGACCGTCGGACTTTCCGCGTAGGCCTGCTCCAGCCCCCAGCCCAGCCCGTCTGCCATGAAATCGCCGACCACCAGAACCTTGGCGGCGTTCTCGGCTTTCTCGACCTCTTCCTTCGGCGCTGCCGGAGCGCTGGCAATCCTGCTGCCGGGTGAAACGATGACCCGGCGCGCGCGCTGCTCCGTTTTGAGGCGCTGCTTGCGCAATGCGCCACCGAAAATGAGGTCGAGCAGATTGGTCCTGCCGGAGTTCTTGGCCTTCTGTGCATAGGCTGAACTCGCGACGAAGGATGTCACGGTTTCGGGGAATGCGCCGGATAGAAGCGCCAGAGCGATAAGAATGGGGAGCAGCCGTTTCAAGTTCTCGCCTTTCGCCGTTCCTTCGGGCGGAATCCGGGATGACTTGCGGATGGCCCGGTGGAACAGCAATGTCAGCCCCGCCGCAATTTAGCCAAAAGCTCCTTCGAGGGAAAGCCGTCCGGCGTCAAGCCTCTCGCCTTCTGGTAGTCCAGCACGGCCTTTTTCGAGGCCGGACCGAACTTGCCGTCGACCTCGCCGTCGTAAAAGCCCAGGCGCAGCAACTGACGCTGCATTTCCATGCGCCCTGCCTCGTCGAGCGGTGTGTAGCCGCGCGGCCAATCGTTGACCAGGCCGCCATACCCGGCGAGCTCGTCGGCGAGCAGGCCGACGGTCAGCGCATATTTGTCGGCATTGTTGTAGCGTTTGAGAACGTAGAAATTGCGCACCATCACGAATGCTGGCCCCTTGCGGCCGGCCGGCAGCTTGAGCACGGCCTTGTCGCCGGGTCTGGGAAATGCGCGGCCATTCGTGCGCTTGACGCCCATGCGCGCCCATTTGGCGAGCGTGATGCCGTCCCTGTCCTCCAGCTTGGTATTGAAACCGGGCGGGAGCGTGACCTCGTATCCCCACGTCTCGCCGCTTCGCCAGCCATTCTTGCGCAGAAGATTGGCCGCCGAGGCCAATGCGTCGGGAGGCGAGCCCCAGACATTGCGGTGACCATCGCCGTCGATATCGACCGCCCAGGCCAGATAACTCGTCGGAATGAATTGCGTATGCCCCATCGCACCGGCCCAGGAACCGGTCAGGCCCTTGGCCGAGACATCGCCCGCCTGGACGATCTTCAACGCCGCGATCAGCTGGCTCCGCGCGAACTTGGCGCGTCGCGAATCGGCATAGCCGAGCGTGGCGAGCGAACGTGCGACATTGCGAATGCCGGTCTTCTTTTCCAGCGCCTCGCCGTAGGAGGTCTCCATCGACCAGATGGCGAGCAATACGTGACGGTCGACGTCGAATTTCGCCTCGATGCGGTCGAGCCATGTCTTGTACTGCACCGAAAGCTCACGCCCTCGCCGGATGATCGATTCGGTGATCCGGCTGTCGATATAGTCCCAGACCTCGCTGGTGAATTCCGGCTGATAGCGCGCCGCCTCGATGACTTCCGGATCGGGTTCGGTGATCCCCGCAAACACCGCATTGTAGGTGCGCGTCGAAATACCGGCCTTGGCGGCCTGTGCGCGAAAATCGCGGATCCATTTGACGAAGCCGGCATCCGCGGCCGCGGATCGCGGCTCCAATGCCAGCCCGGCCATGATGACGATCAGTACGAGCGCAACGCCGCGAAGCGCCGGCGCCAGTTTCGGCCGCATGCAATCCCTCCATGTCCCGAAATCCCGGTGCCGGTCACACTAGGGGCGAATCGGTCAAGATTCCGTTTACCAAGAAGGGACGGAGAGAATGTGGCACGGCCGAAGACAAAAGGCGTGGAGGGACGAAGTCCCGACAGGGACTGGAAAATCAGGCTGTCCGGCGCTTCTCGCTGAGCTCGCCCTCCCAGGCGAGCGCCGTCTCGATAATCGTGTCGAGATCGTTGTAGCGCGGCTTCCAGTCGAGGCGGTTCTGAAGACGGTGCGAATTGGCGACCAGCGATGGCACGTCTCCCGGCCGCCGCTTGCCCTCGATTACCGCGAAATTGTTGCCGGAAATGCGCTGCACGGCCGCAATGACCTCACGCACCGAAAAGCCGCGGCTGTAGCCGCAATTGGCGGTGAACTTGAGCCCGCCCTGGCGCAGGAAGTTGAGCGCGGCGTAGTGCGCCGAGACGAGGTCGCTGACATGGATGAAGTCGCGCACGCAAGTGCCGTCCGGCGTATCGTAGTCGGCGCCGTAGATGCTCATGTGCGAGCGGCGGCCGAGTGCCGTTTCGCAAGCCAGCTTGATGAGATGCGTCGCGCCGATCGTCGACTGGCCTGTGCGCAGTTTGGCATCGCTGCCCGCGACATTGAAATAGCGCAGCATGACGTATCGCAGACCATGCGCCTGTGCCACGTCGCGCACCATGATTTCCGACATCAGCTTGGAAGAGCCATAGGGCGACATCGGGTTGAGAATGGCATCCTCGCGAATCGGGCCGCTCGTCAACGGGGCGCCGTAGACTGCCGCCGTGGAGGAGAAAATGAACTTGTCGATACCGCTGTTCACCGCCACTTCCAGAAGGTCGCGCGATTTCGCGGTATTGTTCTCGTAATATTTGAGCGGATTATCCATCGATTCCGGCACGACGACCGAACCCGCGAAATGGATGATCGCGTCGACTTCTTCCTTGGCGATGAGATCGCGAACCAGATCCTTGTCGCCGACATCGCCGACCACCAGCTTGGCGCGCTTGGGAACCGCCCAGTCGAACCCTGTGCTGAGATTATCGATAACGACAACCTGCTCGCCCTGGTCGAGCAATTCCCACACCATATGGCTGCCAATATATCCCGCGCCACCGGTAACGAGTACACTCATGCCGACACCCTGGTCTTGCTTGTGTCCCCGCCTTTGGCAAGGAACCGTTTGTCTTGAACCCTGTGGGCATGAACGCTATCAGCCGAAGCTTAGGATAGGATAAGAAGGATCGTTCGCATTTTAACGATCGGCGGAAGAGCCGGTTGAAGGAAAGGAGGCATCGTGACCGAATTCAAACGCGTCAGAAAGGCGGTATTCCCCGTCGCCGGACTGGGAACACGGTTTCTGCCGGCTACCAAGGCCGTGCCGAAGGAAATGCTGACGGTCGTCGACAGGCCGGTGATCCAGCACGTATTCGACGAGGCACGCGCGGCGGGCATAGAGCATTTCGTCTTCGTCACCGGGCGCAACAAGGCGGTCATCGAGGATCACTTCGATCTGCAGATCGAATTGCAGCACACGCTGTCCGAGCGCGGCAAGACGGAAGCACTGGCCGCGCTGGCGGACGCGATGCCCGAAGCCGGGCGCACCAGCTTCACCCGTCAGCAGGAACCGCTCGGCCTTGGCCATGCGGTGTGGTGCGCGCGCGACATCATCGGCAACGAACCTTTCGCGCTGCTTCTGCCCGACATGGTGATGCAGCACGAAGTGGGATGCCTGTCGGCCATGGTCGACCTCTATGGGCGAACCGGCGGCAACATCATCTCCACCGAGGAAGTACCCTGGGACGAGACCCACAAATACGGCGTCGTCGTCAAGGGTGAGGAAATCGATGGCGGCTTTCACCTCGAGGGCATGGTGGAAAAGCCGCCGAAAGGCACCGCGCCATCCAATCTCTACATCAACGGCCGTTACATCCTGCAGCCGGAGATATTCGACATCCTGTCCAGCCAGAAACCGGGCGCGGGTGGAGAAATCCAGCTCACCGACGCCATGCTGGCGCTGGCGGACAGCCAGCCCTTCTACGGCTACACCTTTACCGGCCGCACCTTCGACTGCGGTTCGCGCGAAGGCTTCATCAAGGCCAACGTGGCCTATGCCATGTGGGACCGGGAAATGGCGGAATCGCTGAGGCCAGAGCTCGAGGCATTGCTGCGCGACATCAAGCCCGTGTGACGCGGCTGCCGGGCAAAATCAGCGCTGCATGGCAAGACCGATGCGCACCGAGGTCGCATCCCAGGAACTGCCAGCCGTGGCGCTGTCCAGGATCTCGTAGTCGACGTCGGCCGTCAGCGACACGTAGCGGCTGATCCAGTACTCGACGCCCGCACCCACCTTGTAGGCATGATCGGTGCCGCCCGTTGTGTCGTAATAGGTATGTCCGTAGGAGGCCGACGCGTTCACCGCGAGATTGTCGCGCACGCGACGCACCGCCTCGGCCTGCAGCGTGTAGACCAGCGAACCGTTGTCGCCGGCAGTCGTCGAGCCGCTGAAGCCCGTCGAGGCCGTGAAGCGCAGATTGGTGTCGCGTTCCGGCGACCAGTCGAGCGTGCCATTGAGCGTGATGCCGTTGAGCGTTTTCAGCGTGGGCGCGTTGAAATCTTCCCACGCATAGCCGACGGCCATCTCGCCCTTCAACTTGTCATGCAGGTCGAACTGCACGCCTGCCCTCAGATCGAACAGCATGCTCGACCTGTCCTCGCCGTTGCGGTCAAGCCCCAGATCGTATTCCCGCCAGCCGATGCCACCCTGCACGAAGGGCTTGATCGATGGCGTCGGGCCGAACGCCGTCCGCGCGGTGAGCTGATAGAGTGTGTTGTTGCGGTCGTTCTGCGAAAAGGTTCCGCCACTGTCCAGAACCGCGGCCTCGTAGGCGGTGCGGTCGGCCGAGCCACGCAGCGAGAAGTCGAAATACCCGCCGGTCCGCGCCAGTTCCGCGCTGCCGCCGAAGGCGTGCACCGCCGGCCGTTCGGCCACACCCGAGACAAGCGAGGTGCTCGAAAGCGCTTCGGTCGAGTAGTCGTAATTGCCACGCAGTGTCGCGCTGAAACCATCGATGAGATCGAGCCGCAGGCTGCCGTTGACACCGGCGGTCGGCGTGGCCGGCTGCCCGTCGCCCATTGCCTTGACCAGCGTGCCCGTCGCCTCGATCTGCGCCTCGTGCCGCGACCAGTCGGAACGCAGCGTCACACTGCCGTCCGTCTGCAGGAATGCGCCCGGCTTGCCGCCCGCCGCAAAGCTGTTGTTGTTGGAATAGCCGACGGCCTGTTCCAGCCGTGTGAAGACCTGCCAGGTTCCCGCCCGAAAGCCCGGCGGCAGGAAAGGATCCACAATTTCCTCGGGGCGCTTCGTCCCCGGTTCGACCTGCTGTTCTCGCAGATTGGCGCGCGCATCCGGCGTGGCGGTGTTGATCGGATCGAGTACGGCCGTCTCCGCCTCCGCCGCGCGGGTGCGACCCTGCGTATCGCTTTCCAGTTCCCTCGCTGCGGCAACTTCCGCTTCGGTTTCGGTATCGCTCGAGCCGTCCGTTACATTGATCCCGGTCGCATTGCCCGTTCCGTCCTGGCTATCACCAGTCTGGGCCTGTTCGGTTTGGGCCTGTTCGGTTTGGGCCTGGCCGTCCGCCTCCAACGGCCCATCGTTGAAAGGATCCGTCAGGCTGGAATCCTGTGCCGACTGACCCGGGTTCAGGGGACGCAGGCGTATGAGCGGCGCCAGAAGATCGACCGGCTGTTCATCTTCCGCCGTGCTTTCCTGTGCCGCTGCGTACCGCACGCACGCGGCCTGCCCGCCTGCAACGAGCATGGCGAGAACCAGGATCGATCCGAATTTGCCGCCTGCTGGGCGCTTGACCATTTACGGGCCTGCCGGGCATGGATGAAATGACTGACAAACCGTAAACAGCCATGGTTAACGCTTCCTTTAGCCCGCTCCGTTTGCAGGCGGTTACATCGCGGGATAAATCGTGTATCCACCAGCAATTGACGTCTGTCCTCGCGGCTGGGCGCGGGCAGTAGCCGGATGCAGACAAAGAAGAGAAGCGGCACGACAAAATGACGCCGAGCGAAGTGATCGAATCCGCCAGACGGACGCTGGACACCGAGGAAAACGGCCTGAAAGCCCTGAACGCGGCCTTTGACGGTGAACTCGGACAGGGTTTCGCGCGCGCGGTAGAGACGATTGCCGGAATAGCCGGACGCATCATTGTCACCGGCATGGGCAAGAGCGGCCATATCGGCACGAAGATCGCCGCAACGCTGGCCTCGACCGGAACGCCGGCCTTTTTCGTTCATCCCGCCGAAGCCAATCACGGCGATCTCGGCATGATCGCATCCGACGATGTCGTCCTCGCCATGTCCTGGTCGGGCGAATCGGCAGAACTTAAGGGCATCGTCTCCTATTCGCGCCGCTTCAAGATTCCCCTTGTCGCCTTCACCAGCAACGCAGCATCGTCGCTGGGGCGCGAGGCCGACATCTGTCTGGAACTGCCCAGGGTGCAGGAAGCCTGTCCGCACGGGCTCGCGCCGACCACCTCGACCATCATGCAGCTGGCGCTCGGCGACGCGCTCGCCATCGCGCTACTGGAGCGTCGCGGGTTTTCCGCCACCGATTTCCATGTATTCCATCCCGGCGGCTCGCTCGGCGCCAGCCTGACCCATGTCTCGCAGATCATGCATTCCGGCGACAGCTTGCCCCTCGTCGTCGAGGGCACTGCCGTGACCGAGGCGGTCGTCACCATGTCGGACAAGGGCTTCGGCTGCGTCGCCGTTGCCGACCAGTCCGGAAGGCTGGTCGGGGTCGTTACCGACGGCGACCTTCGTCGCAACATCGCCCGCGACCTTGCCTCGCTCAAGGTCGACGACATCATGAGTCGCACGCCGAAATCCGTCGAGCTCGATACGCTTGCCGGAGAGGCGCTGGCGCTGATGAACATGGCGGACAAGCCCTACACAGCGCTGTTCGTCGTGACCGACGACAAGCCAGTCGGGATCGTTCACATGCACGATCTGCTGCGTATCGGGGTGGCCTGACCGACAGGCCCTACTGCACCGCCTCGACGACAAGCAGGCCGGATTGCTCGCCAACGACCTTCACCCTTGCGCCGGCCGGCAGTTCCGGCCCGGCAACCCGCCAGGTCGTATCCCCGATTTTCACCCTGCCCTGACCGCCGGAGATCGGCTCGTTGAGCACGCCGACACGCCCCACCATCTGCGCTGCGCGGGCGTTGAGCGTCGGGTTGTCGCTCTTGTTCCAGCCGCGTTCGTTCATCAGGCGGCGGCCGAACAGCGCCGCGATGAAGGACAGCACGACAAAGCCGACCACCTGGGTCTGCCAGATCCAGAAACCCGTCTCCGAACCGACCGCCAGCGAGATCGTGCCGATCACGAACGCGGAAATTCCGAACCACAGGAAAAAGGTTCCCGGCGCCAGTATTTCGAGCCCCATCAGGACCAGCGCCAGGATCCACCAGTTCCAAGGTCCCAGATTTCGTATGGTTTCCTGGATCATGAACTCCCCCCCTCGTCGGGCGTGCGCGACCACGGCTGGGTGCGCGGCGGCGTGGCCGGACGCGTGACGGCCGCGGGCGCCTTGCCGCTGGCCGACGGTCCGCCGAAGACCTCGCGGGATATTTCGCCAATGCCGCCGAGCGCGCCGAGCAGTGAGGAGGCTTCCATCGGCAACATGAGCACTTTCTGGTTCGGCGCGGCCGCGATCTGCCCCAGCGCTTCGACATATTTCTGCGCGACGAAATAGTTGATCGCCTGAATGTCCCCCGCTGCAATGGCCTCGGAAACCGACTTGGTCGCCGCGGCCTCGGCCAGCGCCAGCCTTTCGCGCGCCTCGGCTTCGCGGAATGCCGCTTCGCGTGCGCCCTCGGCTTTCAGGATCTGGCTCTGTTTCTCGCCCTCTGCCTTCAGGATAGCCGACTGGCGCTCGCCCTCGGCCTCCAGAATGTTGGCGCGCTTGTCGCGTTCCGCCTTCATCTGCCGGCCCATTGCCTGCACGACGTCGGCAGGCGGGCTGATATCCTTGATCTCGATGCGGGTCATCTTGACACCCCAGGCGGATGCCGCCTCGTCGACCACGCGCAGGACGCGCTCGTTGATGTCGTCGCGCTTCGACAGCATCTCGTCGAGGTCCATCGAACCCATCACGGAACGGATATTGGTCATGGTGAGGTTCAGGATGGCGTTTTCCAGTCCGCGCACCTCGTAGGCGGCGCGGGCGGCATCGAGCACCTGGTAGAAGGCGACGCCATCGGCACTGACCTGCGCATTGTCACGGGTAATGACTTCCTGGGTCGGAATGTCGAGCACCTGTTCCATCATGTTCATGCGCGCACCGACCGTGTCCATTACCGGCACGATGAAATTGAGCCCGGGCGGCAGGGTGCGCACATAACGGCCGAAGCGTTCCACCGTGTAATTGTAGCCCTGCGGCACCTGCCGGATCGCACGGATGACGAAGAAGATGCCGACGACGACGAAGACGGCAATGACGATATCGACGTAGGAAAACGGTGGCATGTCGCGCGCTCCCGGACGGCCGGTTGGACGGCGTTTACATTACCCGGCAGGAAGGGCGCCGCCAGACTGTTCCGGCGCGAATCCCCGCGCCACTGCCTGCGGTTTGGATATAGGCCGTTCCAGGAAGTAATACAATTCGGTGGACGCGCGCGCGCCGCTCACACCCAGCCCGCCAGTTCGCGTCGCACCGCCGTCTCGATCACGTTCATGCCTTCCGCAGAATCGTTCAGGCAAGGAATGTGGGTGAAGTTCTCGCCGCCCGCCTCGTGGAAGCTTTCGGCAGCCTGGATGGCGATCTCTTCGAGCGTCTCCAGACAATCCGAAACGAAACCCGGATTGAACACGGCGATCGATTTCACCCCGTCCCTGGCCAATTGCTCGACTGTCTTGTCGGTATAGGGCTGCAGCCATTCCTCTGGACCGAAACGCGACTGGAAAGTCGTCATCAGCCGCCCCTGCGGCCAGTTCCCGCGTTTGGCGAGCCGCTCGTTGAGCAGCCTGGTCGTCTTGAGGCAGTGGCAGTGATAGGGATCGCCCTTCCGGAAGTAGCTGAGCGGAATGCCGTGATAGGAGGCGAGCACCTTTTCCGGCTCGAAATCGAGCGCCGCCAGATGCTTCTCGATGGAAAGCGCCAGCGCTTCGATATAGTCCGGATCGTCGTGATAGGGCGGTACGGTACGTATCGCCGGCATCCAGCGCATCTTCATCAACGCCTCGAACGCCTTGTCGTTTACCGTCGCCGTCGTCGCCGCCGAATATTGCGGATAGAGCGGGAAGACGACGATGCGTTCGCAGCCCAGCTCCTTGAGCGCGTTCAGCCGGCTTTCGATCGAAGGCTTGCCGTAGCGCATGCCCCAATCGACAATGACGCTTTCGTGTGCGCCCAGCGCATCCTGCAATTTCTCCGCCTGCGAGCGTGTGAAGGTTCTCAGCGGCGATTCGTTCTTCTCGTTGTTCCAGATGGTGGCATAGGCATGACCCGACTTTTTGGGCCGCGTGTTGAGCACGATGCCATAGAGGATCGGGTACCAGAACGCGCGCGGCCACTCGATCACGCGCTTGTCGGTCAGGAATTCCTCCAGATAACGGCGCATGTTGCGCGGGTCGTGTCCGTCGGGCGTGCCGAGATTGACGAGTAGCACACCTACCTTGCCGGTCTTGATGTCTGGATGATCCTTGGGGCGCGGTGCGTTCATGCCGGTCCTAACCTGTTCACTTGCCGCTCTGGGTCTTTTCCTGGAAGGAAGATGGGATGTTCGCCGCCAATGGCAAGCGCGCATGCCCGGCCGCGTAGCTTGACCGATTGCCGCACCCTGTGGGGGACTAGTTCTGCGGCAGCAGGTCGGGCAGGAAGGTGACAATGGACGGGAACAGCCACAAAAGGCCGAGCCCGATCACCTGGATGATGATGAACGGAATGACACCGCGATAGATGTGACCCGTCGTCACCTCCGGCGGTGCGACACCGCGCAGGTAGAACAGCGCGAATCCGAAGGGTGGCGTCAGGAACGAGGTCTGCAGATTGACCGTGATCATGATCGTCACCCAGGCCGGATCGAGCGTGCCGCCATAGATCACCGGCCCGACGATGGGCACGACGATGTAGATGATTTCCAGGAAGTCGAGCACGAATCCGAGCACGAACATGATCAGCATGACGAGCAGGAAGACGACCGTTTCGTCCTCGAAGCTCCGCAGGAAGGTCTGGATGTAGTCCTCGCCGCCGAACGAGATCAGCACGAGATTGAGCATCTGCGAGCCGATCAGGATGGCGAAGACCATCGCGGTGACCTTGGCCGTCTCGCGCACGATCGGCGCCAGAATCTTGTGCGCCCACAGCACCCAGCAGGCATAGAGCAGGCCGAAGAAGGCAACGTAATAGGCCGCAGTGGACACGACAATCGCCAGCCAGTTCTCGAAGGTGACGGTCTCGATGCCCGTTCTCAGGTCGAAATTGACGCCGACAAGCAGCAGCACGATGATCGCCAACGTGGCGATCAGGATCATCGAGCGCTTGCCCTTGCCCTCCTCGGCGAGCTTGCGCTGCGCGGCCAGCATGATCGCACCCGCCGCGCCGAGCGCTGCGGCGGGGGTCGGATTGGTGATGCCGCCGAGAATGGATCCCAGCACCGCGACGATCAGCACGAAGGGCGGGAAGACGACCCGCAATATGTCGACTTCGCCAAGGCGTGGCAGGGCGGCGCTCAGCCCGTAGGCGATGGCGGCGATGGGCAGGGCGTAGATCAGCGTCGTCTCGCCGGGCGTCGTGGTCGGCGAGACGAACAGGTAGTCAACGACGAGAAGCAATGCCAGCCCCGCACCGCCGACGACCAGCGGCCGGGGGTCGTATTGCGAACGCACCGCATGGGCGGAGGTGAAGACCAGCGAGAGCAGATAGACGATGACGAGGACGGCGCCCGAAAGGGGCGGCACCAGCGCCAGTGCATGCGCGCGTTCCGCTTCCGCGTCGACCACCGGCGCTTCGCTCTGCTGGCTTGCGGCAGCAGCGATCTCCTCGCTGCGCGCAACCGAGCGGTCCCACTTCTCCTGGCCGTGCAGGTCGATCATCGCCTGCTTGCATTGCTCGGAGACGGCAGTGCGCAATTCCGGCCCGGTGTTGACCGCCGTGTCGGCGGCGGTGAGGACGCGCTGCGGACCCGAGACACCCAGTTCGCCGGCTCCGACCACCAAAATCAGACCGATCAGCGGAACGAACAGATACCAGATCAGGCCGTGGCGCAGGCCTTTGACTGCTTCTCCGTCGCCTTCCAGGTGCACAGCCGGGGCCTTGTGCGGCTTCCACAGCGCGTAGCCAAAGGCATAGAGCCCGTAAAGCACGGCAAGAAAGACGCCGGGCAGGATCGCCGCCTTGAACAGCGTGCCCACCGACAGCACCGCCGGGTCGCCCAGCAGCGTAAGCGCGTCCGGACAGCCGACGAGCTTCGCCCGGTCGTCCTGTGCCGTGGCGTAGATGTCGCCGGCAAGCGTGCCGAGCAGGACGATGACGATCGAGGGCGGAATGATCTGGCCGAGCGTACCCGACGCCGTGATGACGCCGGTCGCCAGTTCCGGCGAATATTTGTGACGCAGCATGGTCGGCAGCGACAGCAGCCCCATGGTAACCACCGTGGCCCCGACGATGCCGGTCGACGCCGCAAGGAACGCGCCCACGGCGACGACGGAAACGGCCAGACCGCCCGGCAGCGGCCCGAAGACCCGCGCCATCGTCGTCAGCAGGTCGTTGGCGATGCGCGAACGCTCCAGCGCGATTCCCATCAGAACGAACATGGCGACCGCCAGAAGCGTCTCGATCGACGGGCCGGCGATGACGCGTTCGTTCATGCGGTTGACGATGAAGGAAAGCGTGCGGGTGATCGCGTCGTCCACCCCGCGCTCGAACAACGGCAACAATACCCTTGGCAGATCGGGATGGTTGAATTTCGATATGTGCTCGGGCTGCAGCCCCTGCGCGAGCAATTGCGCATATTGCGCGCTGCCGGTATCGACCACCTCCTTCATGAGGTAGCCGCCCGAGGCGAGGCCAGCGATAATGCCGAACGAGATGATCGCCGAGCCGGCCAGCGCCATGGCGACCGGATAACCCGTCAGGATGCCGCACAGCAGACATACGAAGGTGATCAGCAGGCTGATCTCGATGCCGTCAAGCCCGAGGAACATGTCTCAACTCCCCTGACTCCCGGCATGCTGGCTGCCGGACCCGAGACTCCCGGTGAAATCCGGATGCATATGGAGGTGACACCAGCCGCATTCAGGCACCGTGTCCCGGCGTGTTGGCAATGGCCGACGCCTCGCGTTGCGTGTCGGTATCGAGAAACTTGTTCTCCGCCGCCTCACCCTCGATGAATTCGAGCAGCGAGCGATAGAAGAAGCTGATCGCCTGCAGGAACATCAACGCGGCAAAACACACCAGCAGCACCTTGAACAGGATGTAGGCGTTGAAGCCGTTCGGCGAAAAGCCGATCGTTTCCACGTCCCACTTCATCAGCTTTGACATGCGCGTCAGCCGGTCGAGATCGTAATTGGCCGCGATCGGCGGGCGCAGCATGTGCCGCCACATGAAATACCAGCCGAATTGCCAGACGATCGTCAGGAAAGGGACCGCGAAGAAAAGCGATCCGGCCATGTCGATGACCTTGCGCTTGCGGTAGCTGATCGCCGAATAGATCAGGTCGACCCGGACATGCCCGCCCTGGATGAAGGTATAGGCGGCGCACAGCGTGACCAGCATGGCGTTGTAGAGTTTCAGCTCCTCGGCAAACCAGCTCACATCCTTGGTAAAGCCGAAGCCGAAGGGGCTCACGGTAATGTCGGGTACGCGGAAAATGCGCTGCAACGCGACGATGACCACCTGCTGGAGCACCATCAGCAATACGACCCAGGCAGCCACGCGGCCGATCGCGTTGTTGATCGCCTCCGCGCCGCGCACGAAACCCCACAGGATCGAGCGCCGCCAGAACAGGCCGAGAGCGAGAAGAACCAGGAACAGGTCGAACAGGATGAAGAAGAATTCCACCGAGGCGCCGTAATAGACCAGCCGCACCACCCACTGCATGTCCGAGAAATGCGGCCATGCCGACGGACTCACCACGATCGTGACGAGATTCACGAATCCCATGGCGATGTTGGTGATCACCCAGATG
>JAGRLL010000019.1:0-17812 GCA_020441855.1 Nitratireductor sp.
GTGCTTGTGGATGCGGACGCCTTCGCCGCCCGACATCCGGCCGAGGCAGATCTGAGCGCCAATGATTTCGGCCTTGGCCGCGAATTGTTCGCGACATTCCGGCGGGTTGCCGGCCCTGCGGATCAGGGCGCCAGCGTTTTCGGCTGATCAGTAAGTCGGCGGCTCGACACCCGCCACCCGGCAGGCGCTGGCAAGCGTGGAGGCCATCAGCATGGCGACCGTCATCAGGCCGACACCACCGGGAACAGGCGTAATCGAGCCCGCCACTTCGGCGCACTCGTCATAGGCGACATCGCCGACGATCTTCGTGCCGCCCTCGCCTTTTTCCGGCGCGGGAACGCGGTTGATGCCGACATCGATGACGCAGGCACCCGGTTTGACCCAGTCGGCCCTGATCATCTCGGGCCGGCCCACCGCAGCGACCAGAATGTCGGCACTGCGGCACAGGCCCGGCAGGTCCCTTGTGCGCGAATGCGCAGTCGTGACGGTGGCGTTGGCGGCGAGCAGCAGGCTTGCCATCGGCTTGCCGACGATGTTGGAACGGCCGACGACAACGGCGTTGAGGCCGGACAGGTCCGACTTGCCGAGTGCGCGGCGCAGCATCACCATGGAGCCGGCCGGCGTGCAGGGCACGAAAGCCTCGCCAAGCTGGCCGGTGACGAGGCGGCCGACATTGACGAAGTTGAAGCCGTCGACATCCTTGTCGGGGTCGACCGCCTGGATCACCTTGCCCTCGTCGATGTGGTCCGGCACGGGCAATTGCACGAGGATGCCGTGGATGGAATCGTCCCTGTTGAGCCGGTCGATAAGCGCGAGCAAATCGGCCTCGGGCGTGTCGGCGGGAAGACGATGCGTCTCCGACTTGAAGCCACATTCCTCGGCGCGCCTGCCCTTGGATCGGACATAGGCCTGGCTCGCGGGATCCTCGCCGACGATGATGACCGCGATACCGGGTGTGACGCCGGTCCTGGCGACCAGCTTATCCGTCGCCGCCTTGACGGTCGCGAGCACGTCCGCCGCCGTCGTCTTTCCGTCGATCACCGTTGCCGTCATGGGGCCCTCCTGCAGTCATGTATACATGGCAGGAGAACCGATAAGCCAAGACGGCGGGGATGGATAGGCCGGAAGCGACAGCTTTCCGGCGTAAATGTTCCATGTGGGCCGAAACCGCCGCACGAGGGCGATCCGGCCCCGGCGAGGGCAAGTCTGCGTATCAGAGCTTTTCGAATTCGTTTGCGTGCAACCATGCGGCGTGCCGGGGCGCGCGTTTGGTCTTCGTCCACTCCTCCAGCATCTCCCATTTGACCTCCGCGGCCTTTTTCGCGAGTTCCTCCTCGCGCGGGTCGGGACAGGCCAGTTCGATACGGTGGCCGTTGGGATCGAAGAAATAGATGGAATGGAACAGCGAATGGTCGGTGACGCCCAGCACCTCGATGCCGTTGGCTTCCAGCTTTTCCCTGAAAGCGAGCAGCGTGTCGCGGTCCTTCACCTTGAAGGCGAGGTGCTGCACCCAGGGCGGCGTGTTGGGGTCGCGGCCCATCGCGGGCTTGGTCGGCAGTTCGAAGAAGGCGAGCACATTGCCCCCGCCGGCATCGAGGAAGACATGCATGTAGGGATCAGGCTCATGCGTCGAGGGTACATGGTCCTCGGCGAAGGCCAGCATGTATTCCATGTTCAGGTTGCTGGTGTACCATTCGACCGTCTCCTTCGCGTCCTTGCAGCGATAGGCGACGTGATGAATGTTCTCGACCTTCATCGTCGTTCCTCCAAATTTGCCGCCGGCCCTCCCACCGGCAAATCCGACTTCAGTTGCGGGCTCCGTCATGCCCGGATTTCGCGGCCGCCTTCATCGCCTGGCGCAGGACATCGATGTCGCCGATATGGTTGGCGAGCAGCAGGATGAGCCGCGCGTTGAGCGCATCGCTCTCCTCCTTGGTGCGGCCCTCGTGCAGGCCGATCAGCTCGGCGTAGAAATCGTCAGGCCGTGCGATGTTGGCTTTTGTGATCAGTTCGCTCATCTCGTCCATCCCCGGTCTCTCGCCACCGCCGTGTCGAGCGCATCGCGCACCGCCGCCTCGTTGAAGCCGACCCAGCGCGCGGCGACGTGCTGGTCGGGACGCATCAGATAGACGGCGCTTTCGCGTCCGCCCAGGTAACGCTCGGCAAGCGCGCCGGTCGGGTCGTCGGCCGACGACAAGGCAAGGCGTTCGATGCCGATGCCGCCGGCATCGATGCGTTCCGGCGCTTCCGTATCGATGGTCACGAGCTGAAACCGGCCGCCCAGCATGTCGAGCAGCCACTTGCCGCCAATCGGCGCGTCGCTGGCGGGCGATCCGGGCCTCGTGCGCGGCGGCATCTTCTCGTCGTCGGTGCCGTTCAGGCTGGAACCGTCATAGGTGCAGGGCACGGAAAGCCGGCCGGAATTGACCAGCGGACGGGCGAATTCGTGATGCTCCGACAATTCCAGCACCGCGTCGCGGAAAATGCGGCTGATATCGGATTTCGGCGTGATGAAATCGGTCGAGCGGCTGGAATTGAGGATGTTCTCGTCGGCGCCGTGGATGCGCTCCTCATCATAGCTGTCGAGCAGGGTTTCGGGCGCCTTGCCTTCCAGAACTAGCTTCAGCTTCCAGACAAGATTGTCGGTATCCTGCAAACCGGAATTGGCGCCGCGTGCGCCGAAAGGCGAGACCTGATGGGCCGAATCGCCGGCGAACAGAACATGGCCGTGGCGGAACTTCGCCATGCGCCGGCACTGGAAGGTGTATATCGACACCCATTCCAGTTCGAAGCTTGCGTCGTCGCCCAGAAACGCCTTCAGGCGGCGGGTGACGTTTTCCGGCTTTTTTTCCTCTTCCTTGTCGATGTTCCAGCCGAGCTGGAAATCGACGCGCCAGACATTGTCCGGCTGCTTGTGCAGCAGCGTGGACTGGCCGCGATTGAAGGGCGGATCGAACCAGAACCAGCGCTCGGTCGGGAAATCGCCTTCCTGCATGACGATGTCGGCGATGAGGAAATTGTCCTCGAAGGTGCGGCCGATGAAATCGAGACCCATCATGGAGCGGATGGGCGAAGCCGCACCGTCGCAGGCGACCAGCCAGTCGGCATCGATCGCATAGGGGCCATCCGGCGTTTCGATATCAAGGCGCACATGGCCTTCGCGCTGGTCGATCGACCTTACCTTGTTGCCGCCGCGAATCTCGATGGGCTTGCCGGCGGCTTCCAGTTCGCGGACACGGTCGACCAGATATTTCTCGAAATGGTATTGCTGGAGATTGATGAAGGCGGGACGCTTGTGGCCGGCCTCGGGCAGCAGGTTGAACTCGTAGACCTGGCGTTCGTCGAAGAACACCTTGCCGACGTTCCAGACCACGCCCTTGTCGACCATCGGATCGCCGCAGCCCAGCCGGTCCAGGATTTCGAGCGGACGCTTGGCGAAGCAGATGGCGCGCGAACCCCAGCTCACCTTGTCGTTCTCGTCGAGCACCACGACCGGCGTGCCGGCCTGCGCCAGATCGACCGCGGCGGCAAGACCGACAGGCCCTGCGCCCACCACGACAACTGGATGGCGCGCCGGGCTCGCCGCATCCTGATCGGCCGAGCGGACATAGGGATAGATCGGCGTCTCGAAAATCCTGGTCATTGTTCCTCCCCCCTGTCTCCTCAACCTGCCTGAAACGGCATCGCAAGCGCCACGACGCCAAGTCCCGCAAACAGGAGCGCGACCACCACGAGCCGCTGCAGCAGCTTGCCGCGAAGCGCCTGTGTCTCCTCGTCCCCCGCAACGCCGATATTGAGCGCCACTGCGAAGATGTTTGTGTAGCCAAGGCGGCGTCGACCGAAACGCGCCGGATTCGAGCGAGCTTCTATCCGGTATGAAATCAGGATCCCGGAGATGAACACCGCGATCGCGGCAATGCCGAATATGCCGCCGAGAAACGGGGTCATCCCTGCAGCGCGTCCCACATCTGCCGGTCGCGCTCGGCGGTCCATATCCTGGGCGTATCGATGCCCATCGCCTCGTCATAGGCGCGCGCCACGTTGAAGGGCAGGCAGTGCTCGTAGATAGCATAGTCGGAGAATTTCGGATCGCATGCGGCGCGGCACGCGTCCCAGGCTTCCTTGAGCGATCCGCCACGCATCGCCACCCGCGCCACGGGATTGTAGGTCGAACGCAGGAAGTCGACCGTCAGGTCGAGCGAGTCGTTGACCTTGCCCGGACCGACCAGCGCATCGCCACGGCCGGGCGCGATGGCATCGACCTGCCAGTCCCTTATCCTTTCGAGCGTCGACGGCCAGTCGTGGAAATGGCCGTCGCCGCAATAGCAGGCGGACCTGTATTCGACGATGTCGCCGGTGAACATCACGTTCTCGTCGGGGACATAAGCAACGATATCGCCGGCGGTATGGGCGCGTCCGAGGAACATCAGATCGACGCGACGCTTGCCCAGAAAGATGCTCATGTGGTCGTTGAAGGTCACGGTCGGCCAGGTCAGCGGCGGCACCTTGTCGATGGAATCGTAACCGGCGAACAGGCGCGGGAAGCGCATGAACTCGGACTCGCGGTCCTCCGCGCCGCGCTCGGCGACCATGGAACGCGCCTTCTCGCTCATGACGATGGCCGGCGCGTGATAGGCGGCGGCGCCCAGCACACGCACGGCATGATAATGCGTCAGCACGAGATGGCTGATCGGCTTGTCGGTGACGGAGCGCACCTTCTCGATCACCTTGCCGGCGAGTTCCGGCGTCGCCTGCGCCTCGACGATCNNTCATCACGCTGTCGTCGCCGATGATGACGCCTGTATTGGGGTCGCCCTCGGCGGTGAAAGCCCAGATGTCCCGTCCGATCTCGATGAAGGAAACCTTCTTTTCGGCGAGATCGCCGGCGGACGCAAATTGCTTGGTCATGCGTTCTTTTCCACTTTCTGTTCGATTGCGCCGAAGATGGAATGGCCGGCCTTGTCCTTCATCTCGATGCGGACCGTATCGCCGAAGCGCAGAAACGGCGTCTTCGGACCCCCGCCCTGGATGGTTTCGATGGTGCGGATTTCGGCGATGCAGGAATAACCGACACCCCCTTGTGAGATCGGCTTGCCAGGCCCGCCGTCGAGCTTGTTCGACACCGTGCCCGAACCGATGATGGAACCCGCACACAGCGGGCGCGTCTTCGCGGCGTGCGCAACGAGCGTGGGGAAGTCGAAGGTCATGTCGACGCCGGCATCGGCTCTGCCGAAGGGCTTGCCGTTGACGTCGACGACAAGCGGCAGGTTCAGCTTGCCGCCATCCCAGGCTTCGCCCAGCTCGTCCGGGGTAACGGCCACCGGTGAAAAGGCCGAGGACGGTTTGGACTGGAAGAAGCCGAAACCCTTGGCGAGTTCGGCGGGAATAAGACCGCGCAGACTGACGTCGTTGACCAGCATGACGAGGCGGATGGCCTCGCGCGCCTCATCGACGCTCGCACCCGCCGGCACATCGTCGACGACGACGGCGATCTCGCCTTCCATGTCGATGCCCCAGGCCTCGTCCGCCATCGAAACGGGATCGCGGGGGCCGAGGAAGGAATCCGAACCGCCCTGATACATCAGCGGATCGCTCCAGAAGCTTTGCGGCATTTCCGCGCCGCGCGCACGGCGCACAAGTTCGACATGATTCACATAGGCCGAACCGTCCGCCCACTGGTAAGCGCGTGGCAGAGGCGACATGCAATCATGTTCGTGGAAGCGTTGCGCGGGCACCGAACCGTGCTCGAGACTTTCGGCAAGGGCGGCGAGCTTGGGCGCGACAGCGGCCCAGTCATCGAGCGCCGCCTGCAGCGTCGGCGCAATGTCGTCGGCACCGGTGCTCTGGGTCAGGTCGGCCGACACGACGACGAGCCTGCCGTCGCGCGTGCCGTTTTTCAAGGTTGCAAGTTTCATGTTCGGATTTCTCCCCCGTCACTAAGGACCGTCACACTGGATCGTCACATTGGGTCGTCATGTCGGGCCGCCCTTCAGACCCGACACTCGATTCGAAGAGGATTACTTGATGCCGGGGGTACCGTCGAACTTCTTCTCGAGCGAATCCCAGCAGTCGATGTAGTCGTCCTGCAACGGCGCCTCGTTGGCGGCGAATTCGGTCAGGTGCTGGGGAAAACGCGTCTCGAACATGAACTGCATCGTGTTGTCCTGCTTGACCGGCTTGAGCTCCTCGTTCGCCGCTCCCTCGAAAGCGTTGCGGTCCGGTCCGTGCGGCAGCATCATGTTGTGCAGGCTGACACCGCCCGGCACAAAACCTTTCGGCTTGGCGTCGTAGACGCCGTAGATGTTACCCATCAGTTCCGACATGATGTTCTTGTGGTACCAGGGCGGACGGAAGGAATGCTCGGCCACCATCCNNCGGAACAGCACGAAATCGATATTGGCCGTACCCGGCTGACCGGACGGCGCCGTCAGCACGGTGAAGATCGATGGATCGGGGTGGTCGAACAGGATGGCGCCAACCGGCGAATAGGTTCTCAGGTCGTATTTGTAGACCGCGTAATTGCCGTGCCAGGCAACCACGTCGAGCGGCGATTGCGGGATAAAGGTCTCGTGGAACTGGCCGCACCATTTGACCACTACCCGGCTTTCGACCTCACGATCCTCGAAGGCTGCAACCGGGCATTTGAAATCGCGCGGATTGGCGAGGCAATTGGCGCCGATCGGGCCGCGTCCGGGCAGGTCGAATTTCTGACCGTAATTCTCGCAGACGAAGCCGCGCGCCGGGCCTTCCAGCAATTCGACCCGATAAACCAGGCCGCGCGGGATGATGGCGATCTCCTTGGGTTCGAGATCGATGATGCCCAGCTCGGTGGCGAAACGGATACGGCCTTGCTGGGGCACGACCAGCAATTCGGAATCGGCGGAGAAGAAATACTCGTCCTCCATCGATTGCGTGATCAGATAGATGTGGCTCGCCATGCCGACCTGGGTGTTGACGTCGCCGGCGGTCGTCATGGTGCGCATGCCCGTCAGCCAGGTCAGCTTTTCCTCCCTGATCGGCGTCGGATCCCAGCGGTACTGGCCAAGCGAAATCACGTCGTCCACGATGTGCGGCGCCGATTTCCAGTAGGGCAGGTCTATCTTGTTGAAACGGGCGGTATGCTTGACCGAGGGGCGGATTCGGTAACACCAGGTGCGCTCGTTCTGGCCCCGCGGCGCGGTGAAAGCGGTACCCGACAATTGCTCCGCGTAAAGCCCGTACTCGCATTTTTGCGGGCTGTTCTGGCCCTGCGGCAGCGCGCCGGGCAGCGCCTCGGTTTCGAAATCGTTGCCGAAACCCGGCATGTAGCCCTCATGCGTACCCGTTACCGATACGGCGCGGGTCATCCCGGAGGCATTCGAATTGACGTTCATGGCATCCTCCCTGAAAGCGTGCGAACGCGGCCAGGCAGCCGCTCCCGTCGCGCAGAATTCTAGAGGAAACGCAATTTAGTTGCAAGTGAGACTATATTGAGCGTCTGTTGGTCATCGCTCCTGACCGCGACCGTAATAGGCCTCGATGCGGGACTGGATCAGTTCGAAGCAGATCGACATGATCCAGTAGATGATGGCGGCGGCGATCAGCATCTCGAAGACGCGGAAGTCGCGCTTGCCGATGATCTGCGCAGTCTTGGTCAGTTCCCAGACGCCCATGACGGAGACGAGCGAGGAATCCTTGAGCATGGCGATGAACTGGTTTCCCGTCGGGGGCACGATCAGGCGCATGGCCTGCGGGAAGATGATCTTGCGGAAGGTCATGCCCTTCTTGAGACCGAGCGCCTTGGCGGCGTCATGCTGGCCGCTCGGCACACCGAGGATGCCGGCACGGAAGATCTCCGCCATATAGGCGCCATAGCAAAGCGACAGCGCCAGGATGCCGGAAGGAACCGCATCCATGGCGAATTGCGGTCCAAGCTGAGGCAGACCGATATAGATCAGGTAGACCTGCAGCAGCAGCGGCGTGCCGCGGAAAAACGAGATGTAGAACGTCGACAATGCATAGGCCGGCCCCGATTCCGACAGGCGGCCGAGCGCGGCCGACAGCGCCAGAATGCAGGCGAGCAGGATCGAGATCATCGAGACGTACAGCGTCGTCACCGCACCCGTCGTGACCAGATAAGCCAGATTGGTCTCACCCGACCGGCTGGTTTCGAACCAGACGCCGAGATCGCGGCCGAAACTGTTGATCAGAAAGACGAACAGCAGCAGCAATTCGATCCAGATGAAGGCGACCTGGATCGGAAAGGGCAGCGTACGCAACAGCAGAATGTTGACGGTGACGACCGCCGCCAGCAGAAGCGCGACGGCGAGATGGAGCAACCAGGTGACTTCTCCGCCGGCGCCAGGGCCGGCAGCGGAGCCCAGCAACGGCACGAACAGCGCTCCGATGCGCGTGCCGCCAAGACGCATCGCGAGGAAGATCGCGGCAAGGACAGCGAACAAGACGCCGTCCATGCGCGACAAAGCCATGCGCTCCGTCCACGGCACGACCGGCGGTGCCGGCCGCGCCAAAGGCGCCTCGCTCACGTTACTTGACCGAGGTCAGATCGGCTCCGTACCACTTCATCGAGAGCGCGGTCAGCGTGCCGTCCTTGTGCATCGCATCGACGATCTCGGTGATCTTGGCGTCGAATTCGGCATCGCCCTTGTCGGTGGCAACCGCCAGCGGTTCGTAGAAGGCCGGGTCGCCGAGCACCTTCATCGGGTAGCCATTCTTGATCGCTTCCTGGATGGTCGGCAGCGCGGAGAAGACCGCGTCGAGGCGCACACCGTCGCCAAGACGCATATCGTCGAAGGCGTTGGTGTCGGTGTCGTAGGTTTTGATCTCGCCCGCGGTGACCTGATAGTCGAACGAGGGAACGCCCTCCGCGTCGATCACCAGATCCTTGTTGAGATAGGAATCATAGGTGCAGCCGCCGCACGAGCCGATCACCTTCCCGTTGAGGTCCGCGATCGCCGTCGCCTTGGAATCGGTATGAACGGCGAAGGAAGCCGGCGTGTAATAGTAGATGGCGGGGAAGCTCAACACTTCGGAGCGCGCCTTGGTCGGCGTCATGGAGCCGACGGACATGTCCCAGCGGCCCGACCAGCCACCGGCGGTGATGACTTCCCAGGCCGGGGTCACGAGCTTGAGTTCGACGCCCATGCGCTTGGCGATTTCCTTGCCGACATCGACGTCGAATCCATCCATCTCGTTCTGGTCGTTGAGGAAGGATTGCGGTGGATATTCGGGGTCGGAAGACATGGTCAATGTCTTGGTCGACATGACCCGGTCCAGTGTTTCCCCGGCCAGTGCCGGCGAAATGGCAAGTGCAATTGCCGTGGCGAAAATAGTCAATCGCGTAAATGACATCGAACCCTCCAAACGCTGATTACCAACGAAGACTAACAGAAATCGGGGATAGTGCCAGACTTGAAAGAACCGCATTTCGACGCCGCGCAACTGACGAATATCCAATTACCATTCCGCGCGCCGGACGAACTGTTCAATCGCACGGCTCGCCATTATGGTCCCGTTTGAAACCATTTGCGGCAATGCGGGTGACCATGACCGACAATCTCGATCTGACGAGTTTCCTGCCGTTCCGGCTGAACCGGCTTTCGGCAGAGATGTCGCGACGCCTGTTCGAGATCTACGGTGCGCGCTATGGCATCGACATCCCGGAATGGCGGGTGCTGGCGACACTGGGTGCGCGCGAACCCGTCACCGCACAGGAAGTCGTTCGCTCGACGCACACCCACAAATCGACAATTTCGCGCGCGGTCGCACGGCTGACCGACATGGGCTGGATCGAACGCACCACCGACGATGGCGACCGGCGCCAGATGAAGCTTCGCTTCACCGCGAAGGGCCGCTCCGCCTATCGCGAAATCGTGCCCCTGGTGCTCGAAGCCGAACAGGAAGTGCTGGCGCGGCTTGGCGGCAAGCAGGCTGCCGTGAGGGCAGCGCTTTTGCAGCTGGAAACCGCACTCGATCTCGGGGACGAGGATTGATTTTCCAAAGATTGTCCCTCGCCCGTTCTGGTTAACGCGGCCTTAAGGCTTTGGCGCTTGAGTGGGCACGTGGGACGCGGCCAGGCGCCGTTTGTGTGGGGTCGAGCGGCCTGGCTGACGATGCGTTCCGGCGAAAGGTGCGAGGGGCATTTCCCATGAAAAGCCTGCGGGGGTGGGCAAGCAGGGAGATACCTCTCGCACCTTGTCGTGCCACACCCGTCGCGACGTTCGATTCCTTCAACCAGCCGTCCAGCCCGCATTGCGCCGAAATTGCGTACCGGGCGTATAGGCAATGAAGTTCGGATTTCGATAATCCGGCTTGCCGTATCGAAGCGTTGCGCCGGAAAGGTCTTCCACCACGCCGCCGATCGCCGCGAGTATGGCGTGGCCGGCGGCCGTGTCCCATTCCATCGTGGGCCCGTAACGCGGGTACAGATCGGCCTCGCCGGCGGCCAGCAGGCAGAATTTCAGCGAGGAACCGGCGCTGGTGAAACTGGCGACCGGATTGGCGTCGATGAAAGCCTTCGTTTCGGGCGTCAGATGCGAGCGGCTGGCGACGACGACGAGCGCGCCATTGTCAGGCGTGCGCGGCTTAAGGACATTGCGCGGCCCATCAATCATGCGTGACGGCGCGTATGGCAGTTCAAACGCGCCCTCGCCCGCCTTTCCGGCAAACAACCGGCCGACCGCCGGTGCACAGACGACACCGGCAACGGGCTGGCCGTCCTCGATGAGCGCGATGTTCACCGTGAATTCGCCCCGGTTCCTGATGAATTCCTTGGTGCCGTCGATGGGATCGACCAGGAAGAATTGCGAGCCGACAAAGCCCGGCGCATGGCTTTCCGCGCGTTCCTCGGTCACGACGGGAATGTCGGGGAATGCCTTTTCGAGACCCTCGCAAAGACAGCGATCCACTTCCAGGTCGGCGACCGTGAGCGGACTGTCGTCGGCCTTGGTCATGACGTTTTCCAGCCGACCGTGATGCGCCATGGCGATGTCACCGCCGCGGCGCGCCAGATCACAGAGGGTATCGAGCAGGTCACCGGACGATGCTGACAATGGGAAAGCCTTTCATGGACGCCACGCGATGGCATCTTTCGCAAAAACGGATGGCGGGATAAATATCGCGCGAACGGCTTTGCCTGAAAAGTGATGCTCAATTCAACCGTCAAGCGAGCGCCGTGCGAATTCCGCCACAATCGGAGCGCCTAGCAACGCGTTCCCCTTTTAGCTGTCCGGCCAATGATCCAGATACGCGCGGCCAAGAAGGCCGATCTAGCTCCGCTCCAGGCAATCGAAACGAACAGTTTCAAGTCCGACCAATTGTCGGGCCGCTCCTTTGCGGAAGCCATCAAGCGCGATCACCACGTGCTGCTGGTCGCCGCCGACGCGGACGACAATGCGGTCGGCTACGCACTGCTGCATTTTCGCGCCAAGGCGGGCCATGCCCGGCTTTATTCGATCGCGGTCGACGAAAGGCGGCGCGGTGCGGGAATAGGACGCGACCTGCTGGCGGCCTGCGAGGCGGAAGCGGGAAAACGCGACCTCGCCCGCCTTCGCCTTGAAGTGCGCAGCGACGATCCCGCGACGCAGGCCTTCTATCAGCGCCACGGTTACGCGGCACGCAAGGTATTGCCCCGCTATTACGAAGACGGCGGCGAAGCGATCCAGATGGAGAAGGTGCTGCCGGCCGAAACCGCCGGAACGCTGCCAAGCGGACGCCACCCCTCCATCGTCATCGTCGTCGGCCGCGCCCAGGATCGCAAGCCGATCGAGGAAACGGCGAAATCGCTCAATGTGCGACTGATCTCGGCGGCCGATTATCTGGCGCGGCCCGAGATCGCGGCGGGGGCACGCCAGGTCGTCAATCTGTGCCCGGTGGAAGACTATCTGAGCCAGGGTTATTACGTGTCGTTGCTGGCCGAGGCGCGCGCGCAGCGCGCCATTCCCAACATGGACACGGTGACCGGGCTTTCCTGGAAAAAGCTCTACAAGAACTATCTCGGCGAACTGACCGCGCTGGTCAAGGACCGGGTGCCGGCCGACACCGGGAACGAAACCGGCGGCGCACAGGCCAAGATCACCATCGAAATCTATTTCGGCCAGGCCGAGGCCGAGTGGGCGCGGCGCATGGCGGCGCGCGCCTATCGGCTGTTTCCGGCGCCCGTGCTGGAGGTCATGCTGTCGAAGCACAAGAATGGCTGGCAGGTCGACTATATCTGGCCGTTGTCGACCGCGAGCCTCTCGCCTGCCGACATGCCACGCTTTCTCGGCTGCCTCAGCGATTATTGCCAGAGCCGGCGCAATCCGGGGCTCAGACGCAGGCGCGCCGCGTTCGATCTCGCCATCCTCGTCAATCCGAAGGAGGCGTTTCCGCCCTCCACCGAACAGGCCATCCGCAATTTCGTGCGTGCAGCCGACCGGCAGAACATCCAGGCCGAGGTGATCGGGCCGAAGGAACTCGACCGGCTGACGAGCTTCGACGCGCTGTTCATTCGCGAGACGACCAATATCGACAATCACACCTTCACCTTCGCGCGCATGGCGGAAGCCGAAGGCATGCCGGTGATCGACGATCCGGTCTCGATCCTGCGCTGTTCCAACAAGGTCTATCTGCGCGAGGCCATGGCGCGCGCCCACATCGCCACACCGAAGACGGCGATGATCACAAGGGCAAACATGAAGGAACTGGCTGGCGAAATGGCCTTTCCCGTCGTCCTGAAGATTCCCGACGGTTCGTTCTCGCGTGGCGTCATCAAGGTCGGCGACCGGTCGGAATTCATCGAGAAAGCGGCCAAGATGCTGGAAGATTCCTTTATCATCCTTGCCCAGGAATTCCTGCCGACAGCTTATGACTGGCGCATCGGGGTGCTCGACGGCAAACCGCTTTATGCCTGCAAGTACCACATGGCGCGCGGCCACTGGCAGATCTACAATCACAAGGCCAAGGGCAAGACCGATAGCGGCGGCTTCGAGACGCTGACGCTTGCCGACGTACCCGAAAGGATCGTCAAGGCCGCGGTCAAGGCCTCTCTGCAAATGGGCCGCGGGCTCTACGGCGTCGACATGAAGGAGATCGACGGCAAGCCGATCGTCATCGAGGTCAACGACAATCCGAACATCGACAACGGCGTCGAGGACAAGGTCGGCGGCGATGCGATCTACGACGCGATCATCTCGGTCTTTCGCGAACGTATTCTCGTCTCGCGCGGTCTTGGCGCGCCGGCCGGCGAGCCCGCCACCCGGGCCTGATCACCGAGCGCCGGCTTGCGCTGATTGCCCAATAATCCGGCGTGCCCTAAATTTGGGCTTCAAAGACGGCCTCGCCCTGCGTAGGCTTCGGGTATCGAGAAAACCCGGGAACGCATGGACAAAAGAGTGGAAAGTGTTTCGCAGCAGGTCGGGATGCCTTCGGCGCTCGAGGCAAAGCTGCGCGCGCATGTGGAGCGCATCTATCCGCACGAAGACGCCGCCGCGCTTGCCGAACGCATCGCCGCCGCCTTCTACGAAGCATCGACCGTGCGCCGGCGCAGCCGCATTCCCGGCAACACGCTCTGGTCCCAGAAGGACGCCTTCGTCATTACCTATGCCGACAGCATGGTCGACGGCGAGCACGTTCCCCTCGATCTGCTCAACGATTTCCTGCTGCGCCGGCTGAGCGAAACCACGACCGGTGTCCACATCCTGCCCTTCTTTCCGTGGACGTCCGACGACGGCTTCGCCATCACCGATTACCGCGCGGTCGACAGCCGCTTCGGCGACTGGCATCACATCACCCGCATCGCCGGCGAATTCAAGCTGATGGCCGATCTGGTGCTGAACCACGTTTCCAGCCAGGGACAATGGTTTTCCGAATACCGTCAGGGCAAGGCGCCCTACGACAAGTTCTTCATCGAGGCCTCGCCCGAGGACGATCTGTCGGCGGTCGTGCGGCCGCGCACCAGTCCGCTGTTGCGCGAGGTGGAAACCGCGAACGGCAAAAGGCACGTGTGGTGCACGTTCAGTCACGACCAGGTCGATCTCAACTTCGCCAATCCGGAGGTGCTGATCGAGTTCCTTCGCATCATGCGCTCCTATATCGACCATGGCGTACGCGTGATCCGGCTCGACGCCGTTGCCTTCATCTGGAAGGAAATCGGGACGAACTGCATCCATCTGCCCGAAACCCACGAGATCGTGCGGCTGATGCGCACGCTCTGCGATTTCGCCACCGAACCGGTGATCCTGATCACCGAGACCAATGTGCCGAATGCGGAGAACCTGTCCTATTTCGGCAATCGCAACGAGGCGCACGCGATCTACAATTTTCCGCTGCCGCCGCTGGTCGTGCATGCCATGCTGGCGGGCACGGCGAGACACCTCAACACCTGGCAGATGGCGATGCCGCCGGCGCAACTGGGCTGCGCCTATTTCAACTTCGTCGCCTCGCATGACGGTATCGGCCTGAGACCGGCGGAGGGCCTGCTTAGCGAGGAGGAAATCACCCAGACGATCGAGGCGATCGAACGTTTCGGCGGACGCGTCTCGTACCGACGCATGGCCGACGGAAGCGAGAAACCCTACGAGATCAACACGACCCTGTTCGACGCCTTCAAGGGCACGATCGACTGGCAAGGGCCGGGCGACGGCCTGGAAGAGGACGGATACCAGGTCGACCGGCTCGTCACCTCGCAAACGATCATGCTTGCGCTGGAAGGCATTCCCGCGCTCTACATCCATGCGATGCTGGGAACGCCGAACGACCATGAACGCATGGTCAAGACAGGACACCGGCGTTCGATCAACCGCCATCAGTGGGATTACCCGTCCCTTAACGAGGTGCTGGGCGACCCCTCGACACCGCAGGCAAAGGCATTCGACCGGATCTGCAAGACCATCGCGGTGCGCGCGCGCCAGCCGGCCTTCCATCCCAATGCGACGCAATTCACCTTGCAGCTGGGCGACCGGATTTTCGGCTTCTGGCGCCAGAGTCTCGACCGCGACCAGTCGATCTTCGCGCTTCACAACGTGAGCGCGGAAACGGTCGAACTGCCGGTGATGAGCCTGAACCTGATCGGCCACGACGAATGGCACGACCTGCTCTCCGGCCAGACGATCTCGCGCAACGAGAAAACCCTGACGCTGGGACCCTACCAGTGCGCATGGATCACCAATCGCGCCAGATAGGCGCGCGACGAATTCAGGCGTTGTCCGCCGCCACCGCGACGCGCAGCTGGCTCATCAAATCCGGGAAAGCCGAATTGATGCGGCGCCAGTTGGGGATGAAGGGCGTTTCCATCGGATTGTCGAGGAAGGTCTGGCCGGCCTCGACGATGTTGGCGGCGAACAGCTCGACGGCCTCCTCCTCGCGATGGCGGTCGAAGATCAGGCCATTCATCACCGCGTCGGAATAATAGGTGTCGATCAGGTCGAGCGCCTGGCGGTAATAGGTCGCTTTCAGCGTGCGGAAGGTCTCGGAATTGAAGACCACGCCATCGGTGGCGAGCTTTCTGAACAGCGCCTTGGCGATGTCGGAGGACATGCGCGACAGGCCTGCTTTCGGGTCTTCCTGGCTCAGCGGTTGATGCTTGTGGTCGTAATGGTCGGAGATATCCACCTGGCAGGCGGAGCGGTCCGACAAATTGCGCCAGACTTCCGACAGCACGCCTATCTCCAGCCCCCAGTCCGACGGGATACGCATGTCGGGCAGGATGGAGGCACGCATGGCGAATTCGCCGGTGAGCGGATAGCGGTAGCCTTTCAGGTAATCGAGATATTCGTGGCGGCCGATCGTCTTTTCCAGCGCCGACAATATCGGCGTGACCAGCAGACGCGTCACCCGGCCGTTCATCTTACCCTCTGCAACGCGGGCGTAATAGCCCTTGCAGAAGGTGTAGGGGAATGCCGGATTGGCGACGGGATAGACGAGCCGGGCCAGCAATTCGCGCGAATAGGTGACGATGTCGCAATCGTGCAGGGCGATGACATCGGCCCGGCCCGCGGCCATCACATAGCCCATGCAGTACCAGACATTGCGGCCCTTGCCCGGCTCGGAGGGCGCCAGCCCGCCGGAAGCGAGCTTTTCGTCGATCGCGCGCAGGCGCGGGCCATCATTCCACAAAATGCGATGGCGCTGCGGCAGAACGGAGAAGAACTCGCGCGCATAGGCGAACTGTTCCTCGTCGGCCCTGTCGAGACCGATGACGATCTCGTCGAGATAGGGAACCTCGGCCAGCACTTCGACAATGCCCTTGAGCGCCGGACCTTCCAGTTCGGAAAAGAGCGAGGGCAGGATCAGCGTGATGCGCCGGTTCTGGGCAAAGGCAACCAGATCGCGTTCCAGATACCCATCGTCGCGCGAACGCAGGTTGTGGAGTGTGGCGACCGTTCCGGTCTGATGAAAATCAGCCATGTATCTCCCTTGCCAGTCCTGATCATGCTTTCACATGACATCGATCAAATAAATGCCGCCGGGGCGTTTCCACCCATGTTTCAGCCCTGGCGGTCGAGAATATCACCAACCGCCTGCGCCCAGCCGGCGGGACCCGGCAACACGGTTCGGATGATCCGGCCATCGTCCTCTCCGCGAAGCGCGGGCAGAGGCGCGTGCGAGGGGTTGGCGACGACAACGCCAAGATCGGCGGCTTCGAGCATCTCTACATCGTTCAGCGCATCGCCAAGCGCCACGGTCATTGCCGTTTCGTCGCCACCCAGGCGCTCGACGACCCCCGCCATTCGCCCGGCCTTGGTCGCGCCCTGTGAAATGGTCAAAAAGCGTCCACCCATGCGCGCATCCAGACCAAGCGCGCGCAACGTCTTGATGAAGGCGCCGCGCTCCCCCGGATCGCCGGCAAAGACGCCGGGCTCGGAAAACTTTCGCTGACGGGCACGCGCGGCGGCATCGAGCGAAAGGCCGGTGCGGCGCGCCACTTCTTCCACGCTCCAATCGGAAAACCCCGAGAACCTGCTCCGCATCACCGGGTCCATGCCGTCAAGGGCGGCGCGTATGCGGACATGCATGTCGCCACCCTCGTCAACTGCGCCTTCCGCGTGCGGCCAGACGATGCCGGCGCCGTTCTCGACAATGGCCGGCCATTGCGAGAGGCCGAGTTCATTCTGCAGCGCGGCGATTTCGGTCGCCGTCTTGGAACTGGCAAGGACAACCGGGACGCCCAAACCCGCCAACCTTTCGAGAACGGGAAGCGCGGGCGCACAGGAATAGGTCTCGTGATCGAGCAGTGTGCCGTCGAGGTCGGTGAAGAGAATCAGGCGGGCCATGGTCCATTCCGGTCTGCGGCCGGGGTAATAGGAAAGGAAAAGGGGCGGAACAGATCCGCCCCTTCCCGTTTCGATCCGTACGGCCGGGCCTATTTCAGCGCGACGTCGGTGATCGCGTGCGTCCAGGCGCCTTCCGGCTCCTTGGTGATGACCGGGTCGGAGCCGCCGGCCAGCAGGGTCTTGACCGTGCGCTCGTAGTCGGCCGGGTCAAGCGCGCCGTTGGAGCCGGCGGTCAGCTTGGCGATCTCGCCCATCATGCGCTTCTGGTGCTTCTCCGTCTGGGCGCCGGTCGCGTCGTTCTCGAGCACGATTTCGGCTGCCTCGTCCGGATTGGCTTCGGCGTATTTCCAGCCCTTCATCGAGGCGCGGACGAAGCGGACCATCTTGTCGGCAAAGGCCGGATCCTTGAGCTTGTCCTCAAGCGCATAGATGCCGTCCTCGAGCGTCGAGACGCCATAATCCTCGTACTTGAAGGTGACGAGGTCGTCCGGGCTGACGCCGGCATCGATGACCTGCCAGTATTCGTTGTAGGTCATGGTCGAGATGCAGTCGGCCTGCTTCTG
>JAGRLL010000019.1:17822-20247 GCA_020441855.1 Nitratireductor sp.
GGATCGACGTTGAAGCCCTGCTTGACCACGGTCACGCCGTCGGCGCCGCCCTCGGTGGAGATGCCAAGCTGGCTCATCCAGGCGAGGAACGGATATTCGTTGCCGAAGAACCAGACGCCGATCGTCTTGCCCTTGAAGTCCTCGGGCTTGGTGATGCCGCTCTCCTTCCAGCAGGTCAGCATGAGGCCCGAGCTCTTGAGCGGCTGGGCGATGTTGACCACGGGCACGCCCTTTTCGCGCGCGGCAAGCGCGGAGGGCATCCAGTTGAGCATCACGTCGGCGCCACCGCCGGCAAGAACCTGGGGCGGCGCGATGTCCGGCCCGCCCGGCTTGATCTCGACTTCGAGGTTCTCTTCCTCGTAATACCCCTTGTCGAGCGCGACGTAATAGCCGGCGAACTGGGCCTGCGTGACCCATTGAAGCTGCAGCGTCACCTTGTCCGCGGCCTCGGCCGAGAACGCCGTCAGCGCAAAACCGAGCGCCACTGCGCCGGTCGAAAGCGTCTTGAAGTGCTTTTTCATTCCAGTTCCCTCTCTTGAAAGGTGTCTATCCACCACGGACAGACGGATGCCAGAAGGTGGTTGCCCTTTCAGCAAGGGCAACCGCGCCGTAGAAGGCGGAGCCGGCGAGTGCCGCGATCGCGATTTCCGCCCAAACCATGTCGACATTCATGCGCCCGACCTCGGTGGAGATGCGGAAGCCCATGCCGACAATGGGTGTGCCGAAGAATTCGGCGACGATGGCGCCGATCAGCGCCAAAGTGGAGTTGATCTTCAGTGCGTTGAAGATGAAAGGCGCGGCAGCGGGAAGACGCAGCAGCGCCAGCGTCTGCCAATAGGAACTGGCATAGGTCCGCATCAGGTCGCGCTCCATGTGACCGGAGGCTGCAAGGCCGGAAGCGGTGTTCACCAGCATCGGGAAGAAAGTCATGATGATGACGACCGCGGCCTTGGACTGCCAGTCGAAACCGAACCACATCACCATGATGGGCGCCACGCCGATGATCGGCAAGGCCGAGACGAAATTGCCGAGCGGCAGCAGACCGCGCTTGAGAAAGGACGAGCGGTCGATCGCGATCGCGACGACGAAGCCGAGCCCGCAACCGATGACGTAGCCGGCCAGAACCGCCTTGAGGAAGGTCTGGCGAAAATCCGCCCACAGCGTCGGCAGGGAAGAGGTAAGCCGGTCCCATATCGCAGACGGCGCCGGGAGCAGGACTTTCGGCACATCCAGGCCGCGCACCAGCCCTTCCCACAAGACGAGCAGGGAAATGCCGAAAAGAAGCGGAACCGCGAGCGAGATCGCCCGCGAGCCGAACCGCGTCCCTGTCTGGCGGCGCACGAGCCATTCATTGGCCGCCCAGGCCCCGAGCCAGAAAACGATCGCGCCGATAATGTAGGACTGGTTCATGAAGCGAGCATCCTCCTCGCCACCGCCTCGCCCGACAGATGCGCGCCGCCACAGGTCTGCATCAAGGGTCCCGCGAGCGCTTCGCCGGCGAACCATATGCGTTCGCCTACCGGTTTTGTAAGCGTGTCGCGCGCGCCGGCAAACCCCGGCCTGGCGGCGGCATAGGCGCCGCGCGTCCATCTTTCCGAACCCCAGCGCGTCATGGAACCCTTCGAAACCGAATTGCGGATCTTCGAACCGAAGATGGAGGCAAGCGTTTCGGTGGCGAAGTGTACGCCTGCCTCGGCGCCGGCGCATTCGATCTCCCAGGCGAAGTCTCCGCCAACGAATCCAACCACCAGATCGAGATCGAAGGGGTAACACAGGAAGAAGATGTCCCGGCTGGAGCGGCTTTCGACCAGAACGTCGTCGAAAGCGTTCCTGTCCAGCGCGTCGCGCGCAATCGCGAGCGGTATCTTGGTCAGCAGGCCCATCGGGAGGTCCTCGATGGCGGCGTCGTGTTCCCAGGGAAGTTCGGGCGAGAAACGCAGCATCCTGTTTACAAGCACGCCGGTCGATGCCGTAACCAGCGCCTTGCCGGCGCGGACCGTGCCGTTGTCGGTTTCGAGTTCGACACCCGGTCCGTCCCAGCGGATGTTCCTGACCGGCGTTGAAAGCGATACCGGTACGTCCGCCCCCCAACGGCAAACCAGCGCGCCGAAACCTTCCTTCGTGAAATAGTTCGGATCGAGATCTGCCGCCTTCGAGAAGTCGGCGATGGAGATCTCGTCGATATCTTGTGCGAAGTCCATCGGACCGGCGAAGGTCGTCGCGGCATGACCGATCCTGTTCGCCACCATCAGTTCAGAGGCACGATCGGAATTGGAGCTGTAGACCATCAGCATTTCGGAGAAAGCCGAATCGGCCTCTTCCATTTCCCGCATCTGCGCCCTGGTTGCCGCCTCGCGGCCGAAATAGACCTGCTCCAGGCCCATGTCGTGATGGTGGAGCGTCCAGCCCGCAGCAATCGCTTCCG
>JAGRLL010000019.1:20323-23365 GCA_020441855.1 Nitratireductor sp.
TTTCGCTCCATGCCCGTCCGCCGATGCGGTCCATTGCCTCCAGCACGATGAACGATTTGCCGGCCCGACCGAATTCCTTGGCAGCGGCCAGCCCGGCCGCGCCCGCGCCGACAATCGCAAAGTCATACCCGGTCATGGCCGTTCTCCCATGCGGCTCATCACGAGGCGCTCGCCTACGCCCACCAGCATCACCAGCACCGCGGCAAGCGCGGCGGCCATGAACAGCGCAGACCAGATCTGTATTGTCTGGCCGTAATAGGAACCGGTCAGCAGCCTCGCACCGAGCCCGGCAACCGCACCCGTGGGCAGTTCGCCGACGATCGCGCCGACAAGGGCGGTGGCGACGGCAACCTTCATCGAGGTGAACAGGTACGGCGCGGCGGCCGGCCACCTCAGCTTCCAAAGGGTCTGGCTTCCGGAGGCGTTGTAGGTGCGCATGAGATCGAGCTGTATCGCCTCGGGACTGCGCAGTCCCTTGACCATGCCGACGACGACAGGAAAGAAGGAAAGATAGGTCGAGATCAGCGCCTTGGGCAGCAAACCCGATATGCCGACGGAATTGAGCACGACGATGATCATCGGCGCGATGGCCAGGATCGGGATGGTCTGGCTGGCAATGACCCAGGGCATCACCGACTTGTCCATCGCACGGTTGTAGACGATGCCGATGGCCAGCGCGACGCCAAGCACGGTGCCAATGGCGAAACCGAGCAATGTCGCCGAAAGCGTGATCCAGGCGTGAAAGACAAGGCTGCGCTTGGACGTGATCTTCTTTGCAACGGTCGTGTCCCACAATTCCTCGATCACCTGATGCGGCGCCGGCAGGACGGGACGCTCCTGCGCCATGGTTCTCGACAGCAATTGCGAGAAGCCGATTTCCGTGCCGGCGCGCGTAGCCTGGTCGCGTTCGAACGGCGCGTTCAGGACAAAGGTGCCGACATACCAGGCGAGCACGATCGCCGCGACAACGGTGAGAACTGGAAGTGTCTTGCCTTCGCTCAGCCAGCGCAAATCCTTGTCCTCATTCGTCGTAGCTGTGACCGGCGCGAAGACCCTCGCGCACACGGTGGGCGATGCGCAGGAATTCCTCCGATTCACGGATTTCCAGCGGCCGTTCCTTCGGCAGCGTAGACTCGATCACGTCGGTGACGCGGCCCGGGCGCGGGCTCATGACGACGATCCGTGTCGACAGATAGACGGCTTCGGGAATGGAATGGGTGACGAAACAGATCGTCTTGTTGGTCGTCTCCCACAGATGCAGCAATTGCTCGTTGAGATGATCGCGGACGATCTCGTCGAGCGCGCCGAAGGGCTCGTCCATCAGCAGGATGTCGGCGTCGAAGGCGAGCGCGCGGGCGATCGAGGCGCGCTGCTGCATGCCACCCGACAATTGCCACGGATATTTCTTCTCGAAGCCGGTGAGATTGACCAGATCGAGCGTGCGCGCGACGCGCTTCTTCCGCTCCTCCGCCGTGTAACCCATGATCTCCAGCGGCAGCGCGACGTTCTTCTCGATGGTGCGCCAGGGATAGAGCGCGGCGGCCTGGAATACATAGCCATAGGCGCGCGCCAGGCGGGCGGCCTCCGGCGTCATGCCGTTGACCGAGATTTCGCCGGCGGTCGGCTGTTCGAGATCGGCGATGACGCGCAGCAGCGTGGTCTTGCCGCAGCCCGAAGGGCCGATGAAGGAGACGAAATCGCCCTTGCCGATTTCCAGATTGACGTTGGACAGCGCATGCACCGGCCCGTCGTCGGTGCGGAAGGTGAGCGACAGGTTCTTCGCCGAAATCACGGCGGGTTGGGCCGGCCTGGCCGAAGCTGCCGACTTGCTTGACACTTTCGCCGTCCGCGACGAAGCTTTTTTCGCTGTTGTCTTCACCATGCAGAATTTTCCCCGATGCGGGCCGGAAGCGGCAACGCAACATGATCAGAAACGGATACCACATGCAGGAAACGCGCCAGAAACCGACATGCAGGATTGTTCGCGCCGAGAAAACGTATGGCGGCAAACAGGGGTTCGATTATTTCGAGGGCATTGCAGCCGAAACGGTTGGTTCGCAAGGCATCTGCATGCATCTTCTCACCATACCGCCGGGCGCGAAGGCCAAGGCCCACAAGCACGACACGCACGAGACCGCGATCTACGTGCTTTCCGGCAAGGCGATCATGTATTGGGGCGAGAAACTGGAGAACCTGATGGAGACCGTTGCCGGCGACATGGTCTATATCCCGGCAGACGTTCCCCACCTGCCGATCAACAATTCCAGCGAACCGGTCACCGCAATCATCGCCCGCACCGACCCCAGTGAACAGGAAAGCGTCACGCTGCTGCCCGAACTTGAGGCATTGGTGGAGTAAGCCGTCGCGAGACTGGCCGGCAATGGCGCCGGGCAAGTCGCCGCCTGAGATTTCACGCCGGGCGAACATATTCATTGCTGCTTCGCCCTCTTCTCGCTTGGGAGCTCGAATTCGAGCGGCGCACGCTTGGTGAAGTGGCGTTCGATGACCGACAGACCATAGGCCAGCGCGACGCCTGCTGCGGCCAGCGCCGCCATCAAAAGCAGGCGCAGTCCCATTCGCCTTGTATCGCGAAGCGCATGCTTCAAATGCCTATACCCCGCTCGCCGGAATGCCGGTGCGCTCGACCGGGCGCGGCGCGGTCAGTTCCTTCCAGGTCGACAGCGCCTTGTTGACCGCCTGGAAGGGCTCGCGCGAGACGAATTCGCCGTGGCCTTCCTTCGTCTTGACCGCACCGTCGTCGATGACGATTTCGCCGCGGCTCAACACGTAACGCGGCAGGCCCTTCACCTTCTTGCCCTCGAAGACATTGTAGTCGATGGCCGATTGCTGCGCGCCGGCGGAGATCGTCTTTTCCTTTTCCGGGTCCCAGACCACGATGTCGGCATCCGCGCCTTCGACGATCGCCCCCTTCCTCGGATAGCAATTGAGGATCTTGGCGATATTGGTCGAGGTAACCGCAACGAACTCGTTCGGCGTCAGCCGGCCGGTGTTGACGCCATAGGTCCACAGCATCGGCATGCG
>JAGRLL010000198.1 GCA_020441855.1 Nitratireductor sp.
CAAACCCAGCATGTTGATGGCGCCGATCACGCTCGTCTTGGTCGTCTGCACCGGATCGAACTGGTAATGGATCGGCGAGGCCGGACAGGCCAGATTGTAGATTTCGTCGACCTCGACAAACAGCGGATGGGTCACGTCGTGACGCAGCAATTCGAACCGCTTGTTGTCGAGCAGGCCCGCAATGTTGCCGCGCGCGCCAGTGAAGAAATTGTCGACGCAGAGCACTTCGTGGCCTTCGTCGACGAGACGTTCGCACAGATGCGAGCCGATGAAACCGGCTCCACCCGTCACCAGAATGCGTTTGGGGGTGAGTTGGGAGTTGTGTTCAAACATTCGCTACTCGGTCGGAAACAGTAACTGGAAAACAAAGACGCACTTGTCCGGCGGCAATATCCTGGAACCTGTTAACTCACTTTGCCAACTATTGTAAGGTCGCCACAGGCTGGCGGCGCGCCGGTCTATGCATCGGCACGAAGATATTCATTGGCGGATATGTAACGCCCCAAACCGCTGAACCTTTCCTCGCCGAAATCGGTCTTCAGGGCCGAGAAAAGCTCCTGCACTTCCCGATTCTGCCGATCGCGCGCCTCCTTTATCGTATTGCTCTCATGGACCCGGTAGAAGGTCATGTGTTCCGGAATATAGACGGGTTCCCCGCAAAACATGCTTCGGATCGCAAAATCCCAGTCGTGGACATACCGATAGTCGCGAAACCCGCCGACCCTTGCCCACAAATCTTTCGTGAAGACCATGTTGCTCGTCGTCGCGATGTAGTTCTGGCAACAAAGACGCCGCAGCAACCCGTTTGCATCCGATGGAAGGGCCTCTTCATCTTCCGGGAAAGGAAATTGCGGGTCGAGAAATGCCCGCTTCCTGCCGATCACGAGCGATGCGTCGTCGATGATCGAAAGATTGCCAAAACAAAAATCAAACCTTGAAACGCGAAGACGATTCCTGACGACTGAAAACCTGCCTGGTGCGAACTTGTCGTCGGAATTAAGAACCGCAATCCACTCCGAGCGCGCCTGAGAGATCAGCCTGTTCAGCATCGCATGCGCACCGATATTGCGGACAGGGTATTGCGTCAGGTTCCTGATCTTGTTCGGATAAAGCCCGCACAGCTTTTCGACGATCTCCAATGAATTGTCCTGCGAGCCGTCGTCGGCGATCAGGATCTCCGACACCAGGGCTTCGGTCATCGCCGAGGCAGCGGCTTCGGCCAGAAACCTCTCGTGATTGTAGGTCGGTATGACGACGGTGAACACCGGCTACGCCTTCAGCCAATGATAGATTCGTCGCGCCGTTTGATTGCGCGCGAGCCTGGAACGAAGGCGTCGTTTCGTTTTGTCCACGAATGACAACCCGCTGCTCTGGTGCGTCCTGTCCAATTGCTTGCGCACGACGCTGAGCGGTGCGATTGCCGCGAGATTTTCATGTTCGAGTATCCGCGCAATCCGGGCGTCGAACCCGTCCAGCGCATATTGGTAGCCGGCCGCACGATTCGCGCGGTTGTCCGGGGATCCCCAGATCAAGCCTTTGGCGAAAGCAAGTTCGAATACGGCGTTGAAATACGGTGCATGCCAGGCGGAAGCACCCATTTGCTGGTTTCTTTCAACCAGTCTGGCCGACGCAAATACCCCTTCAACAACCGCCAGGTAGTCCGGTTCGACGACCGTGTCGCGTTCGTCCGATGGCTTGCGCATGGCCTCGATCAGACCTGACAAGCCCAGTTTCAGCGCGGTCTCCGGATGTTTCTCCACCAGCACATTGGCCATCATGCCAGCCGCGAACTGACGTCCCAGGAAACTGCCCGCTACGAAGAAATGATCGTGCTCGACCACCGCCGTGGGCGCATAGAGAACATGGAACGAACCGAGTTTTTTCGACAGCCGGTAAGCCAGTTCCCCATCCTCGAATGCTGCCAGGCGAAAATCGGGACTGAACCCGTCGACCGACCAGTCGTCCACACAACTGCGTTTCACCGAGACGTTGGCCGTATAGAAGAAGCGCCAGTCATATCGCGCATATGGCCTCATGTCGGCGAAGCCGAATTGCTGCCCGCCTTCCCCCTGGATCAGCGACATCACGAAGGTGATCTTGTATCCGGCCTGTTGAGGCCAGACGATCTTGCCGAGCACGCCCAGGTTTTTTTCGGGATAGCGCTCGTGAAGCCTGAGATGGGTTCGAAAAAACTCGTCCGACGTGGGGCGGGTATCATCGCCCATGAAAAGAACGATATCGCCTGCAGCTCTTTCCGCGCCAACATTGCGGGCATTGCCAGGGCCGGAATTGGCGATGGAGATGCTTGCAAGATTCTCGCGCGATTGCGCCAACTCACGAAGGTAATCGGCGGTTCCATCGCTCGAACCGTCGTCCACGATGACGTAGTCAACCGGAAGGTTCTCGGAACACTCGAAACAGCTCTCGAGCGTGGTTCGCAGCGTTTCCTTCCTGTTGAAGGTGGGAATGACGACGGTGAGGGTTGTCAAAACGCTACATCCCGATCGGCGTAAGCCTGCCAGGCAGCGGCCCAGCATTCAAAATAGTCCGAAGCAACCTTTTCCGAGCCGAAGCGTTGTCGCACCGTTGCCGCGACCCCGATCGCTTCAGATTGATACCGGCTCAGGTTGCGATCGAAGTCGAGCAAGGCGCTCGCCATGCGATCGGGGTGGCCTATTGCTTCGTCGACGACCATGCATCCGCCTCCAAGTTCATCGGCAACCCTCCGGATATCACCGACATCCGTGGAAATCACTGGCACACCTGAAGCAAGCGATTCCAGCATCACGATCGGCAGCCCCTCATAGGCCGACGTGAAGATAATTGCATCAGCCTCCGCATAGATGTCGGCAACACGATCGGTGAATGGTCGCATCGATATGTTGGAAACCCCGGTCTCGCGGACCCTCGCGGCACAAGATTGCGCAAGCGGGCCATTTCCGATCATGACGATCTCGATGGTCTCACCCGATTGTTCGATGATGCTGGCGGTTTCGATCAGATCGAGGGGCCGTTTCTGATCGGTCAGACGACCAATGAAAAAGTATCGGGAGACCCTTTGCCCATCCCGACCCGCTGCCGGGTTCGACCTTGCGGGAGCCGGAAGCCGATCCGTGTCTATCGCGTGATAGATCAAGTCGATCTTGTCTGCGCAATCGAAGGTGTTGATGAACTTTTTCCTGATCTCCGAATTGATCGCAACCAGGCGGGCAACCCGGGAAACGTAACTCGCCGTAAGATGGTTCACCCATCCTTCCTGCCAATCATAGACCTGCTGGTCGACAAGCGGGACCTTGCCGAACAAGGTGAGGATCGGTTCGATGTTCTCGTGGTACCAGACCGAGCCATTACAGACCCACACAAGGTCGGGAGGGAAGCGACCGCAAATCTCTCGAAGCAATTCCAGATGCTCGGAACGAGGAGAAATACTCGCCAGATCGAAAATGGCTTCGGAATCCGGGACGATTGCATCGAGCAGACAACCGCCCTCCTCGGTGTGGCGTTCGTTCGTTACGACGACAAACCGAAACCGGTCGGCTAGCTGGCGCATGACAGCCGCAGTGTTTCGCTCCACGCCTCCAACGGCGAATATGGCCGGAAGCACGAGTACTCTCGGCTTGTGTTCGTCCTTCGCGGCGCGATTCAACGCATAGGCTTTGCGTTCGATCCCGGCCGAACTATCCATCGAGGCGCCGGGATCCGGCCTGCGCTCCCGTGACGTGGGGGACCCAAAACCCTCGTGAGTGTTCGACCTAGGCAAGCCATTCCTCCATCAGATCCGCCAACGCATCGCGGGTCCTGTGCAAGGAATACCCTGCGGCGGTCTCCAGACCGCCGGCCACGAGCCGATCAAGCAGTTCCCGGTCGGCCTTCAAACGCTCGACGGCTTCTTTAGCCTGAGTTCGGCTGCCCCTGTCGACCAGAATGCAATTTTCGCCCGGCCTGAGATATTCGATTTCGCCGTCAACCGCGCCGATAACAACGGCGCAACCGCACGCCATTGCTTCCATAGCGGGCAGGCAATAGCTTTCCATGCGGCTCAGCTTCACGAGCACATCGCAGGAATTGTAGATCTCGGCCATCGTGGCCTGGTCGACCGACTTGAACCATTTCGACACACGCCAATCATCCGGTGGAGCGATGTCGCTTGTCACCATCCAGATCTCGACCGGCAGGTCTGCGACGGCATGATAGGCGTCGGCCACGCCCTTCCAGGATACCGAGAGCGGCCCTTCGATCAGTACGCGGAATACATCCCGATTCCGCCGCGGGACTGCATTGTTGAACAACTTGGTGTCGATCCCGTTCGGGACAAGCTTCCAGTCATTCCGGCCGAATTCGCGTTGCAGAAAATTGCCGATCCATTCGCTCACCACAATGAAGTCAAAGTCGCCCCAGTAGGTGCCGGCAACACGCTGCTTGTCGGAAGCGTCAGTGTAAAACAGCCTCTCGTCCGACTGGACAAGATAGGCCTTCCTTGCCGCATCCAGTTCGCGCGCAACCTCGACGGTCATCCAGTATGTCGCAATGCAAAGATCAATATTGGAGAGATGGTAGTCGGGCGTATGTTCGTTGAAATTGATGACCGGAACATCACATGCAGGCAGCCAGTCCCTGAGGTTCCCCGATTCCGCCAGATTGAAGATCGTGACGTCGTGTCCAAAGCTCATGAATATTTCGGCATGCCGGACGACCATCAGCAAACCGCCCGAGGGATTCAGGTTGCCCACGAGATAGACGATCTTCCTTGGCCGCGGACCTCGCCTGTCATATTCGCTTTCCAGCAGCTGCTTCCAGTGCGCGTCATCCGGTTTGAAATTGAGTTCGTTGTTGCCCGAGTGGAGACGAAGCGAAGCCAGTTGAGAAGTCGTCGGTCGGAAGCGCGCGCCGAAATGCGCAAGACGCAGCCAAAGCTCATGGTCCTCTCGGTACTGCATCCGGGGCTTAAGGTAGCCGAATTCATCCAGTACGCGCTTCCTGACCGATACGGTGCTCTGGCAGGGAACGCAGGTTTCCTTGAGTTCGCTGACGCCACATTGCGGACTGACAATCAACTGGCCATCCACAAGCCCGTCGACTTGCCTTGAACCATCGAGGATGGCGCGCCACGCCCCATACACCACGTCGCAATTTTCTTTCTCGAAAACGTCTTTGGTTATCTGAAGCCTGTCCGTCGTGGCGAGATCGTCGCTGTCGAGGAACGAGACATACTTTCCCCTCGCCTCCAAAATGCCCTTGTTGCGCCCGCGCACCGCATTGCCGGAGCTTTTCGGAAAACTGAAAATCCGCACATTGGGGAGCGCCCCGTAGCTTTCGACCACCGACATGGTCGAGGGGGGCGAACCATCCGTTATGAGAATGAGTTCCAGATCGCGGAACGACTGGCGTAAGACCGACTCGATGGCTTCCCGCAACAAGTCGGTGCGGTCATGGATTGGTATAATCACGGAAAACAGCGGCGGATGTTCCATGGACATGTTCATGTCCTGACTCCGCCGGTCCTCAAAACCTCCCGACGGGCTGCCATCAGTATCCTTGCGCGCCAGGTCGATTACGGCCCGATAGAGTCGAGGCGACAGCACCAATAGTGATCGATGCAGCGACCTGCGTAGAAAAAGCGGAAGTCTCAGCGACCGATACACACGGTGCAGCGCCGGAAGGCAGGAGGTGGATGCCTGCTTCAGGCGCCTTGCAGGGGCGGTAATTTTCCAGGAATTGCTTTCATAGACGTTCGAAAGGGCCCGACGCAATGACGCCATCCGAGCTTTTGCCCGTCTCGCCTCGAGTTGGAGTGCGGCAATGCGAACATTAGAACGCGAGGAAATCGCATCCACCTCGGATGCCCGCTGTGTCAGGACATTCTGCAACTCCCCACGCACCCGATTCAGATGGGTCTGGATACCGGAGAGCAAGGGGCTTGCATTCTCGAAACCGTCATGAATTGCATCAAGCTTCGCGTGCCCGTCGGACGTATCGGCAATCCGTGCCAATTCAGTCAGGACGTCCAGCGCGTTGGCAATCCATCCCTGCAATAGCGGATCGAGAAGCAAAGCCTCGGCTGAATGGTTGTGATGACGCATTTCAGGCGCGAGAAAGGCGTCGATTTGAGCGGCGGCCTTGTCGATTGCGACCGGCCAATCAATACCAAGGTCGCTATCCAAATCAGCAAGACAACCTCGCCAGTCAGAGAGGAGGCTGTCGTAGTCCACTATCGCACGCGGCGCGTTCCTGCTCTCGCGTTCCGCATCCAGAACGTGGCGCAGCCAAAGCAAGGCAGCCTGCTCACGTGCCATGCCGTTGCGCCGCTCGAGGGATTCACAAACCTCAAGCGGATTGCGAAACATCACGACGGAGCGAACCTCGTATCCGGCGCTTAGGGCTGCCTCCGAAAAAAAGGACACGAAGCGACAGATGCGCGGGTCCTTGACCACAATAATGGGCGCATCGCCGTATTCTTCGTGCAGAATGCGCGCGATCTCGTCACGGTAATAGCGCATGCGTTCCGTCGGCAGCGCGGCCATGTCGAATGTCCGCCAGTCGTCCCAACGACTGCCCGCCTCGGCGAGCATTCTCTCATGAAGCAGCACCAGCTGCAGGGGTTCCCAGTGACCGGTCTCGTTAGTCGGATCGGCGACCAGCAATTGACGGGGAAGCGCGCATCCCATCAGGCTCAGGACACGCGTGAGCGCGCTCGTGCCCGAACGGTGCATGCCGAGGACAAGAATGCATGTCCGGGAGGTTGCCGCCCGGTCCCCCGTATCGACGCCTGACCTTGTTGCAGCGTCGTCAGCACGGCGTTTCTGTTTGCCAGCCATATTGCAGACTATACTCGGTCATTCCCGGCATGACGCCGATGTTCGATTTCCGGCGGAGCCCGTTCGCACAGGGGCCCCGATTACACGCGCAACATTCGCCCAGTGGCAGCCCGGGTGCAACATTCCGCTTTGCTCCGGTCCGAAAAGTGCAGCCCATTTGCCGCCATCGGGGCAGTGCAGACCCGAGGCAATGGTCACCAATTACCCGCTGTCACTTCATTTCGGCGCACGGGCAATGCCGGCCTTGTCGAGATATCGAAGCACCAGTTCGGCTGCCTCTTGCGCCGTATCAGAAACAGTGTCGATGCGGATCTCCGGGTTTTCGGGCGGCTCGTAGGGCGAATCGATGCCGGTGAAATTCCTGATCAGGCCGGCGCGCGCCTTGGCGTAAAGCCCCTTGACGTCGCGTGCTTCGGCGACCTCGATCGTGGTGTCCACGTGGATTTCGACGAACTCGCCCTGCGGCAACATCTCGCGCGCCATGCGCCGCTCCGAACGGAAGGGCGAAATGAGGGAGACCAGCACGACAAGCCCGGCGTCGGCCATCAGGCTGGCAACCTCTGCGACGCGACGGATGTTTTCGACGCGGTCGGCTTCGGTGAAGCCCAGATCCCTGTTGAGGCCATGACGGACATTGTCGCCGTCGAGGAGAAAGGTATGGCGCCCGGCGGCGGCGAGCTTCTTTTCGACAATATTGGCGATGGTCGATTTTCCGGCTCCCGAAAGCCCTGTGAACCAAAGCACCGCCGGCTTCTGGTGCTTCATGGCGGCGCGGAAATTCCTGTCGATATCGACGGCCTGCCAGGAAATATTGGCCGAGCGGTACAAGGCAAAACGGATGAGGCCGATACCCAGCGTGGCATTGGTCAGACGGTCATTCAGGGTGAAGACAGCGGCCTGACGATTGCTTGCACGATTGCCGATTGAAACCTGCCGATCCAGCGAGATGTTGCAGACCGCAATCTCGTTTTTCGCCAGTACGCTTGCGGCCAGATGTTCGCCGGAACCGGTGCCGTATTTGTACTTCAGACGGGTAATCGTGGTCTGAACATTCTGCGAAGTGATCTTCATGACGTAGGGGCGGCCATGGAGCATCGGCTCGGCGGCGGTCCACAGGATGGCTGCCTCGAACTGATCCGCCGCCTCGCCGGACGATGCATCGGCGATGTTGCCGCCGCCCTGGTCTTCAAGGGTCTCGAGACTGTCGAGCAGGACCGGACCTTGCCACCAATCCATGTTCGCGCCATGCAAGGCCAAATTGTCGCCAACCCGCGCGCAGACCGGTATCGCCACGACCTGAAGAGGAAGCGCCCCAGCATCACCTGCGCCGGCTCGGCCCAAACTTGCGACAAACGAACGGTAGCCGGCCTCAATAGCTTCGAAGGCCTCACAGTCGTAACCGGCGAGGTCCATCTTGTTGACGGCGAGCACGATGCGACGAACCCCGAACAGGGAGGCGACGAGCAAATGGTGACGCGCCGGTTCCCGAACGCCCTTGCTTGCGTCGACGACGATCACAGCCAGATCCGCTGTCGCGGCGAAAGCCGCAAAATCCCCGGGATTGCGTTCGTCACCCGGCAACTCGACGGCGAGGAAACTGCGTCCACCGATTGCAAAGGAATGGCAAGCAGCACCGGGGACGCCAGGTTCGACCGCCAGTGCGGCGCGCTCGTCAATTACGGCTACGCGCGAACATCCCAGCAAGTTCGACACCAGGGCGGACTTGCCGGCATCCATGTCGCCACAGACCATCATGCGCAGGGCGGAATCCTTCCCGCGCGAAACGGAAGTGGCAGGGTTGTCGGCGCCGGTTCGGACGCGGCTCATTGCACACAGCCTTCCTGTTTTCCCGATCCGTCGGGAACCCGGTAAGGGGGTATAGGCATAAGAAAAGATCAGCGCCAGCACGAAAATCCGGAGCACAACCGGCAAGAATGTCCCACCGGCGAAGGCGAGCCAGCACCGTGCCGGTTGACAGGCAGACGGGCGGCAGGCCAACTGCCCGGGATATCGGCTGCGGCATTCGACAAGCCCGCATGCGACAAGGAACGAGGACTGAAGATGCTGGCACAGCGACCGTACGGCTCGCTTGCGGACTATCTCTGCATATCGGTCATTATCGCCTCGATATTGCTGGCACCGCTTTTCGGCAGCGTCTCATCGGCCCTCATCTTCGCTTTTGCCATCTTCGGCGGAATCGTCATTCTGGTGCAGGGAAGACTGCCTGCCCTGCCCCGGCCCGTCATGTTGTCGGCAGCCGCTTTCGCCGCTTTCTTCGCGGCCGAGTTCCTGTCGGGCGCTGTTCACTGGTCCGGCTGGGTGACGCTTGGCGAGATTGGCGAGAATATCGCCTTCCTGGGTCTCATTCCCTGTTACATGCTGATCTCGCCGTCACGCGAGAAGCTGTTTGACGCGCTGCGGCTCGCCGCGCCCTGGTGTGCATTCGCGGTTTTCGCGCTGGCCGCCTACCAGCGTTACGGGATCGACCTGCGGCCGCAAGGCGGAGCGGGAAATGCCGGCGTCTTCGCCGTAACTGTCGCCATCGTCCTTTCGTTCACACTGGTCAATCTGTTCACGGAACGCCGGCCGCGCTGGATCATCATCGCCGTCGCCGGCGTGCTCGCGGCGGCAGCCGCACTCGTCCTTACCGGCACACGCGCGCAATGGCCCTGCCTGCTGCTCTTCCCGCTGATCCTGTGGTATGCGGCCGGCAGAAGCGGCGGCGTTTCGTGGCGCGCCGCGCTGCTGGGACTGGGTGCCGTCGCGATCGTTGCCGTCGCGCTTAGTGGCACGCTTGCACAAGCCTGGCGCGGCGCCGAGCGCGATATAGCGGCCGCGCAACATGGCAATTACCAGACCAGGCTCGGCAAACGTTTCGTCATATGGCAAGTCGGAGGCGAGGCCGCCGTCGAACGGCCGATCCTGGGTCACGGCCTCGATGCGCCACACCGGATCATGGCGGAACGCACATCCTCCATCGCAGGCAAGGAAATCGCCTTCAGCCATTTTCACAATGTGGTGCTGAACGAGATGGTGCGCGCCGGCATCGCCGGCACGATCGCGCTTGCCGCCATGCTTGGCGTACCGCTATTCCTTGCCGCACGCGCCCACAAGGACCGGGTCGGCACACTCGGTTTCGGCCTGCTGATCTGCTTTCAGTCGGCCTTTGTCTTCGCTGGCGCCGTCAATATCATGCTTGACCATGACATCATGGATTCGCAGTTCCTCGCCAATACGGTGCTCTGCCTTTATCTTGTGTTCGGCAAGGGCGATGAACGGACGGGCTCCCGCGAGATGACCGCTTCCCGCCCCCGCGCATCGACGGCCACCGCATGAGCATGGGTTCCGGATGGGCGCTGCTCGCCGCACCGCTCGCATGGCTCATGCTGGCCGTGCTTGAAAAGGCAACGCCTTCCGGATTTCTCAAGGCGCACATGCGCGAACAGCCGCCGGGAACCTCGCCGGTGCGTCAGATCGGCGGTCTCGCGCTTGTGCCGCTTTATCTCTGTGCCCTTGCTATCACTGCATGGCTTCATCCCAGCGACCAGACATTTGTCACCGCATTGGCCGCGTCGGCGGCGCTGTTGTGGCTCGTCGGCATAGCCGACGATCATCGCCATCAACCGATAGCACTGCGCCTGGCAGCCCAATTCATCGCCGCGATGGCCGTGGTGTTGACACTGCCACCCTCGCTTACGGTGCTCGGCGGCATCTTTCCGCTCTGGGTCGAGCGGCTGCTGCTCGTGTTGGCACTGGTCTATGCCATCAATGTCACGAATTTCATGGACGGCATGGACCTGATGAGCGTTGCTGGAACAGGCATTCCGCTATGCGCCAGCGCATTGCTGCTGGCCGGTGGCACAGCCGTTCCAGCCATCGCATTTCCCGTCCTGGCAATGGCGGCGGGGCTTTTGGGTTTCGCGGCGTTCAACCGCCCGCCGGCCCGGCTTTATCTGGGCGACAACGGCGCACTGCCGCTGGGCCTGACCTCCGGAATCGCCAGCGCGGCGCTCGCCTTCGAAACCAATCCCGTCGCCGCGATCCTGCCCTTCGGCTACTACCTTGCCGATTCCGCCTCGACCCTGATCCTGCGCGCCCTGCACGGCGAAAACCTTTTCCACTCCCACAGCGGGCACGCCTATCAGGTGGCGAGACGGGCCGGGCGCAGCGTTCAATGGGTGCTTGTCCGCGTCGTCATCGCAAACCTGGCGCTGGCGCTCGCCGCATGGTTCGCCGCCCGGACCGCGAACACCGCGATTTTTGCCGCATCGGCGGCTTTCGGTGCGGGCGTATCGGCCGGCATCGTCGTGCATTTCCGGCGGCAGGCGAAGTTCGCCTAGCCCGAAAAGACGACACCGGCATCGACTACCAGCGCCTGACCGGTCATCACGCTCGACGCATCCGAAGCAAGAAAGAGCGCAGGGCTGACGATATCGATGGGATAGATCTCACGTTGCAGGCATTGGCGGGCGATATGCTCGCGAAGGGCCTCGGGGCTGGCCCACAAACGCCTCTGGCGCTCGGTCATCACCCAGCCGGGCATGAGCGCGTTGACCCTGATCCCGTCCGGCCCGAGTTCGCGCGCCAGACCGCGTGTCAGCCCGGCAACGCCTGCCTTTGCGGCCGCATAGGCCGGATAGTCACCGCCGCCCATCATGTAGGCGATGGAGGAAAAATTGACGATCACGCCACCGCCGGCGGCCCGCATGTCGCCGACCACGGCCTGCGCGGTGAAATAATGGGGGCGAAGATTGACGGCAATGGCGCGGTCCCAGTCCTCGGCAGCGTAGGAAGTGACATCGTGACGCGTGTCGTCGGCCGCGTTGTTGACGAGCACCTGGATCGGGCCGTTGCCCCGGCGCGCTTCATCGACGGCGGCCTGCAACGCGGCAATGTCGGTGATATCGCCCGCGATGAAGAGCGGGCGCGCGCCATAAATTGCCTCCAGCCTGTCGCAAAGCGCCACGGAGTCCAGCTTGTCGATGAAGGCGACCTTGCAGCCCTGGGACAGAAAGCCTTCGACCAGAAACTCGCCGATACCCGAACCGCCGCCGGTGATGAACACCGACTTGCCCATGAGGTCGTGATAGCTCGCCGGCAGATCCATGGCCGATTTCCCTCCCGCCACTCCACCGTCGGGAAAAGACGCGGAGATGATTCAGGGCCATGTTAACGCAAAGCCGGCGTCCCGCCGATAGGCGGAGCGCCGGCCGGTGCGCAGGTGAGCAGCCTAGAAAAGGCCCTCGATCAGGCCTTCGTCGTTCAGCAGAATTTTCTCGGCGGCCGGCGTACGTGGCAGGCCGGGCATGGTCATGATC
>JAGRLL010000199.1 GCA_020441855.1 Nitratireductor sp.
CGCGCACGCAATCGAACCCGAGCGCGTAGTCGATGATCGGCTGCATCTCCTGGTCGTTGACGCCCTTCTTGACCGTGCAGACCAGCGTGGTCGAGATGCCGTGCTTTTCCAGCGCTTCCAGCGCCTTGTGGCGGGACTTGGTGAGGTCGGCGCCGCGAAGGTCGATGAGCGCCTCGGGCTTGAGCGAGTCAAACTGGAGATAGATTTCCAGCCCCTTCTTTCGCTCGGCCAGCGCGGCTACGAAATCGGGATCGGTGGCGATGCGGATTCCGTTGGTGTTGATCATCAGATGGCGGATCGGCCGGGCGCGTGCCATGTCGATGATTTCAAGGATGCTGGGGTGGATGGTCGGTTCGCCGCCCGACAATTGCAGCAGGTCGGGTTCGCCCTCGCTGGCGACGAGGGCGTCCATCATGCGGGCTATCGTTTCCAGATCGCGGTGGCCGGTCAGCTTCTTCGAGGATTCGGCGAAGCAGACCGGGCAGGTCAGGTTGCATGCCTCGTTGACCTCGATGATGGCCAGGCAGGAATGCTGCTCATGATCGGGACACAGGCCGCAATCCCAGGGGCAGCCATGTTCGGTTCTCGACTGGACGGCGAGCGGACGGTCGCCGGGCTTCAGGAAGGAGAGTTCCGCGCGGTAATAATCGGCGTCGGTCGAGACCAGGGTCTTCTGTACGCCGTGCTCGGGACAGCGCTTTTCGTAGAAGACCTCGTCGCCCGAAATCTGGATCTTGGCCGGTACCAGACGCAGGCAGGTCTCGCACAGCGACTGGGTCTGGCCGTGGAAGATGTAAGGCCGTGCCTTGCGAAGATGTGCGGTCATCTAACCCTCCAAATTGCGACAATGATCAACAGGATTCCCAGAATGCCCGCGAAGAGGCTGACCAGTGCGAAGTCGGCATAATGCGAACCGTACTGGCCGTTGATGGACAGCACGGTGAAAAAGGCGCCGCATGCGCCCGGTACGAGCATGAGTATGCCCACAACAATCAGGAAAATGCGCATGCTGGATACCGGCAGATCCGCGTACATTGCGGCGCTTCCTCGCAGCCATCTGGCATCGTCATCCGTCCTTCTTGTAGGCGTGGCGGATCAGGAAGATGCCAAGGATGCCGATGGCGAGGCTGGGCAGGGAAATCGCCAAAATGCCGCCCATGTTGTTGTCGCCGAGCGCCATGAAGGTGAAGGCTGCGCCGCAGGCGCCGGGGAGCAGCATGAGGATGCCGACGAGAATGAGAAAAACGCGCATCTGGAATTCCGGTTTGTGTGCACCCCTGAAGGTAATGTCGGCGGAAATACCGATTGGTTCAAGACTGTGACTTGTCCGGCGTGTCGTCGTTCGTCTCGTAGGGTTTCGCCATCTGCTTCTTGATGAGCGCGATGCCGCCGATGCCGATCAGGATGAAGGGCAGGGAAAAGACAATAATGGCGCCCGGATCGCCCTCGATGAAGGCGATGCCCAGCACGATTGCGCCACAGGCGCCAGGCAGCAGCATGAGAACGCCGAGAATGATGAGAAAGACACGCATGGCCAACCCGAAGCATTGTCGCGGGAAACAGTGCTGCCCCTGACGCTATCTCATCGGATTTTCCCGGTTGCGCAAGAGGTGAATTGTATTGGCGATCAGGGCGCGTGCGTGCCGGTCGGTTGCGGGCGGTGCGTCGCCATGCGTTCCGCCGCATAGGCGATGAGGACCAGCGACAGCAACTGGAAGACCGAAAGGCCGAAGGTCACGGGCTCGTAGGGCTTGAGGAATTCCCAGCCGAAACGCTGTAGGCCGTAGAAGCCGACCATCAGATAGAAACCGTTCGTCTTCCACAAGGGCGAACCAAGCGCGACCGTGATGGCATAGGTCGCGGCGAAGCCGGCCATGGCAAGACTCTCGTAGAGTTGCACGGGGTGGCGCGGGATGCCGTCGCCGAAATCCCATCCGACATAGGGGCTCCAGTCTGCGTCAGTGGGTATGCCGTGAGTTTGGTCCTCCAGCCCCGACAGCAGGCAGCCAATGCGTCCGACGGCGATGCCGAGCGCAATCGGCAGGGCGTAGACCGCACCTGTGCGTGCGGTGACGCCATGCATCTTCTTGTAGAGTTCGATCGAGAAGATGGCGCCGGCGAGTGCGCCCTCGATGGAGCGGCCGATCTCGTGGATGCCGGAGAACCAGAGATTGAGCGTTCCGAAACCCCATGCCCCGATCCCGGCGCCGAAGACGATTGCCGCGATGTAGCCGAGGCGCAGCTTTTCGCCGACAGGATCGTTCGGAAACCATGTCCGCCGCAGCACGAGCAGAACTGCGAGCGACACCGCCCAGGCCAGCGCGTCGAAGATTGTGTGGATCAGGAGGTGGGGCATCAAACCATACCAGAAGACGAGAGGAGGGGAGTTTCAAGCTCGGCCGTCATTCCCGGGCAGGTAAAGCGCCGAGCCGAGGACCCATTCGATTACGTTGCTGCGCACAAGGCGGTGCCGTCAATGCCAGGTGGAGAGGTCGAGGAATGGATTGTCGGGTCAAGCCCGACGTTGACGCACTCTTTTGCGGGCGGGCGCTAGCCCCTTGCGCGTTTCTCCGATTGGTGGAACCATGATCTTCCGGACGGGGGAACCCGTTCCTCCGTGTGGATAACAGTGCCCCGGCAAGGCGGCTGGCAGTCTTATTACGCCGAAACCGCCTCAGCCCAGGGCCAATGCATGTCTGGCGCGGAGGAGGCGACATCATGGCATCGAATGGAGGCAATCCATCCGGGGAGGGGCGCTCCGGAGGCAGACGCAAGGGACCGAAATGCATCGCCATTATCGGTCCCCTGGGTACGGGCAAGACGACATTGCTCGAGGCCATTCTCGAGCGTACCGGCGGGATCGGCAAGGCCGGGACCATTGCTTCCGGCAATACCGTCGGCGACCATTCTCCCGAAGCGCGCGAACACCAGATGAGCGTCGACGCGACGGTCGTGACCACGGATTTCGTGGGCGAAGCACTGACCTTCATCGATTGCCCCGGCTCGGTCGAATTCGCGCATGAGGCCGACGCCGTGCTTGCCGGTTGCGACGTGGCTGTCGTGGTGACCGAGGCCGACGAGGCCAAATTCCCGGCGCTTCAGATCGTCATGCGCAAGCTCGACGACATGGGCGTGCCGCGCATCATCTTCCTGAACAAGATCGACAAGGTGCAGGCGGGGATGCGCGACACGCTGAAATTGTTGCAGCCTTACAGCGCCACGCCGCTGATGCTGCGCCAGATCCCGATCCGACAGGCGGGCATCGTGGTCGGCGCGATCGATCTGGCGCTGGAGCGGGCCTATGTCTATCGCGAGCATGCCGAGAGCCAGGTGACGGAGATCGCAGGCGAGGACAAGGCGCGCGAACTTGAGGCACGCTTCGAGATGCTGGAAAAGCTCGCCGATCACGACGATGCCCTCATGGAGGAATTGCTCGAGGATGTGGAACCGCCGCTCGACCAGGTGTTCGACGATCTCTCCGCCGACCTGCGCGCGGGCAATGTCACGCCGGTGCTGATCGGTTCGGCCGAACATGGCAACGGCATCCTTCGGCTTTTGAAGACCATTCGTCACGACGCGCCCGGCATCGGGGACACGAACGAACGGCTGGGCGTGAAGGGCGGCGAGACGCCGCTTGTCCAGGTGATGAAGACGGTCCACACCACGCATGGAGGCAAGCTTTCGATTGGCCGCATCCTTTCGGGTGCGGTCAAGGATGGTTTGGAATTGACGGCACCGAATGGCGAGACGGCGCGCGTGTCCGGCCTCTACCGCATGTTCGGAAAGGATCACAAGCCCGTCGATGCCGCCCTGCGGGGCGATACCGTCGCGCTTGGCAAGCTCGATGCGGCGGCAACCGGCGACACGCTGGCCGGCGGCGGGAAACCCGTGCCACAGATCGCCGGGGGAGAGAGGGCATACCCTGTCTATTCGATGGCGCTCAGGCCGATGCAGCGCAAGGACGACGTGCGCCTGTCGGCGGCGCTCAAGCGGCTGTCGGAGGAAGATCCCGGTCTCACGATCGTGCACGATTCCGAAACCGGTGAAATCGTCGTCCATGGACTGGGCGAGATGCATTTGCGCGTGACGATGGAGCGGCTGGAGGGCAAGTACCAGATCGCCGTCGAACGGCGCGAACCGGCAATCGGCTACCGAGAGACGATCCGCAAGGGGATCAGCCTGCGCGGACGCCACAAGAAACAGTCGGGCGGGCACGGCCAGTTCGGCGATGTCATGATCGACATCAAGCCGATGGCGCGCGGCGAGGGGTTCGTCTTCACCGATACGATCACCGGCGGCGTGGTGCCCAAACAATACATTCCGTCGGTGGAGACGGGCGTGCGCGATTACATGGCGCGCGGACCGCTCGGCTTTCCAGTGGTGGATCTGGCGGTCAATTTGTCGGACGGCTCCTACCACAATGTCGATTCATCGGACATGGCGTTCCAGATGGCGGCGAAACTGGCCATGCGCGATGGCGTGCCGCAATGCAGTCCCGTACTGCTGGAACCGGTGATGAAGGTGACGGTGTTCACGCCGAACGATGCCACCGCCAAGGTGACGGCGCTGATCCCGCAGCGGCGCGGGCGCATCCTCGGCTTCGATGCGCGTGCGGGATGGCCCGGATGGGACCAGGTCGAGGCGCAGATGCCACAGGCCGAAATCGGCGACCTGATCATCGAACTGAGATCGGTAACGGCGGGTGTGGCGAGCTATCGGGCGGAATTCGACCATATGGCGGAACTGACCGGGCGCGCCGCCGACGACGTGGTGGCCAGGGCGAAGGCCGACGCGGCCTGAGTAGCTTTTCCGGGAAGGGGAGCGTGCAGCGATTCGGGCGGGCTGGGCGGCGTTTGGCGTGGTTGACGGTTGCGGCAAGCCCCGGGGTTCGGCTGTGGAGGGCCCGTTGTGTGGCGAATTGGACGCATTGGTGACAAAAACCGGGCAAAAGCCGCTTCCATGGCCCTCCTCGACAGGTCCAATGCCTGGTTTGGGATTGCGCGCCATCCGACTTGTCCTTAAAAAAGTGGCTAATTGGGAAGGCGGATAGTCTAAAAGAATGCTGGGCTCGGCTGGTTCATCGATTTCGAAAGCGTTGGCATGCTTCGGCGTGATGGCGGCGCTGGCTTCTGGCGGCGCGGCGCAAGCGGCCGATTACGGCTCGCCCATTCTCGATCCGACGCCCGTAGCCGAGCAGATGCCGGCTGTGGACGGAATCAATTTCAAGGCTGGCTTCGTTTCCGGTGTGATTGGTGGCTATGCCAATCACATGTTCCTCGCTTCGGTCGCGACGCCGTTCCCGTATTTCGACCAGTTCGGCGCGCAGCTCGATCTCGGTATCGGCAATTACCGTTCCGATTACATCAGCGCGGCAGCGGGCCTGCACTTGTTCTGGCGCGATCCCTCGATCGGTCTGCTCGGCATTTACGGCGACTGGGGCTATGTGAACCCCGAGCATGCCGGCCGCGTGGGCTTCGAGGCAGCCATCTACAACGGTCCCTGGACGCTTGAAGGCGTGGCGGGTGTGACCTTCGGCCAGCACGTGCTGACCCAGTTTTTCGACGAAGTCGATCTCGCCTACTATTTCACCGACAATTTCAAGGGTTCGATCGGCCACCGGCTGACAACCCGCGGCAATGTCGGGAACATCTCGTTCGAATACATGCCCGAACTCGGCGCCATGAACGGCTGGAGCATCTACGGCGAGGCGGAAGCCGGCGAGGACGAGTATTATGGTGCGTGGGTGGGGCTGCGCTATTCCTTCGGCAATTCCAAGGCGAATACGCTGAAAGAGCGCGATCGCCAGGCCGATCCGACGGTTCGCATTCCGCGCAACCTCGCGTCGGTCACCCGATGCGGCGACATTCAGGATCCGGCAAGGTACCACAAGAGCTGGAACGGCTTCGCGACGCACTACACCAAGAATCTGTGCGGATCGAAGGACGATCTGAACGAATACGGCGCCATCGAAGGCAAGCTGTAACGGACCTATTTCCAAACAGGCGGCGGACCATATCCCGACGGGCAGGGCCCTTTTGGGGCGTTTCCCTGTGCCGAGAAACGGCTTTCAAAATCCAGACAAAAAAAGAGCCGGGCACGAAGCCCGGCTTTTTAGTTGGAAGGTACGATAAACAAACCTTCAAGAGGGGAACAGTTGACTGTCACGGCCGCCGGGAGGAGAGAAAATGCGACCGAACAAGATCAACTAATGCCTATATTGGAGTGCTGCGCCGAACTGGCAATGCACAGAACGGCATCACTGCTATGCAATAAGTTGATACCTTTTTGTGCAAGACCGTTCATTTAGCCGAGCCTGCGGGCAAGCCGCTGTAAAAAAAGGCAATTCCGTTACGGAAGCTGTGCAGCCGCAGCAAAAGGGTAAAAAAACACTAATGAGACGAAATTCAAATGTGTTCAAAATGTCACATGTTTGTCGTTCCGTCGTTGTGAATCTTCTTGATCCGGGCGCCGAATCCGGGCGCAAATCGAATCAGCCGGGCCAGATTGCCAGGCTTGGCAATCCGCATGGTTTCGGGTGTGCGGAAGGCCGACAGGTGGGGATGCGCCGGAATTTTCGTTCGGCATGCAAGCGGGCGATTGCGGAAGCCGGTCTGAGGCGAGCGGTTCGTCCATGCCCTTCACGGCCAGGCAAGAGGTGAGACGATGCTGACATCCTTTTCGATCGTCGACCAGCGGTTGCAGTCCCGGGACGGGATTGCGGGCGACGGGGATCTATGGATCGACCTGCTGGAGCCGCAGAAGGACGAAGAGAAGGCTGTCGAGGCGTTGTGCGGCATCGATGTGCCAACACCGGAGGAGATGCGCGAGATCGAGTTTTCCAGCCGGCTCTATCACGAGGATGGCGCGGTGTTCATGACGGCACTGGTGCTGTCGCATACAGACAAGGACGATGTGATCTCCTCTCCCATGACCTTCATCCTCGCCGGGCAGCGGCTGATCACCATGCGGTTTCACGAGCCGCGCTTCTTCACCGCATTCACGAAGCGTGCGCAGAAAACCGCGATGGCGGGTGCCAGCGCCGATTCGGTGCTCGTATCGCTGCTGGAAGCCTGTCTCGACCGGCTCGCCGACATCATCGAGCGAGTCGCGCACGACATCGACAAGCTGTCGTCGGAGGTGTTCACACATACTGGCGACCGCAGGCCGGGCGGACTTGATTACCGCACGACGCTGGTCAATCTCGGCGGCAAGGGCGATCTGCTTTCGGATGTGCGCGAAAGCCTGACGACGCTGGACAGGCTGTTCGGCTATCTGGCGCTGGAGGCGGCAGAACGGCGCCTCGACAAGGACCTGAAGGCGCGCATCAAGACCTTGTCGCGGGATTCACGCTCGCTCAACGATCACCTCAACTTTCTGTCGCAGAAGGTGACTTTCCTGCTCGATGCGACACTGGGGCTGATCAATATCGAGCAGAACGGCATCATCAAGATCTTCTCGGTCGCCGCCGTGGTCTTCCTGCCGCCGACCCTGATCGCCTCGATCTACGGCATGAACTTCCATTTCATGCCGGAGCTGAGCTGGCCATGGGGGTATCCGCTTGCCATCGGCGGGATGGTGCTGTCGGCGATCCTGCCCTACCTGTTCTTCAAGCAGAAGGGCTGGCTATAAAGGGGCGGTCGAGACATTCGGCGCGCTCAACGGCTTCCGCGAGCCCATCACGACTCAACAGTTGACGGCCGCAAAGACGATGACGCCGCCGTTCAGACGAGGCGGGGATGATGGCGGCCCCTCCCGGCCGCGGACCATGGCGGTCAGCGTCACCGGCGAGCGTGTGAACCGGTCAATATTGCCAGAGCCGCGCCTTTGAGATCAGGAAGTCGCGAAACGCTTTCAACCTGGCCGAGGAGCGCATCGCCTCGGGATAACAGAAATAGGTGTCGAAGCTCGGCACGTCCGCGTTCTGGATCAACTGGATCAGGGCGTGGCGGTCCTCCACGACATAATCGGGCAGGACGGCGATGCCCACTCCGGCCTCGACGAGCTTTCTCAACGCCAGGATGTTGTTGACCGACAGGACGGGCAGGCGGGGCTGACCGGCAGGCCGGCCGGCGCGCTCCAGCCAGTTCATCTCCGACAGATAGGCGGGCGCATTCTCTCCGAAGGTGACGACGCGGTGGTTGTCGAGATCCTCGATGCTCTTTGGCTGGCCGTGGCGCTTCACGTAGGTGGGCGAAGCGTAGATATGAAAGTGCACGGTAAATAGCCGGCGCTGGATGATGTCGGCCTGCTGCGGCTGGCGAAAGCGGATGGCGCAATCGGCCTGGCGGGTGGTGAGGTCGAGTTCCTCGTTTTCGAGCAGCAATTCGAGCTGGACGTCGGGATACAATTCCAGAAATTCATGCAGGCGCGAGGTCAGCCAGCTGGTGCCGAGACCGACCGTGGTCGTCACGCGCAGCTTGCCTTCCGGCCGCTCGGTCGAGTCGGTGAGCTTGGCCATAGCCGCGTCGAGCTTGAGCAGCACTTCATGGGCGGTGCGATAGAGCGTTTCGCCCTGTTCGGTCATCACCAGGCCGCGCGCATGGCGATGGAACAGCGGCACGCCTACGTCATGTTCGAGCGAACTGACCTGGCGCGAAATCGCCGACTGACTAAGGTTCAGCGTGTTGGCTGCGTGGGTAAAGCTGCCAGCTTCCGCCACGGCATGGAAGATGCGCAGCTTGTCCCAGTCCATAATGGTATCCCTCGTGTTCCCGCATCTTGTTATTGGATCGCCCGAACCCCGCCAGTGGGCGATATTCCCGCCTGTTATTCGGCAGCGTCACTCATTGTCTCGGCGGCGGCCAGGAATTTCTCCGCTTCCAGTGCCGCCATGCAGCCCATCCCGGCCGCCGTGACGGCCTGGCGATAAATGTCGTCGGTGATGTCGCCGGCGGCAAAAACGCCGGGGATCTCGGTCGCCGTGGAATCGGGCGCGGACCACAGATAGCCCGATGGCTTCTTCTTCAACTGACCCTCGAACAGTTCGGTCTGCGGTGCGTGCCCGATGGCAATGAAAACGCCGTCGAGCGCGAGTTCGGTGATCGCATTGGTCTTGACGTTGCGGATGCGGGCGCCGGTGACCGAGGGCGGCACGCCTTCCTTGCCGACGATCTCCTCGAGCACCGAATCCCAGACGACTTCCACGTTTTCCTTCGCGAACAGCCGCTCGGCCAGGATCTTCTCCGAACGAAAGGAATCACGGCGATGAACGACGGTGACCTTGGAGGCGAGATTGGAGAGATACAGCGCTTCCTCGACAGCGGAATTGCCGCCGCCGACGACCAGGACCTCCTTGTTGCGATAGAAGAACCCGTCGCAGGTGGCGCATGCCGACACCCCGAAGCCCATGAACTTCTGTTCGGAAGGGATGCCGAGCCACTTCGCCTTGGCGCCGGTGGCGATGATCAGCGCGTCGCCGGTATATTCCTGGCCGCTGTCACCGGTGAGGTGGAACGGGCGGCGTGACAGGTCGGCTTTGACGATCTGGTCGTTGACGATCTCGGCGCCGACATGTTTGGCCTGACCCAGCATCTGTTCCATCAGAAAGGGACCCATGACGGGTTCGGCAAAGCCCGGGTAGTTTTCGACGTCGGTGGTGATCATCAATTGGCCGCCCTGTTCCAGGCCCGCGATCAGCACGGGCTTGAGCATGGCGCGGGCCGCGTAAATGGCAGCGGTATAACCGGCCGGACCGGATCCGATGATGAGCACCGGCGCGTGGATTGTGGGCATGAACTGTCTTCCGCAAATTGCCTGACATCTTTTTCCACCAGCAAATAACTACTCAAGGCTATCGGTTTCAAGCCGATGCCGGCCATTCGGCGAGGTTTGAGCGGGAAAACTCCGGACAATTTGCGTTCAACCTGAGGTGGAATGTTGCCGCAATGGCACATCTGGGGCTTTGCGAATGCAGCGCCCGCCGTGCGCAACTTTGCCGGTCGTGCGTTCGATGCTAAGGGGAGGCGAACGAAACATGGGCCGCCGGGCGGCCAAAACGAGGCGGGCAACGCCCAATGGCGAGCAAGAAGACCTCTTCCACGGGTACGGCTACGGCTACGGTTACCTGCATCAAGTGGGGCACCAAGTTCCCGCCCTATTACGTCAACCGGCTCTATGCCGGCGTCAAACGCAACATGGACCGGCCATTCCGTTTCGTCTGCTTTACGGAAGATCCGAGGGATATCCGGCCGGAGGTCGAAGTCTTCCCGCTGCCCGAGGTGCCGTTCGAGGACGAGATGGTGCGCGCCATGACGACCGGCAAACGGCGCGGCGCCTGGCGCAAGGTGACGATGCTCAAACCCGGCGCCGGCGGTCTTTCCGGACCTTGTCTGGGCATGGACCTCGATGTGGTGGTCACCGGGCCGCTGGGCGAATTGTTCGATTACAAGCCGGGCAAGATGTGCATGGGCCGCGACTGGCTCGAACGCCGGCGCAGACGTGTCGGCGGACACGGTTCGGTCTTTCGTTTCGATCCGCAATTGCACGGCTATCTCTACGAGGACTTCGCCGCCGACGTGGAAGGTTCCATCGCGTGGAGGGGCGAGCAGAAGTACACGTCCATGACGGCCTATCGCCATGGCGATCTGGAATATTTCCCCGACGGCTGGATCTGCTCGTTCAAGCGTCAGGCGATCCCCTATTTCCCGCTCAACTTCCTGATCGAGCCGCACCTGCCCGACAATTGCCGGGTGATGTGCTTTCACGGCACGCCGAAGATGGAGGAGGCGCTGGTCGGGGATTGTCCGAAATTGCGCTACCGCACCCGCCCGGCGCCCTGGCTGCGCGAGTATTGGCTCGACGACAACGAGCAAGACTGGATGCCGGAATAGGCAGGATGCCGGAACAGGTCGGCGGTTTCGGCGCGGCCTACTCGCCAGCGATCTCCGCCATTCTGGTGCAGATGCGGGCAATCGTGTCCGGACCGCGACCTCCGAAAACCGTCTCCTTCAGGAAGGCTTCGTAGTTCTCCCGCGGCACGCGCTCTCCAGCGATGAACGCGTCGATTGCCAGATGGGTATCTTCCATGCGCTCGAGTGAGATACAGGCGCCCTTCTCCTCGAAGCGGGTAAGAACCGTGTTGACGAACTTCGGATAGAGGATCTCCCGTCCGCGGACGACTGCTTCCACCATGACGGACGAGGTCAGTGTCGAGACGATTTGCGCGCGATCGATCAGCGCGCTCGCCGGTGTCTTCGCATCGATGACGACGTTGGAGAGTCCGGCGAGCGCCGCAAAGGCCTTGTCCTTCTGCCCCCTGGGATGTGGCTGTATCGTGAGCTGGACGCGGGGATGGGCGGCAAGGTGCGCGAGCCAGGCATTCTGGGCCGCGAAGTCAAAATCGTAGACCTGCTTCTTGCCGAAAAAGACGATGTTCACACGGTCGGACTCGGGCTCGTCCTTGACGGCCAGACGCCGCGCCACCCTCTCGACCCAGGACGGGTCGTAGCGCGGCGATCCCGACACGAAGATTTTCGACAGATCGTCGCCATTGCGCTCGGATATCTGCCTGCGCTCCTCGCTCTGGATGAAGGACGTATGATAATAGGCTTCCGCTTTCGAAGGTTTTTCCTGCGGGCGATCGTAGAGCACGAGCCCGTGCGGCAGGGAGACTATCGGCACAGCGTGCGCTTTTGCCCAGGAGAGTATCTCCTGGTACCCGAAATAGCCGAAACGCTTGCGCCTTGCGGGCGGCGAATACCAGTCAAAGGCGATGATATCGGGCTTTTCGCGGTCGAGAAGGCGTAGCAATCCGGCGCGGTAGCGCGGCATGACAAGCGCTTCGGTCGCCATCTGCACTACCTTGCGGCGGAACCGGTGGTTCGCGTCCGCGCCCGCCCATTGCGAGTCGAGCCAGTCGCCGGCAGCGCCCGTTCCGGCAATATCCCACACATCCACGAGCCCGATACGGCCATTTTCCCTGAGCATGGCCGTGCGATAATCGTCTCGCCAACGCAATTCCGGTGTCGAAAAGTAGAATATGGCGCTGTTTTCAGCCGAGGCGGCAACCCAGCCATCGGCTACCGGCGCCATGGAATCGTAGTCGTTGTTGTGGCGGCTGACGAAGAGCGCTTTCACGTAACTGGCCTGCCTGAATGAACCGATGCCTCGTGATGCTGCCGGTTCTAACCGAGCCCGGCGTTGCGGACCGCCTCGGCCTCCGCCTTCCATTGCTGCGCATAGGCGACATCCTGCCAGTTCTCGAACCACGGACCACCACGCGTGTAGTGGACGGCCTTGGGTGTGCCGGTCGCGGGTTCCTCGTTCCAGCCCTCGAGCCAGTTCCATTCGGTGGGAACCTCGCCAATTTCATCGTCCGCCGCCCATTGCATGCGATGCAGATAGGCGCCGGTCTGGCTGTTGACGGCTTCCACCGTCAGCTTTTTCGTCGATGGATGCGCGCAGTTGAAGAGCATGAAGGAAGACCAATTCTTGCGCGGATAGACGGTCTGGACCTGGCCGTCCATCTTGGTCGATTCCTTGGGTGTGTAGTCGTGCTTTACGCAGGCGACCGCGTATTCGGGCTTCTGGTAGGCGGCCAGTTCAGCGACGTCGCCAAAGAACAGGAAGTCGCAATCGACGAACAGCGCCCAGCCCTCGAACCCGGCCATATGGGGGGTCAAAAAGCGGGAATAGGTGAATTCGGTAGAGGCAAGTGGGTCGATCTCGCGCGTGTAAAGCCCCTGGTCGACAAGGTCGGGCAGCTTGATCGGGATGACGTCGACGGGGATGGAGGCATGCTTGAGCAGCGAATGGCGCGCGACCTGATAGGCGATATCCTCACGCGAGTCCCAACCGATATAGACCCTGAATGAACTCACTATTCTCTCTCCTTCATACTGGCTCTCGCTCGCGTTTCAGCTGGCTACGTGCGCACAAAAGTCAGTCCTTCCGCTCCAGTTAAACGATCTGCCCTGCGAGGTCCAGAGACAGGGCGTAGTGGAGTTCCGCGGCAGCGGTGAACGCCTTGCCCGTCCCCTGAAATTCGTCACGACCCCGGCAGCAACACGGACAATTCAATCGGACCAGGAAGAAGTTTGCGACTGCATGGATATGCCATACTCGGCTTTGACCATTTGTTCGACGACAGCGCCGACGTCGATCGGTTCGGATCGCCTGCCGGCAATGACCTGACGGATGTGATCGGGGCAGCTCCTGTCTCCAATCTCGATGTGATTTGACGGATTTTCGGGATTCACCTTCAAAACCGCATTCTTCAGGCGCTGCGAAGCCTGATATTGCCGGACGATGGGCGCCGGCCTGATGCCGACAAGTTCGCGCAACTTTTTGAAGAAGATGGTGATTTTTCCCTTCTTGTATTTGCGAATATAGGCGTTCGAAAGCTGGACCACATTGATCGGCTCGACAATGCGCATGTTGTGTAGCGCAAAACCAAGGAGGAACTGATCCCAGACGAAGGGGTAGGTTTCGCAATATTCCGTCCACAGGTCGATCAGCCTGGCGGTCGTATTACTCGTGCCGAAAAAGCACGAGCCACTTGCCGGGTCCCAGCCGTGTCTGAGAGCAATCGCGATGTCCACCTTTTCCGGGTCAAAACGCTCTGGCTGTACCGCAAGCTCGGCATCGGCATCGAACCACCAAAAGTCGCCACCATTGGTGTTGAATTCATCTCGTATGAAGCGGGCTTTCTGGGCGCAATTGGCGACCCATGACCCGAGCGAGGGAAGGCCGGCAATCGCATATTCGATTCCGAGACGGCGAAGACTTTTTTCGAGGCGCTTGGCCTCGTCCTCGTACGGCGTGTCGATCGTGTAGAAGCTGATTACGCGCATGTGGACATTGCTTGTGGATATGCAATCAAAAGAATAACGGAAAGATAAATTTAAACCAATGGTTGTGCAATGAGCGCGCCTTGTTAATTTGCGCCTACGCTCGATTTGGCTGAATGCATCGGTCGTTCGCATCTCTTGTGGCGCGCCAGACTGCTCATGCGTTCGACGATGCGGGCGATGGGATGTGGCCCCTTACCTGCGAACACAATTTCCTTGAGGAATTCCTCGTAAGCCCTTTTGGGAATGCGCTCACCAGCCAGGTAACGGTCGATGGCTGCGTGGGTATCCTCGATCCGATCGATGGCGACGCAGGCTCCCTTGTTGTCGAACGGGGTCTCAACCGAAGTCAAATAGCGCGGGTAGAGAATTTCACGACCGGTCATGACACCTTCGACCATGACGGAAGAGGTCAGTGTCGAGACCATATCGGCACCGCGGATGAGCAGGCTCGCCGGAGTGCGTGCATCGATCTCGATATGCGGGTGACCGGCGAGCGCGCGCAGTGATTTCAATTTCTGGCCGCGCGGGTGCGGCTGGATGGTCAGCCGGACGGCGGGATGGTCGGCAAGATGGCGAAGCCATTCCAATTGCTCATCGAAATCGTAGTAATAGGCTGCGCGCTTGCCGAAGAAAACGATCCTGACTTCGCCGTCGCGCCGTTTCGGCTGTGTCTTCTCGTGGCCACGGGCCAACGCGCTGGCTATGCGCTCGATCCAGCCGACATCGTAACGTGGCGCACCGCAGGCGGCGATCTGTTCGGGTGCATGCCCGCCTTCGATGAACATTCGCCGGCGAATCTCGTTTTCGACGAAGATGGCATCGCACGACATTTTCCATCTGATGGCGCAAGCAGTTTTGGGCCAATAGACGAAGAGTCCGTGCGGCAGCGAGACCAACGGCACCGAATGCGCCTGCGTCCAGTCAATGGTGGTCTGATAGCCGAAATGATCGAAGGGCTTTCTGCGTTTCGGTACGTCCCACCAATCGAAGGCGACGATGTCGGGAGCTTGGCGTTCGAGCCAGCGGCTTAGCTTGCGATCATAGCCGGGCGCGATGCGCATCTCGGTCGTTAATTCGAGCACTCGGCGCTGCAACCGGTCGTCCGGCAAATTGTTCTGCCATGCTCGTTCCAGCATGCTGTATTCTCCCGCGCCGGCGATTTGCCACAGGTCGACGAAGGTGACGCGCGGCGTGTCCCGCAGCAGGGCGGTTCTGACATCTTTTTTCCATTTGAGGGCCGGTGTGGAGACATAGATGATCGCCTCGTTGTCGGGCGCGGCACGCGCCCAGCCGTCGGCGACAGGCGCAAGCGAATCGTAATCGTTGTGATGGCGGATGAAAAAGATGGCTTTCATCTAGCAATGGCCCCGTCGTCAGCGCGTTGACGCAGGCCATTGTTATATATCTAAGGTTGTAAATGCAAAATTATAAATCAACTAATGCGAGCATATGATGCGGGGATTGCAGTCTCGTTCATCTCATGCCGAATTCCGTTCTGACGGCGCCTTTCTTGCGGGTTTGCTCGATGATTGCCTCGTTTCGGCGGCGGATTTCCGGGTCCTTGTAGCCGCGTGCATGGTCTAGATGCAGGCAAAGCGCGGAATAGCGGATGACCTTCGGAGCGATGCCGGCATTGGTCAGGCGATAGCCGAATTCGCGGTCTTCACCGCCATAGCCCATGCGCTCGTCGAAACCGCCGACACGTAGCGCGTCCTCGCGCCAGCACGAGGAATCGTTGCCGTTGAAGGTCGTCCTGGCGGGGCTGAGTGCGTTCAGCGCTCCGTCGATGCGCCAGGGGCGGGAGAGGATTTTCAGCCATTTGAGCGTGGGCGCATAGCCGTGGCGCATCAGCCACAGCACCGAGAAGGCTCGACCGGAACGAATGTCGTCATTTGAAATCGCCTTGCTCGTCGCCATCGGCAACTTGCAATAACCGCCCGAAAGGAAACGGCCGGGCGTAGCGAACGCGCGATGCATAGCGACGAAATCGACGCGAGGGATGCAATCGCCGTCGGTGAAGATCAGGTAGTCGCCTTCGGCCGCCGCGATCGCCTTGTTGAGGATGGCGCATTTGCGAAAGCCATCGTCTTCGTGCCAGACGTGATGGACGCGGAATGGCGGGGTTGCGGCGAAGCGCTCGATCAATTCGCGCGTTGCCGGAGCGGAACCGTCATCGGCGACGACGATTTCGAAATCGCCGTCCGTCTGGCAGGCATAGCCGGTCAGCACCTTTTCCAGCCAGGCGGGAGAATTGTAGGTCGAGACGATGACGCTGATTTTCATGGGACGCTGATCTTCATGTCCGGCCCGTCATTCACCTCGGCGCAGATGGAACAATTGCGGGAAGACCTCGTCGGCCCTGACATCGTGAGTCAGTTCGGCGGCGCAGGCGTGTGTCTTCAGGATCTGGCGCACTTCCGCGAGATCGGCGCCCGACCATTTCTGCCGGGCATAGGCGCGGGCCCTGGCCGGGCGCGGCCAATAGCGGGCCACGAGATGGCGCGGCGCAAAGCGCATCAGAGGCAGCCAGACGGGCAGGGTGGAGGACGGCACGTCGATCCCGTCGAACTGGTCGACGATCCTCTCGCTCGCCAGCGGGCCGATCAGCGAAGCGAAATATTTCTCCAGGCTCTCGCGCGGCTTTTGATGGGTGTTGGAGCCTGCCAGGATATCGCCGAGGGTCGCGCGCAGCGTGTCATGGTCGCGGACCATCGGTGCGAACGTGCGCATCAATTCCGTGTCGTGATGGTCGTCGCGGTGTGGCGCGTACATGACATGCGGCTTGCCCATCAGGCCCGCCTCGATGCCGGTGGTGCAACCGTGGTGGACCAGCACGGAAGAGGCGAGAATCCATGGTGCGACGATGCCGTCGGCATGGATTTCGACGCCGCCAATGCCGCCAAGCCGTTCCTTCCAGAAGCTGACATCCTCCGCGGGGTGGGGACGCACGATCAGCTTGTAATCCGGGAACCATTCGCGCAGCTTCGGCAGCATTTCCAGAAAGGCGTCCAGATTGGCGCCGGCCTGCTCTTCCATCCTGGAGAAATAGGCCGTGGCGCCGGAATGGTGCTTTTCATGGCGTTTCTTCTGGTTTTCCAGAAACCTGCCCCGGCGCGCATGCACCACGATGCCGAAATTGGAATTGAACAGGATGAACTTGCCATGGGTGCGGGAAATCCTGTCGCGTTCGGCTTCATAGAGCCCACGAAATGCTTCGCGCCAGATGTCCGAGCGCGGCATGCCGGTCGTGACGATGCGTTCTGCAAGGTCCGGATACCGCTCGACGGCCATGTCGCGCACGATGTCCGACAACACGAAATAGCGCGAGGCGAGCGACAGCGTCTCGTGCGACAGGCGCGTGCGGAAGAACATGTCCGGATTGGGGTAGAGGCCGGTCGATTCCTCGTCGAAGGCGGTCAGGCGATAGCCGAGCCGGGCATAACGGTGCACCTTGCGGTCGGTTTTCACGCCCAGCGCCTTGTCGAACATGATGCCCCTGGGCAGATGGCCGGCGAGCCTGCGCACCACGCGGTCGTGACCGATCAGGACGTCATAACCCCGGTCGGCGGCAATTGCGGCGACCAGCAGCCGGGGGACGAACTCACGCACCTTCACTTCCAGCGGAATGATCAGCCAGCGTTTGCCGTTTCCACCGCGCGGTTCAGTCATCGCCGACATCCTGCGGCGGGACATTCTGGGAGTGGAAGCGCACCAGAGTCTCGGCGAAGCGGAAATCTTCCTCGGTGTCGATATCGACGACGCGCAGGCGGTCCATCGGCCAGGCAATCGTGTCGTTGCCTATCGTGGCCTGCCCGCTCAGGAAGGGCTTTGTGCGAAACAGGTAGAATGCTCCTGCGTCGTGGACAAGCTGGGGCAGATCCTGGCTGCGCCGCAACGCATTTTCGGGCCAGTTGAAGGCAACGCGGCCGTCGCCGAGCAGCTTGAGCGCGCGTAGCGGCGGGTAATCGAACTCGGCGGTGCAGATCAGCGATTGCGCGCCGGACTTCGCGAAATGGTCCAGCGCGTCCCTGATATCTCCGGGGCGGACCAGCGGTGCGGTCGGATAGAGGCAGCACACAAAGTCTGCATCCGCGGCGCCGGCGCGGCGAATGGCGTCGGCGACAACTTCGACCGTGCCTGCATGATCGTCGGAGAGTTCGGCCGAGCGCACGAAGGGGGTTTCCGCTCCGTGCTGGCGGGCGACATCCGCGATCTTCTCATCGTCCGTGGAAACGATGACGCGGGTAAAGCAGCCGCTTTCCAGCGCCGCGGCGATGGAATGGGCGATCAACGGTTTGCCGGCGAGCATGCGGATATTCTTGCCCGGAACCCGCTTCGAGCCGCCACGGGCAGGGATGATGCAGACGGCATCGTGTGTTGCGGTGCTCGCGTTCATTTCCGCTCGAAATGCCCTTCTTCCAGCGGCGTGCCGGCAACGATATCGGTGGCGGCTGTCTTGCCCAGAACCTCGTCGAAGCGTTCGGGCGAAAGACCGAGGCCTGGACGGATACGCCGCAGGTTCTCGCTCGTGAAAGTCTCGCCTCTCGCGACATTGGCGACGACATAGATGGAGCGGCGGAACTGCCTGTTGGCGTCCTCGAAGGAGGAGCGCTCCAGACTTCCGGTACCGAGCGCCGACCATGCGTCGCGCACGTCCCGCGTAAGCGCCGCCAGATCCCCGGGCTCCATCGAAAAATCGGCATCCGGCCCGCCATCGGCGCGCGCCAGCGTGAAGTGTTTCTCGATCAGGCAGGCGCCGAGACCGACGGAAATGGTCGCGGCGACATTGCCCATGGTGTGATCGGACAGGCCGACCAGCGTGCCGAATTTCTCCGCCAGCGCCGGAATGGCCTTCAGATTGGCTTCGGCGATCGGCGTGGGATAGCCCGAGATGCAATGGAGCAGCACGATTTCGCCCGAGCCGTGTTCGCGCGCGGTCTCCAGAGAGCGAGCAATTTCACCGGTATCGGCCATGCCGGTCGACATGATCATCGGCTTGCCGGTCTGCGCTATGCGGCGGACCAGCGGCAGATCGGTCAATTCGAAGGAGGCGACCTTGTAGTAAGGCGCATTCAATCCTTCAAGCAATTCCACTGCGCTCTCGTCGAAAGGCGTGGAGATGCAGGTAATGCCACAGGCCCTGGCGTGGGCGAAAAGCTCCGCGTGCCATTCAAAGGGCGTGTGGGCCCATTCGTAAAGGTCCCACAGCGTGTAGCCGTCCCAGAGTCCCCCTTCGATGCGAAACTCGGGGCGCTCGCTGCGGATGGTCATCGTCGCGGCGGTATAGGTTTGCAGCTTGACGGCGTCGGCGCCGTTCTCCGCCGCCGAAGTGATGATCGCCTTGGCGCGCTCGATCGAGCCGTTGTGGTTGCCGGAGAGTTCGGCGATCACATAGGGCGAGGCACCTTCGCCAACCGTCTTGTCGTCCAGGGTGATCTGCATGGGGCCTTTCCGGCGGGTGCTATTCGCTCAGCTTCTTGGCCAGTTCGGAAATGTCCTGATCGTGGCTGTAGATCTCGGCGACGATCGCGGCGGCTTCCTGTGGCGCGTGCTTGAACGCAAGGCGAAGCAAATCCATCCAGTTGCGATTGTTGCGTCCGCGAATCTTCTCGATCTCGTCGATCAGACCCATGTAGTAGTCGTAATCCTTGGTCATTGCCCGCCTTTTGCCGTTGCAGTCATTTCATTTCGTCTGATCTGCCATTCGTGCGTGGTAATGCCAAGCAACACAGCGTCATGGGGAACGCCTGAACGCACGATGTGACGCCTGCGGCGACCTTCTTCCACGAAACCGAAGCGCTTGTGAAGTTCAATTACCGCACCGTTGAAATCCAGCACCTCGCAATTGAGCTTTTCAAATGCAAATTGGTCGAAAGCCAGATCGAGCATTCTGAATTCAAGCGCGGAACCCACGCCTTTTCCATGCACCGACGGATGCAGGTAAAAAGCCCAGTCGGCACGCCTGTTGGTCCTGTCGATCTGACTGAAACCGGCGCCGCCAACCAGTTCGCCCTGCCAGCTCACGGCATAAAAGACGCTGCGATCGTTCGCCTTCATTGCCTCGAACCATGTGCGATGTTCTGCCTCGCCAATTTCATGGCAGGTGTACATGTTCTCTCTGACCGAAGGCTCATTGCGGATGACGCGGATGGCCTCGACCGCCGCGTCATCGCAGTCTCCCAGCGCCTTGAGATCGATTTCGGCGGCGCGTTCCAGGACGGATTTCTTCAAGGCCATCAATGGCTCGCGATGCGATTGATTAAGTTTGGCAAGGGGGATATCGCCAATCAACATGGCGGTCAATTCAGCCAGCCGTCGCGACGGGCATGCTTGCCGGAGCTTTCATTTCCTGAAACAAGGACGCTTCGCAGCAGGAATGCGCAAAATGGCAGAATCCTTTCTTCCCTACGGCAAGCAGACCATCACCGAAGCCGATCTCGCGGCGGTGCGCGAGTCGCTGCTTTCTCCCTATCTGACCACCGGTCCGATGGTGGACGCGTTCGAGGCCGCCTTTGCGCAGTCGGTCGGCGCGCGTCATGCGGTCGCCATGGCGAACGGCACCGCGGCGTTGCATCTGGCGGCCATGGCGCTGGAACTGGGGCCACAGGACACCGTGCTTGCGCCTTCGATGTCTTTCCTGGCTTCGGCCAATGGGCCTCGCTACACGGGCGCCAACATCGTTTTCGTGGATTGCGACGCGCAAACCGGGCTCGTGACACGCGAGCACTTCGTGGAAGCGCTGGAACGGGCAGGCGGCAAGGCGAGCGCGGCCGTGATCGTCCATCTCAACGGCGAATATGCCGACATGGCGGAGATCGCGCAGGAAGCACGCCGCCATGGCGTCCGGCTGATCGAGGATGCCTGCCACGCCATCGGCACGCGTTTCGGCGATGGCGGAGACGGCATGTCGCCGGTCGGCTCCTGCCTTCATTCGGACATGGCATGTTTCTCCCTCCACCCGGTCAAGACGATCACCATGGGCGAGGGCGGGGTGGTCACCACCAATGACGACGAACTGGCGCGTCGCCTCAGGCTGATGCGCACTCACGGAATCGAGCGCGATCCGGCGCGTTTCACGCAGAACGAACTGGCGTTCGATGCGAGTGGGGCGGCAAATCCCTGGTATTACGAGATGGCGGAGCCGGGCTACAATTACCGGGCGACGGACTTTGCCTGTGCGCTCGGCCTGTCGCAGCTCGGCCAGTTGCCGGAATTTCGTGCCCGGCGTCAGGCTTTGAAGTCGCGCTACGATCGGCTGTTCGACGGCTTTCATCCACTGGTGAAGCCCGTGGCGACGGCGCAGGATTGCGACCCGTGCCGGCATCTCTATCCCGTCCTGATCGATTTCGATGCGGCGAAACGGAGCCGGGCCGAAATCATGGAAGCGCTCAGGGCGCGCGGCATCGGCACTCAGGTTCACTACATTCCGATCCACTGGCAGCCTTATTACCGTGGCCTTGCACCCGACCTCGTTCTGGAAGGGGCGGAACGCTATTATGCGCGCTGCCTCTCCCTGCCACTCTATCCGCTGATGGATGATGCGGATGCCGATCGCGTGGTCGCGGCGCTCGGCGAGGTTTTGGGTTAGGTCCGGATCACGGGCGGTTCGGTACAATCCGTCCAGAATCCGAAAAGCGATGTCGGCTGTTTGCCTGCCTTTCGCCGCGGCCTGCCTTCTTCACTGTGATCTTGTGCACAGGAAAGCCTTTCCACTCATCCCAAATGAGCGGCTCAGGGCACATCCCAAGCCAAAGGACGACAGGAAATGTTACCCATGAACAGAATAATATCGGCGCTCGCCATGCTGGCGCTGATCGCCGCCGCGAGTGCGGCGAACGCCCAGAACCTCAAGGCGCCCACGGAGCCTGGCTTCAAGGCGGTGAGTGCGCTGCTGGCGATCAAGTCGCCGGCGACCAATGCATGTCCGGCACAGGCCAAGATGACCGGCTGGATCACGACCAACAAACCCGGCAAGGTTTCCTACATGATCGCCAAGAAGGGCGGTGGTGTCTCCGGGCCCTTCCAGGCCAATGCGGTGCCCAGCGCCAAGGGCGCCATGGCGACGTTTTCGCGCAATCTGACGATCCATCAGGCGTTCGACGCCGAATATCGCATCCTCGTCGCCGACGGCACGGGAAAGGTGCTGAGCAATTGGGCGCCGCTCAAGGCGAGCTGCAAGATCAAGCTCGGCGGCTGATTTCTCTTGTCTCGCGCCAAAACCCCGGAATAACCCGGGGCTGGCTGCGACGGCGCGGCCAGGCGGTCGGCGGCCTCTTCGGCCGTTGGCCGGATTTCACCGGATAATCAAGGGCATCAGCATCGCGAGCAATGCCGGCAGCGGAGAAGGTCAGATGTATTTGACGGCGAGAATCTCGTAGGACTTGGAGCCGCCAGGCGCGGACACCTCCACCGAATCGCCTTCCGACTTGCCGATCAGCGCGCGGGCGATGGGCGAGGAAATCGAGATCTTGCCGGATTTCACGTCGGCTTCCTGATCGCCGACGATCTGGTAGGTCTTTTCTTCTTCGGTATCCTCGTCGACGAGTTCGACCGTCGCGCCGAATTTCACCGTGTCGCCACCGAGCTTGGAAATGTCGATCACCTCGGCGCGCGAAAGCATGTCCTCGAGTTCCGCGATGCGGCCCTCATTGTGGCTCTGCTGTTCCTTGGCGGCGTGGTATTCGGCATTCTCCGAAAGGTCGCCGTGGGCGCGCGCTTCGGAGATCGCCTGAATAATCGCGGGGCGATCCTCGGACTGGCGTTTCTTCAGTTCGGCCTCAAGCATTGCGTGGCCGTTGGCGGTCATCGGGACCTTTTCCATCAAACGTCATGCCTCATAAAAAGCGTGTCTTGCGCATGCCCCGGATATGCCGGCGCCGGACCATGATGCGTCATGGTCGCATGCGCGAAAACAAAAGAAAACGGCCATCCGGAGGTTATCCGTGGCCGCGTTTCAATTGCCTGATTGGCACATATAGCACGAATTGGACGAATTTCACGCGTTTTTTATGTTCTCACGGCGAAACGGCGGTGCAGGACTAGTCGTACTGGATGATCACCGCCTCGAAGTCCGCATCACCGATTACGGCGGTGTGGTGACCCTTGCCGCCTGTGTCTTCCATGCGCCAGACATCGCCCTGGCCGATCTCGCGCATTTCGCCGTCGCTGGCCGTCACATGCGCGGCGCCTGCCAGGCAGACAAGCGTCTGGCGTTTGGGCGTGGGATGGATGGGCTCGTTCCAGCCGACCGGCAGTTTGAGGAACATCGTCGCACGCGCCGTCTCGGGCTTCGAGATCAGAATGCCCTGCGCGGGCGGTGCGAAGGTCTGCTCCTCCAGTTCGATCTCGACATCGCGCCAGCGGCTTTCGCCGGCCTCGTCGACGAACAGGTGATGATAACGCATTGCTCCCCTCCTTGCTCGGCCGGGCGAGCCGGCATCGGGGGGAAATATCGTCCAGTTCGTGGCAGATTCAAATGGAATCGAAACGCGCTACCGCTCGCCCCATAAACGGAATTGGGTCTCGACGCGCATTTCGATGCAAGTGCCTCCAACGAAATCCGAAGCGAACTAGTTGAAATAGGCCTGCAACGGGCGAACCTGCAATTCACCCTTCTTGAGTGCGGCGACGGCCTGGGCGGCGGCGTTGGCGCCGGCGATGGTGGTGAAATAGGGCACCTTGTGGATCAAGGCGGCGCGGCGCAGCGATTTCGAATCCGAGACCGCCTTCCTGCCTTCCGTCGTGTTGAACACCATCTGTACCTCGCGGTTGCGGATGGCGTCCTCGATGTGCGGGCGTCCTTCCAGGACCTTGTTGATCCGGTCGGCCTTGATGCCGTTCTCGGCGAGATAGCGGGCGGTGCCGCCGGTCGCGATCACGCGGAAACCCGCGTCGGCGAGATGGCGAATGCCCGGCAGGATGCGCGGCTTGTCGTCGTCCTTGACCGAGACGAAGACCGTGCCCTTCGACGGCAGGCCGGAACCGGCGCCCAGCTGGGCCTTGGCGAACGCCATGGCGAAATCGGTGTCGAGGCCCATCACCTCGCCGGTCGATCGCATTTCCGGGCCGAGCAGCGTGTCGACGCCGGGGAAGCGGGCGAAGGGGAAAACGGCTTCCTTGATGGCGATGTGGGTCAGCGCACGCGGATCGGGCAGGCCACCATAGGGCGAAGCCGCATCGGCGAGCTTTTCGCCGGACATGACGCGGGCGGCGATCTTGGCGATCGGCGCGCCAACGGTCTTGGCGACGAAAGGCACGGTGCGCGAGGCGCGGGGGTTCACTTCCAGGATGTAGATGACCCCGCCCATGATTGCGTATTGCACGTTCATCAGGCCGCCGACATTGAGCGATTTGGCCAACAGCTTCGTCTGGCGCTCAAGTTCGTCGAGCGTTTCGGGCAACAGCGAATTGACCGGCAGCGAACACGCGGAATCGCCGGAATGGATGCCGGCCTCCTCGATATGCTCCATGATGCC
>JAGRLL010000200.1 GCA_020441855.1 Nitratireductor sp.
CCCCATTGCGCGCCGTCCATGTTGAAGCGGAAGAAGTTCGGCGCGGGATCGACGAAGGTGGTTTCCTGCGCGCCCGAAATGCCGTTGATGATCGTCACCTGCGGCTGGGTCTTGGCGTAGTCGCGCAGCGCGATGCCTTCCGAGCCCGACAGCGGTCCGATCACGAGATCGACCTTGTCCTGCTCCACGAGCTTGCGCACGGCGCGCAACGCGCTTTCGGGGCTGGCGTCGGTCGGCGCGACGACCACTTCGAGATCCTTGCCGCCGGCCTTGTAGCCGGCCTGCTTCATCGCAACCTGGAAGCCGCGCTGGCCATCTTCGCCAAGCACCGTATACGTGCCCTCTAGCGTCGCCATGAATCCGACCTTGATCGAATCGGCGAGCGCCGAGGACGCAGCAAGCATGGCCGAAAGGGCCACGGTCGTCATCAGCAAGCGTTTCATGCTCAGTCTCCTCCCTGTTCGTACCGCCGGCAGGAAGCCGGCGCCTGATCAGGCCTGAAACGCTATTACAGGCGTACGTTTGCGGTGACACCCGCAGTGGGTTTGCATATCCCTGCGTCTCTTTTTTTGACCGGCAGGGAACGCGCCCTGATCGCGTGCTAGCGCACCCTGATATTGAACGCCTTGCGGATCTCGATGTCGGCGACGGGATCGATCAGGGGAGCTTTCGACGCTTCCAGGATCGCCTTTTTGCGTGCGATCGCGCCCTTGATGAGATCGGGCTTTCCGACTTCCGCCCATTCCTTCGGACTCGTGCGGTCGGCGACGACGGGATAGATGTATTCGCTCTGCATCAGGCCAAGCGTCTGGGCATGGCCGAGATAATGGCCCGGACCTTCCAGGCAGACTTCCTTCATCGCGTCGAGCGAAATCGAGGCGTCGGTGACATCGATGCCGCGCACGCAACGCAGCACCTGACCCAGCATGTCGTCGCCCAGCACCAGCGATTCCATGCAGAAACCAAGCAGCGATGCATGCATTCCCACGGATTCGTAGACCAGGTTGAGCCCCGCAAGTCCCGCCATGACGTTGGATATCGCCTGTTCCCAGCCGGCCTGCATGTCGGGCAATTTGGCATCGGCGATCCCGGCGGCCGCGCCGCCCGGCAGGCCGTAGAAATGGTGCATCTGGGCGCAGCCTGCCGTCAGCAGCGCCTGTTCACCGGAACCGCCCGACATCGCGCCGGATCTCAGATCGGAAACGAAGGGCCAGGTACCGAAGATCGCCGGATGCCCCGGCGACATCGCATTGACGTAGACGACGCCAGCAAGGCATTCGGCAACCGACTGCACGACCGCCGTGGCCAGGGGAGCCGGCGCGGTGGCGCCCGCCTGCCCCGCCGATAACAGCAGCACCGGCATGCCGCCCCGAATGCAGTGCTCCATCGTCACGCAGCTTTCCTCGGCGAACTTCATCGGCGGCACGACAAAGCAATTGGAATTGGAGACGAAGGGACGCGCACGCCACTTGTCCTCGCCACCGGCGATCATGTGCAGCAGTTCGAAACAGCCGGCGACGTGGGCCGGCTCGGAAAAGGACGTACCGACATGTTTGGTGGTGCCGGCACAACTGGCATAGAGCGTGTTCACGTCCATGTCGTAATTGTCTTCGATGTCGCGGCAGACCATGACGCGCTGGAAGAAATGGACATTGTCGAGCGCATGGGTGAGACGCGCGGCATCGTAGAGGTCCTGCGCGGTGGAATCGCGGTATTCGCGCGTTTCGACATCGACGACGTGGACCGCCGCGCCGGCCGTGCCGAAATGAACCCGCTTGCCGGAAAGCAGCATGTCGTGGGCCGGGTCGCGTCCGAACAGCGTGATGTCGCGCGCCGCGATGGCCAGCATGTCCTCGACCAGCGCGCGGGGAAAGCGGATGCGTCCGTCGTCGCCCTGGACCGCGCCGGCGCCGGTCAGTATCTCCACGCCGGAAGCCGGCGCGTTGGCGAAACCGATGACTTCAAGTGCGTCGAGCGCGGCATGATGGATGCGCTCGACATCGGCGTCCGACAATGGCTTGTACTGGCCTCCGCTCATGCCGGGCCGCACGGGGCGACGGTCGGCGGCAAGAGGCGCGGAACGCACGGCAATGCGCCCTGCCCTGCCCCCGGCACGGCGCGACGCTTTTTCAACTATCGGGGCTACCAGTTCTTCTTCCACGGACACGACCTTCTCCTGTCATCAAGGACGCGAATTGCGGTGAAATCACATGCGGGTACGCTCGGCCTTGGGATCGTAGAGAGGCTTGAGCGAGGCTTGCGCGGCGAAGCGTTCGCCGGCGATTTCGATTTCGTATGTCGAGGCGAGGATCTGTTCGGCGCTCTCGTTCTCGCAGGGCACGTAGCCGAGGCCGATGGCACCGCCGAGGAAGTGGCCGTAATTGCCCGAGGTGATGTGCGAGACGATCTCGCCATCGCGCACCAGCGCCTCGTTGTGGAAGAGCAGCGGTTCGGGGTCGTCGAGCCTGAACTGGACGAGACGGCGCTTCAGCCCTTCTTCCTTCCTGCGCAGCACGGCGTCACGGCCGATGAACGCCCCCTTGCCGGTCTTCACCGCGAATTCGAGGCCGGCCTCCAGCACCTGGTCCTCGTCGGTGATGTCGTGCCCGAAATGCCTGTAGGCCTTTTCGATGCGGCACGAATCCAGCGCGTGCAGGCCGCATAGCCTGAGGCCGTGATCGGCGCCGGCTTGCGTCAGCGTTTCGAAGACATGGGCGGCCTGGTCGGACGAAACGTAGAGTTCCCAGCCCAGTTCGCCCACGTAAGTGACGCGATGGGCCCGCGCCAAACCCATGCCGATCTCGATCTCGCGCATCGTGCCGAAGGGATGATGGCCGTTGGAGAAATCGTTCGGGCTGACCGCCTGCATCAATTGTCTGGAGTTTGGCCCCATGACGCAGAGCACGGCCTCGGCGGCGGTGATATCGGTGATCACGGCGAAGGCATCGCCGACGTGACGCCGGAGCCAGGCGAGATCGCGTTGCAGTGTCGCGCCGGGCACGACCAGAAGGAAGGCGGTTTCCGACAGACGGGTAACGGTCAGGTCGCTCTCGATGCCGCCGCGCGCATTGAGCATCTGCGTATAGACGATGCGGCCTGGCTCGACGTCGACATCGTTGGCGCACAGCTTCTGCAGGAAGGCCGTCGCATCCGCGCCCTCGACCCGGATCTTGCCGAACGAGGTCATGTCGAACAGGCCGACGCCCTCGCGCACCGCCATGTGCTCGGCGCACTGGTTATCGAACCAGTTCTGCCGTTTCCAGCTGTAGCGATATTCCCGCTCCTGGCCCTCGTTGGCAAACCAGTTGGCGCGCTCCCAGCCCGCCGTCTCGCCGAAGACCGCACCTGCGGCCTTCAATTGTTCGTGGACGGGCGAACGGCGCACCCCGCGCGAGGTGACCGGCTGGCGATAGGGAAAATGGTCGGCGTAGAGCAGACCGAGCGTCTCGGAGACGCGTTCGCGCAGATAGGCGCGATTGTTCTGGAAGGGCTGGACGCGGCGGATGTCGACGTCCCACACGTCGAAGGGCGGTTCGCCGTCCTCCATCCATTGCGCCAGCACCATGCCCGCCCCGCCCGAGGACTGGATGCCGACGGAATTGTAGCCGGCAGCTACCCAGTAATTGGCGAGATCAGGCGCCTCGCCCAGATAGTAGCGGTCGTCCGGCGTGAAGCTCTCCGGGCCGTTGAAGAAGGTATGGATGCCGGCTTCGGCGAGCAGCGGCATGCGTTTGACGGCCATCTCCAGGATGGGCTCGAAATGATCGAAATCCTCCGGCAGTTCATCGAAGCAGAACTCGCGCGGGATCGATTGCCCGACCGGCGGCCACGGCTTGGCGACCGGCTCGAAGGCGCCGAGCATCAGCTTGCCGGCGTCTTCCTTGTAATAGGCGCATTCGTCGGTGACGCGCAGAACCGGCAGGCGTTCCAGCCCCGGGATCGCCTCCGTGACGATGTAGAAGTGCTCGCAGGCATGCAGCGGCACGGCCACGCCGGCCATCGCGCCCACTTCGCGCGCCCACATGCCGGCGCAATTGACGACATGCTCGGCCTCGATGTGGAACGCCTCGCCCCCGACGTCCACGTCGACGCCGGTGGCGCGGCCGTCCTTCCGGTCGATCGCGGTCACCAGCGCGCCTTCGACGATCTTCACGCCTCTCTGGCGCGCGCCTTTCGCCAGCGCCTGCGTGACATTGGCCGGATCGGCCTGGCCGTCGCCGGGAATGAGGATCGCGCCGGCGACGTCTCCGACCTCCAGATGCGGGTAGCGCGCCTTGGCTTCCGCCGGCGATATCTCCTCGACCTCGACACCATAGGCACGCGCCATGGTGGCGTTGCGGAGCAATTCCTCGAGGCGCTCCGCCGTCAGCGCCAGCGAGATCGAGCCGCGCTGGCTGAAACCCGTCGCCAATCCCGTCTCCGCCTCCAGCCCGGCGTAAAGATCGGCGGTATACTTCGCCAGCCGCGTCATGTTGGATGAAGCACGCAATTGCCCAATCAGCCCCGCCGCGTGCCAGGTCGTGCCACAGCTCAGCTGCTTCCTCTCCAGCAGCACGACGTCCTTCCAGCCCAGCCTGGCCAGATGATAGGCCACCGAACAGCCCGAAACACCGCCACCGATGATGACGGCACGGGCTTTGGCGGGAAGAGTTTCACTCATGGTTCATACGATCTCATGTCCGGCGGATTTCAGCACTCGGGCGATTTCGGCGATATGCGCGGGACCGGTTTCGCAGCAACCGCCGACGATGGTCGCGCCCATGTCGACCCAGCGCATCGCGAAGCGCGCATAGTTTTCCGGCCCCATGTCGCGGCGCGGTTCAAGTTCGCCTACCGTCGCGCCGACCTTGAGGAAGGAGTTAGTGATCTGGATGAACGCATTGGCGTAGGCGCCGAACGGCAGTCCGCACGGCGCGATCGCCTCAAGCGCAGCTTCCATCGCCTCGGGCGCGGAGCAATTGGCGAGGACGGCCGTGGCGCCGTCCGCGGCGATGGCGCAGAGATCTGCAACCGGCTCGCCGGAACGCAATTTCGAACCGTCCTCGTCGTCCACCGTCACCGCGAGCCAGACAGGCTTGCCGGCTTCGAGTGCGCCTTCCAGCCCGGCACGAACGGCGTCGAGCGAAGCGAGCGTCTCGCACAGCACGATGTCGACATGCGGCGCGAGCAGCATGGCGACCTCGGCATATTTCGCCACCGCTTCACCATGGGTTGGAAGCAGGTCCGTGCGGTAGGAAGCACCCAGAGGGCCGATCGAACCAGCGATACGGCCCGAACCATGCGCGTCGCGCGCCGCCTTCGCCTCGTCGAGCGCCATGCGATGCAATTCGGCAAACCGGTCGTCGATGTCGAAGCGCAACAGCCGGTCATGGTGAATGGCATAGGTGTTGGTGGTCGCAACCGTCGAGCCGGCGGCGAAATAGTCGGCATGGATCGCCTGCACGAGGCCCGGGTGATCCATCATGACCTGCGTCGCCCACAAAGGTGTGGGCTCGTCGCCGGAACGCTTCAGCAATTCCTGGCCCATGCCGCCATCAAGCAGAACGATATCGCTCAAGCGCGCAGCCTCTCATTGGCGGGGTCCCAGAGCGGGCCGTCCGGCTGCACCTCGGCGGGATAGCGTTCGCCGAAAATCTCGACTTCCAGTTTCGTTCCCGGTTCGGCGAGGTCGGCGCGAAGCATGGCGAGCGCAATGGATCTTTCGACGCGATAGCCCCAACCGCCCGAAGTCGTCTCGCCGACGATCCTGCCGTCATGCCACAATGTCGACATGTAGGGCGCATCGCTTTCGCCCGCTTCGACGGTCAGGGTAACGAAGTATTTCTTCACGCCTGCCTGCTTCTCCGCGAGCAGGGCCTTTTTGCCGACGAAATCGTCCTTGCCCCAGTCGACGAAGCGCTCCAGCCCGCCCTGCAGGATGGTGTAGTCGGTCGACAGATCGCCCTTCCAGGCGCGATAGGCCTTCTCCAGCCGTAGCGAATTGAGCGCGAACATGCCGAAGGGCTTGAGCCCATGCGGTTTGCCCGCTTCCGTCACCGCGTCGAAGATCGCCGGCGTGTCCTCGACCTTGGAGTGGATTTCCCAGCCTAGCTCGCCAGCAAAGGAGACGCGTACGAGTTGACACCAGATGCCGGCGATTTGCGCCGACTGGTGGGTAAGCCAGGGCTTTGCCAGATCGGCGTCGCTGATCTCCGACAGGATGGCGCGCGATTTCGGGCCGGTCAGGATCTGGCAGGAAAAGTCGGTCGTCACATCGCGAATGTCGATGGAACTGTTCGCCGGCAGGTGCTTCGTCAGCCATTCCAGATCGTGCCATTGCGCGGCGGCGGCGGTGATGAGGAAGAAGAAACCCTCGGCGAGCGCCATGATCGACATTTCGGTGACGATGCGGCCCTCGGCATCGGCGAAATAGCCCAGACCGATGCGGCCGGGCTTCGGCACATTGCCGGTGATGATGCCGTTGAGCCATTGGCGGGCGCCCTTGCCCTCGACGCGGTAGCGCGAAAAGCCAGGCAGATCGAGGATGCCGGCGGCATCGCGCACGGCGCGGCATTCCTCGCCGACGGCCTCGAACCACGGCCCCTTGCGTGCCCAGGTCTGCGTCCCCTCCTCCGAAATGTCGTCACCCGGTCTTGCGAACCAGTTGGCGCGCTCCCAGCCATTATAGGCGCCGAACTGCGCGCCCAGCGCCTTCACCCGCTCATGCACCGGCGAGAGCTTGCGGTCAGGCGCAGCCGGCCAGCGGTGGAACGGGAAGTGCATGGCGTATTCGTGGCCGTAAACTTCCATGCCCTTTGCGACGCAATAATCGCGGTCAGTGTAATCGGTGAAGCGGCGCGGATCGCAGGACCACATGTCCCATTCGGTCTCGCCCTGCGTCACCCATTCGGCCAGCACCTTGCCAGCGCCGCCGGCCTGGCAGATGCCGAAGGTGAAGACGCAGGCCTCGAATGCGTTCGGCACGCCCGGCATCGGACCGATCAGCGGGTTGCCGTC
>JAGRLL010000201.1:0-1327 GCA_020441855.1 Nitratireductor sp.
AGCGCGCCGACGTCGAGCGCCTGCGTGGTGATGTTGAGCAGGTGCGAGAGAATACGGCCGATCTCGCTGTAGAGCACGCGGATGAGTTGGCCGCGACGCGGCACCTCGATACCCGCCAGCCTCTCCACCGCGCGGCAGAAGGCGTGTTCCTGGTTCATCGGCGCGACGTAATCGAGCCGGTCGAAATACGGCACTGCCTGGAGATAGGTCTTGTACTCGATCAGCTTTTCGGTGCCGCGATGCAGTAGCCCGATATGCGGATCGACGCGTTCGACCACTTCGCCGTCGAGTTCCAGCACCAGACGCAGCACGCCATGGGCGGCCGGGTGTTGCGGGCCGAAATTGATGTTGAAATTGCGGACGTTATGTTCAGTCATCGCTGCCGCTCACTTCGCCTTCTCATCGCCCTTGTTCTCGTTGGGAAGCACGTAATCGGTGCCTTCCCATGGCGAGAGGAAATCGAAATTCCTGAATTCCTGGCGCAGATTGACCGGTTCGTAGACGACGCGCTTGACCTCGTCGTCATAGCGAACCTCAGAAAATCCGGTCAGCGGGAAATCCTTCCGGAGTGGATGGCCGTCGAAACCGTAATCGGTCAACAGCCGGCGTAGGTCCGGATGGCCCGTGAACAGGATGCCGTAGAGATCGTAAGCCTCGCGCTCGTACCATTCCGCGCCGGGGAACAGTCCGGTGACGCTCGGCACCGGCTTCACCCCGTCCGTTTTCACCTTGACGCGGATGCGCACGTTCTGACGCGGCGAAAGCAGGTGATAGACGACGTCGAAGCGTTCCTCGCGCTCGGGATAATCGACGCCGCAAATGTCGACGATCGACCAGAATTGCAGGCGACCGTCGTCGTGCAGGATGCGCAGCACCTCGAGGATGGATTCGCGTTTCACCGTCAGTGTCAGCTCGCCATGCGCAAGCACGGCATCGACCAGCGAATCGGCGAGACGTACCTCGATGAGGCTCCTCATCTCGTCGAGACTTTCGAGTGTTTCCTGGCTGATGGGCATTGCTGGGCTTTCTGGGTGAAATACGGTTCAGCGTTCGATCGTGCCGGTGCGGCGAATCTTCTTTTGCAACAGCATGATGCCGTAAACCAGCGCTTCGGCGGTCGGCGGGCAGCCCGGCACGTAGACGTCGACGGGCACCACACGGTCGCAGCCGCGCACGACCGCGTAGGAATAATGATAATAGCCGCCGCCATTTGCGCACGAACCCATGGAGATGACATAACGCGGTTCGGGCATCTGGTCGTAGACCTTGCGCAGTGCCGGCGCCATCTTGTTGGTCAGCGTTCCGGCGACGATCATCACGTCGGACT
>JAGRLL010000201.1:1392-1875 GCA_020441855.1 Nitratireductor sp.
ACCGCGCAGCAGGCCAGCCCGAAGGTCATCCACATCAGCGAGCCGGTACGCGCCCAGGTGATCAGGTCGTCAAGCGAGGCAACGACAAATCCGCGGTCGGCCAGTTCGTCGCTCATTTCGCCGAAAAAAGGATCGTCCGACCCGACCGGCTTGCCGGTTCTGGGATCAAGCACGCCTTTCGGTGTCGGCGCGATCAGGGTTGCGGAACCGTCACTCATCGGATTGCCTCGCAATGGACGTTTGATCGAAGAAAGAACGCTTGCGGGATCAGTCCCACTCGAGAGCGCCCTTCCTCCATTCGTAGATGAAGCCGATCGTCAGAACGGCAAGGAAGATCATCATCGAAGCGTAGCCGAACCAGCCGAGCGTGCCGAACGATACCGCCCAGGGAAACAGGAAGGCTACTTCCAGGTCGAAAATGATGAACAGGATGGCCACGAGATAAAAACGCACGTCGAATTTCATGCGCGCATCGTCGAAGGC
>JAGRLL010000202.1:0-7366 GCA_020441855.1 Nitratireductor sp.
TCGTCGAGGGAATGTTGCGGGTCTCAAAGGCAAGGCTCGGCACGTTGTCGGCGCGCGGAACGCTGTAATCCATCAGCGTGGCCGTCAGCAACTGGCCGTCCCCGTCATAGACCACATGCTCGTTCAGGCACTGGCCGATGCCCTGCACGACGCCGCCATGGACCTGACCGGCAAGCAGGATCGGGTTCACGGTGACGCCGAAATCGTCGACGATGGTATAGGCCACGACTTCGGTAACACCGGTATCGGGGTCGATCTCGACCTCGCAGACATGGGTTCCGTTCGGATAGGTCGCCTCGGCCTGCTGGAAATTGCCTTCGGCCTTGATGTCGTCGTGGCTTGGTGCGGCGGCGGCAAGATCGGCAAAGCTGATCGACCGGTCGGTGCCGGCGATGCGCGCCTCGCCATCGGCCAGTTCGATGTCGCCGGCCGCGGCTTCGAGCTTGTCGCTCGCAAGCTTTTTGAGTTTGTCGGCAAGCGCGTCGCTGGCGCGCACCACGGAAACGCCACCCAGCGGCACGGAACGCGATCCGCCGGTGCCGCCTCCCTTCGCCAGTTCGTCGGTATCGCCCTGATGCAGGGCGATCTTCGAATAGTCGATACCGAGCTTTTCAGCCGCAAGCTGGGCATAGGCCGTCGCATGGCCCTGGCCATTCGACTGGGTGCCGATCTTGAGGATGAAACTGCCGTCGGACTGCAATTCCACGAAAGCGGGCTCCGAGCCGGCAAAAGCGCAGGCCTCGACATAGGTCGAAAGACCGATGCCCCGCACCTTGCCCCGCGATCTGGCTTCGGCCGCGCGCTTTTCGAAGCCGTTCCAGCCGGCGCGCTCAAGACCCTGCATCAGATGGCCATCGAACTCGCCGGTGTCGTAGAGACGTCCGCCCGCGGTCGTGTAGGGCATCTGCTCGGACTTGATGAAATTGCGCCGGCGGATCTCCTCGCGCGGCAGACCCATGTCGTAGGCGCATTGATCGACAAGGCGCTCGACCAGATAGGCCGCCTCGGGCCTGCCGGCGCCGCGATAGGCATCGACTGGCGCGGTATTGGTGTAGATGCCGGTAATCTTCACCGCCATGGCGGGGATGTCGTAGACACCGGTCGTCATGAACACGCCGAGATTGGGGATCATGGGGCCGTACGAATGCAGGTATGCGCCCATCGCCGCGCGAATGTGGACATCGATGGCGAGGAACCGGCCATCGGCGTCCATCGCCATTCTGGCGGTCGAGACATTATCGCGGCCATGGGCATCGACCATGAAATGCTCGGTACGATCAGAAGTCCACTTGACGGGACGGCCGATACGTTTTGCGGCCTCCATGGCGAGCGGATATTCGCGGTAGGGAAAGACCTTGGTACCGAAGCCGCCGCCAACATCGGCGGTCCTGACCCGCATCTTCTCGGGCGCAACGCCGAACACGCCCGCGAGCGCCCCCCTTATGCCGTGCACGCCCTGCGAACACACCACGACCGACCAGCGATCCTCGGCCTCAACCCATTCGGCAAGGCAGGAGCGCGGCTCGAGGAACATCGAAATCAGCCGGTTGTTGACGATCTTGATTTCGGTGACATGCGCGGCCTTCGAGAAGGCCTCCTGTGTTTTCTGCGCATCGCCGCCACCGCCATTGAAGGCGACGTTGGTGCCCGTCTCGGGGTAGACCAGCGGCGCACCGTCGGAGAGCGCGCCCTCGGTGTCGACCACGGCGTCAAGCGGCTCGTAATCGATCTCGATCAGTTCGGCCGCATCACGGGCGACCTGAACGGAATCGGCAACGATGAAGGCGACCGCGTCGCCGACATGGCGCACCTTCCCGTCGCACAGGATGGGAATTGCGCTGTCGGCCCTGGTGGCCTCGTCGGGGGCCTTGTAGGGAATCACGGTGCGCAACGGTTTCAAGTGCGCGATGTCGGCGGCCGCGAGCACCAGATGAACCCCGGGATGGCCGCGCGCAGCTTCCAGATCGCCCATGGTGAAGGTCGCGTTGGCGTGCGGCGAGCGCAGCACGTAACCATGCAGCATGCCTGGCGCCGACCAATCGTCGGTATAGCGCCCCCCACCCGTGATGAAGGCTGCATCCTCGAGGCGCCGCAGGGGCGCACCCATGCCGAATTTGGCGTGAACGGGCTTGTTCATGATGTGCGCTTTTCCGCTTGGTGGTTGGGGGACGGGGCCGAGGGGCGTGCCCACGGAGTTGCTGGGTCCAATTTATAGCAGCGCAACCGGCGACGGCAATGGCAGGAAGCCGATCATGCGCCACATCGGGTCAATCGCGGGGCAAAGTGGCCGGATCAGGCGAATTGCTTTGCATGAGCCTCGCCCGTCTGCCAATCTCCGGCAGAAAGGATTCCCATGCATCCCCGGACATTCTTCCGGAAATTCCATACATTCCCGGACAACATCAAGGGCGCGGTCTACATCCTGATCGCGGCGATGTTCCTTGTCGCCATGATGATGTTGGTCAAGCTGCTGGGCGAAAGGCTGCATGTGTTCCAGATCCTGGCGCTGCGGCAGGTTTTCATGAGCATCATCGTCGCGCCGGTCATACTGCGCGGCTTTCCAGGCGTCCTGAAAACAAGCAGGCCGGACCTGCAATTGCTCCGTATCGTCTTCGCCGTCATCGCCATGCTTTGCAGCTTCACGGCCGTCATCCACATTCCGTTGGCCGATGCGACCGCGATCGCATTTGCAAAGGCGTTCTTCGTGACGATCTTCGCCATCGTGATCCTGGCGGAACCGGTGGGACCGCGGCGCTGGGCAGCGGTCGCGGCGGGCTTTGTCGGGGTTGTGATCATGCTGCGGCCAGGCTCGGAAGGCTTTTCCCATTTCGGCCTGCTGGCGCTGGCGGGGGCGGCGGGTGCCGGCCTGGTCATGGTATTGATCCGGCTGATGTCGCGCACCGAAGGCTCGACCACCATCCTGTCGTGGCAGGCGCTGGGCGTCGGCATCGTCATGGCCGGACCGGCGATCTATTGCTGGCAATGGCCGACGACACAGGAATGGATTCTGATCGTATTGCTGGGCGTCGTCTCCTATGCCGGACAGATGTTCAACATCTTCGGCTACCGCTATGGCGAAGCCTCGGTGATGGCTTCGCTCGATTATGTCCGGTTGATCTACGCCGCCATCCTCGGCTTCGTATTCTTCGACCAGCTTCCCGGCATCAATACCTGGGCCGGAGCCGCGGTGATCATCGCGGCCTCGCTCTACACCATCCAGCGCGAGCGCCAGAAGAAGCAGGTGTTGTTGCGAACGCCGGAAGGGCGAGGCCTGAACTAGGACCCCGAACCCGCCTCCGCTTACCAGCCGCCGTATATCTTGGTTTCGAGAAAGTCCTCGAGACCCCAGATGCCACCTTCCCGGCCATTGCCCGACTGCTTGTAGCCGCCGAAAGGATGGCCGGCAGACAAGCCCGAGCCATTGAACCGCACCATGCCCGCACGAAGCTGGCGGCCGACCCGGCGCGCCTTGTCCTTGTCGCCGGTCTGCACATAGGCAGCCAGGCCGAATGGCGTATCGTTGGCGATCTCGACGGCCTCGTCCTCTCCGGTGAACGGGATCATCACCAGCACGGGGCCGAATATCTCCTCGCGCGCGATACGCATGGAATTGTCGACATCGGCAAAGATGGTCGGGCGCGCATAATAGCCCCGATTGAAGCCTTCGGGACGTCCCGGACCGCCGAGGACAAGGCGGGCGCCTTCGTCGATGCCGGCCTCGATCAGCGACTGCACCTTGGAAAACTGCGCCGCACTTGAGAGCGGGCCGATGTGGTTGCCATGGTCGTGGGGGCTGCCGACCTTCGTCTGCTCGCCATAGGCCACCGCCTTTTCCACCGCCTCGTCATAAACCGAGCGCTCGACAAGCATGCGCGTCGGCGCGTTGCAGGACTGGCCGGTATTCTCCATGACATGGGTGACGCCGCGCTTCAGCGCCCGATCCAGATCGGCATCGGCAAAGACGATGTTGGGAGACTTGCCGCCCAGTTCCAGCGTGACGCGCTTGATCGTGTCGGCGGCAGCCTTCGAGATCAATGCGCCGGCCCGTGTCGAACCCGTGAACGACATCATGTCGACTTCGGGATGAGCGGAAAGTGCGGCACCGGCCGTCGCGCCATCGCCGTTGACAAGGTTGAAGACACCTGCGGGGAACCCGGCCTCGTCCACCATCTCGGCGAAGACCATCGCCGACAACGGCGCGATCTCGGAGGGCTTCAGCACGCAGGTGCATCCCGTTGCGAGCGCGGGCAAAACCTTGAGCGCGATCTGGTTCGCCGGCCAGTTCCAGGGCGTGATCAGGCCGCAGACGCCAATGGGCTCGCGGCCGATGCGCTCGCCCGCCGCCGGCAGATCGTATTCCCACTCGAACTTGTCGAGCGCGGCGAGAAAGCCGCCCATGTGCCAGGGCCCGCAGCCCGCCTGGCTCTCGATCGCGAAATCGATCGGCGCACCCATTTCGAGCGAGATCGCCTCGCCCCAGTCGGAAAGACGCCGCGTCATGATGGCGTTCAGTTTTTCGAGCAGCGCGCGGCGCTCGGCGAGCGGGGTCCTGCTCCACGATGCAAAGGCGCGCCGGGCCGCGATGACCGCACGCTCGACATCCTGTCCGGAACCAGCCGAGATTACGGCGCAGACCTCCTCGGTCGAGGGATCGACGACCTCGATAACGGAACTCGAAGACGGATCGACCCATTGGCCGTCGATGTAGAACTGGCGCTTGTCCAGCATGGTGTGTTCTCCTGGTAATCTTGCAGGCAATCTCGCCCAACTCGTAGCTTCGCGCCGCCGAAAAAGCGATATCAACCCTGCCGCATTTTTGTCCATGCGGCGGCGAGGCCCCTGGTCGAGGAATCCTTGCCGCGCGGCGTCTTGCCATCCGCCAGAAAGGGCTGGATCTCGACCGCAAGCACCTTGCCGAGTTCCACGCCCCACTGGTCGAAGGAATTGACGTTCCAGATCACGCCCTGAACGAAGACCTTGTGCTCGTAGAGCGCGATCAGCATGCCGAGCGTCCGGGGATCGAGCTTGCGATAGAGCAGCGTGTTGGACGGGCGGTCGCCCGCAAACACCTTGTGCGGCGCGAGCGCGGCAATGCCCTTTTCGTCCATGCCCCTGGCGCGCAGTTCGGCTTCGGCTTCCGCAAGCGTCTTGCCCTTCATCAGCGCTTCCGACTGCGCCAGGCAATTGGCGGTCAGCATGGTGTGGTGATCGCCGAGTTCTTCACGGGGCTGCGCGGCAATCAGGAAATCGCAGGGGATGATGCCGGTTCCCTGGTGGATCAATTGGTAGAAGGCGTGCTGGCCGTTGGTGCCAGGCTCGCCCCACACGACCGGGCCGGTGTCCCAAGCCACTTCCTTTCCGTCCAGCGTAACGTGCTTGCCGTTGGATTCCATGTCGAGTTGCTGGAGGTAGGCAGGAAAGCGCGACAGCCGGTTGTCGTAAGGCAGCACCGCATGGGTGGGGAAATCCCAGACATTGCGGTACCACACGCCGAGCAATGCCATGACGACCGGGATGTTCCTTGCAAGCGGCGCGGCACGGAAGTGCTCGTCCGCCGCATGCCCGCCCCCCAGCAGCGCATCGAAATGCTTCGGGCCAATCGAGATCATCAGCGACAGGCCGATCGCCGACCACAGCGAATACCGCCCGCCGACCCAGTCCCAGAAGCCGAAGGTGCGTTCATCCGCGATGCCGAAAACACGCGTCGCCTCCAGGTTGGTCGAAAGTGCGGCGAAATGCGCGCCTGCATTCTTCTTGCCGACCGCCTTTTCGACCCAGGCGCGCGCCGTGTGCGCATTGGCCATGGTCTCGGCGGTGGTGAAGGTCTTCGACGCGATGATGAACAGCGTCGTCTTCGCATCCAGGCCCTTGAGACAGTCGCCGATATCGGCGCCGTCGACATTGGAGACGAAATGGGTGCGCGGCCCGCTTGCGTAGGGCGACAGGGCGCGAGTGGCCATGGCCGGACCCAGATCGGAGCCGCCGATGCCGATGTTGACGACATCGGCGATCCTGCCGCCGGTCACCTGGTAGCCGCCCTTTCTGACGGCATTGGCGAAGCGGCGCATCGCGGCGAGCACCTTGCGCACGTCGGGCATGACATCGCGGCCGTCGACCATTACCGGGTTCTTCGAACGGTTGCGCAGTGCTGTGTGAAGCACCGCGCGCGCTTCGGTCGAATTGATCCTTTCGCCCGCGAACATGGCATCGCGGCGCGCTTCGACCCCGGCCTTGCCGGCAAGGTCGACAAGCGCGGCGAAGGCCTTGTCGTCGATGCGATTCTTGGAAAAGTCGAAGAGGAGGTCGCCTGCCCTCAGCGAGAACCGGGAAAAGCGTTTCGGCTCGGCCTCGAACATGGCGCGCATGGTCGTCGCGGCGATGCGCCTGCGGTGCGCTTCGAGCGCCTTGAGAACTTGGGCGGGATTGTAGCGAGCCATGAAAACTTCCTGAATTGGCCGGCGCGACAAGCGCCACTACCCGCCGATTGGCAAAGACGTTCGGGGGGACTACATAGCGGACACCATGTCCAGTACAGGAAAGCCCTGACCTTGAGAACCGATACCGCACCTGTCATCCGCCTGAAGGATTACCGCCCGCCAGCCTACACGATCAGCGAAGTCGATCTCGATTTCGCGCTTGAGCCGGAAGCGACGCGGGTGCGTTCGGTGATGACGGTCGAGCGGGCGAAGGAGACGGCAAAGGACGCGCCGCTCGTGCTCGACGGCGACGAACTGACCCTCGTATCGGTCGCCATCGACGGCAAGCAGATATCGCCCGACGATTTTCGTGCATCGCCCGACAAGCTCGAACTGAAAAAGCTGCCGAAGTCGAAACGCTTCACGGTGACGGTCGAAACCCGCATCAATCCCTCCGCCAATACCAGGCTGATGGGGCTCTACCGTTCAGGCGGCAATTACTGCACGCAATGCGAGGCGGAAGGCTTTCGGCGCATCACCTATTTCCTCGACCGGCCGGACGTCATGGCCGTCTACACGACGCGCATCGAGGCCGACGCAAGGACCAACCCGGTTCTGCTGTCGAACGGCAATCCGGTGAAATCGGGCAAGCTCGCCGGCGGCCGCCATTATGCGGTGTGGCACGACCCGCATCCCAAGCCCGGCTACCTGTTCGCACTGGTCGCAGGCAATCTCGACGTCCTGAAGAAGAACTTCACCACAATGGGCGGCCGCAAGGTGAAACTCGGCATCTATGTCGAGAAGGGGAAGAAGGAGCGTGCCGCCTACGCCATGGATGCGCTGATCCGCTCGATGAAATGGGACGAGGAAGTCTTCGGGCGCGAATACGATCTCGATGCGTTCAACATCGTCGCCGTCTCGGATTTCAACATGGGCGCGATGGAGAACAA
>JAGRLL010000202.1:7373-17160 GCA_020441855.1 Nitratireductor sp.
ACGTCTTCAACGACAAATACGTGCTTGCCGACGAACGCATCGCCACCGATCTGGACTACGCCAATATCGAGGCGATCATCGCGCACGAATATTTCCATAACTGGACAGGCAATCGCATCACCTGCCGAGACTGGTTTCAGCTCTGCCTGAAAGAAGGGCTGACGGTCTATCGCGATCAGGAATTCTCCGCGGACATGCGCTCGCGCCCCGTCGAGCGCATTGGCGACGTGCGCAATCTGCGCGCCAATCAGTTTCCCGAGGATTCAGGCCCCCTCGCCCATCCGGTTCGGCCGGAAAGTTATCGCGAGATCAATAACTTCTACACCGCAACGGTCTACGAGAAGGGCGCGGAGGTCGTGCGCATGATCGCCACGATCCTGGGGCCGCGGAAATTCCGAAAGGGCATGGACCTGTATTTCAGGCGCCATGACGGGCAAGCGGCGACCATCGAGCAATTCCTGAAATGTTTCGAGGATGCCGGCAAGGTCGATCTTTCGCAGTTCGCGCTGTGGTACAGTCAGGCCGGCACGCCGTTGCTGCCGGTCTCGGCCAGTTACGACAAGGCGAAGAAGACACTCTCGCTCGAGATCGAGCAGACACTGGCGCCGACGCCCGGCCAGGCGCGCAAGAAGGCGATGCACATCCCCGTGCGCATCGGCCTGGTGGGCAGCGATGGCGAGGCGGTCGAGGCGGGTCAGATCACCGGTGCCGAGCACGAGGGCGATGTGTTCCATCTGACGAACAGAAGCCACAGGATCGTCTTCCATGACGTGGAAAGCCGGCCCGCCGTCTCGATCAATCGCGGCTTCACCGCGCCGGTCAAGATCGAACTCTCGCAGACCAAGGCCGATCTGGCGCTGCTGGCGCGCGCCGACAGCGACCCGTTCAACCGCTGGCAGGCCTTTCAGGAATTCGCCATGCGGCTTCTGGTTGCCACAGCACGAAGCAGCAAGGCCGCGAGCACGAAGTGGGACGACAAGTTCATCGAGGCTGCGCTTGCCGTTGCCGAAGACGAAACGCTGGAACCGGCCTTTCGCGCCGCAATGCTGACCCTGCCCGGCGAAGGCGAGATCGCCCAGACGCTCGGACGCAATGTCGACCCTCACTCGATCCATGAAGCGCGCATGGGACTGATGATTGCGCTGGGCAAGGCGCTGGAGCCCGTGCGGCTGTCGCTGAAGGACAAACTCGCCACGTCCGGCCCCTACCGGCCCGACGCAGAAGACGCCGGCAAGCGCGCGCTGAAAAACGCGATGCTGACGCTTGGCGTCGCCGCCGGTGGCCGCCAGGCCAGGGCCGACTGCCTCAAGGCGTTCGAGACCGCCGACAACATGAACGACCGCTTCGCCGCCTTCCAGCGCATCGTTCACCTGCACGGGCGACAGGCCGCGAAAAACGCGATCGAGGCTTTCGAGAAGGAATATGGCGGCGACCCGCTCACCATGGACAAATGGTTCTCGGCGATTGCGAGCGCGCCGGGCAGCCAGGCGGTTTCGACGGTGAAGAAGCTGATGAAGCACAAGGCGTTCACGCTTTCCAACCCGAACCGGGCGCGCTCGGTGCTCGGGGCCTTCGCCATGGGCAATCCGACCGGTTTCAACGACATCTCCGGTGAGGGCTACCGGCTGGTGGCGCAAAAGATCGGCGAAATCGACGCGATTAACCCGCAAATCGCCGCGCGGCTGCTCACTGCCTTCCGCTCGCTGAAGATGCTTGAGCCGAAACGCCGGGCGCTCGCGATCGCCGCGCTCGAGGCTTTGCGCACGGACCGCAAATTGTCGCGCGACTGTTCGGAGATCGTCGACCGGATCCTGCAATAGGGGGATTTGCCCGTTCGGCGGTCCCCGCCATGGCAGCCTGACGCAAGGACTTGAGGCAAGTTGGGTCAAGTTGGGGCAATTGCTTCAAATCCCACGGGTTTTTGTACCCGATCTTAACCCGGACGTGATTGATACCGGCATGCCATAGACCGGAGTCTCTCATGCGGCACTATTTCGATGTGCGGACCAATACCGGCTTTGCCGTAATGCGCGGCATTCCCGCGATTGCGCTGACACTGGCACTGTGTACCGCAATCTACGTGCTGCTGGCGTGGTCGGGACGCCAGACCGACGAGATTTCATTTCAGCGACAAGAACGTCTGGTCGGCCTGGTCCTGTCGCAGATACGCGCCCAGACCGCGCACGACCAGGAAAGCTCAACCGTCTGGGACGAGGCACTCGAAGAGGTGCAGGCACGCAATACCTCATGGATCGACGACAACCTCGGGACGTGGATGCACACCTATTTCGGTCATGACGAGGATTATGTGCTCGATCCCGAAGATACGCCGATCTACGCCTTCGCCAATGACGGCATCGCAGACGCCGGGGTCTTCGGGGAGATCCAGCCGCAGATCGATCCGATCATCGCGGGGCTTCGCAACAAGATGCGCTCAGGCGACACCAGCGAAACGAACGACCGGATCTTGTCGCCAGGCAATGCCGATTTCGCCACGGTGCGAGGACACCCCGCGCTCGTCAGCGTCAAACCGATCATTTCGGATACCGGCAACATCAGGCAGGTCCCGGGCAAGGAATATCTGCACATCGCGATACGCTTTCTCGACGGCTCCCTGCTTGACGACCTGAAGCGCGACTACCTGTTCGAGGGAACCAGATTTTCCTTGACCGGGGAACATGCATCGAATGAGGCGGTACATCCGCTGAGCAATTCCTCCGGCGAGACATTCGGCTATTTCGTCTGGCGTCCCTATCGGCCCGGCGCTGCCGTGCTGAAGCAGATCACACCGGCGCTCGCCGTCGTGGCGACATTGGCGGTCATCACAATCATCGGGTTCATGGCGGTGGTGCGCAGCAGGTCGATCAAGCTGCAGGCAAGCGAGGAGCGCATTCGTCACATGGCGATGCACGATGCGCTGACCGGCCTGCCCAACCGGGCGTTCTTCAACGAATATGTCGATATGGCGATCCAGGCCGCCGACCGGCGCTCCTTCGCGTTGCTCTATCTCGATCTGGANNCGCTTCAAGCAGGTCAACGATTCGCTCGGCCACCCTGCCGGCGACGAACTGATCAGGCAATTCGGCGCAAGGCTGAAGGGCCTCGTGCGTCACGGCGATCTCGTCGCGCGCATCGGCGGCGACGAATTCACCATCCTGTTCGGCGATATCGACGACCACCGGGAAGTCAATTCCCTGTGCGAGCGCATCGTCGACCTGGTGCGCAAACCCTTCGACATCGACGGCAACACCGTTTTCATCGGCGTCAGCGTCGGCGTCACCGTGGCGCCGCGCGACGGCACGGATCGCATCGAGCTTATGCGCAAGGCCGACGTCGCGCTCTATCACTCGAAGTCCACCGGAAGGGGCCGCTATGCCTTCTTCGAAAAGAACATGGACGACGAGATCAAGGGGCGCCGCGACATCGAGCAGGATCTCCGCCTTGCGCTCAGGGGCGAGGGCGAATTGATCACCCACTTCCAGCCGGTCTTCTCGTCCACCGACAGCTCGATCACCGGTTTCGAGGCGCTCCTGCGCTGGAAGCACAAGAAGCGCGGCTGGATATCACCGGAAATCTTCGTGCCGATCGCCGAAGAGGCCGGCCTGATCGAGACCATCGGCGAACGTGTCCTGCGCGAAGCCTGCATGGCTGCCGCCCAATGGCCGAATGTCACCATCGCGGTCAACGTTTCCAGCATCGAACTCAGCAATCCGACCTATCACAAGCTGGTTGCCGAAATACTCCGCACCACGGGATTGCCGGCCCAACGCCTCGAAATCGAGGTCACCGAGACCGCGGCGACCGACGGTTCGGGCAGCGCGGCGGAAAACCTGAACAAGATCAGGGAAATGGGCGTGCGTGTCGCCATCGACGATTTCGGCACCGGCTTTTCGTCGCTCGGCCGCCTGCAGCAACTCAAGGTCGACCGCATCAAGATCGACAAGAGCTTCGTGCACGGCTTCGGCCGTGCGACGGATGACGAAGCAATCGTTCAGGCGATCATCGAACTGGCGCACGCCAAGGGCCTCAAGACAACTGCGGAAGGTGTCGAAACAAAAAATCAGAGCGAGCGCCTGATCAGCATCGGCTGCGACGACCTGCAGGGCTTCCTGTTCTCCAAGGCATTGCCACGCGAGGAAATTGACAGTCTTTTCAACGCCGCGCTTCAATCCGTGGACGACAAATCCGAGAGCGCGAGCGCGGCCTGAAACCACGCCATTCCAATTTCGGTGGACAAACTTTGTCGGCCGGTTGCGCTTTTTTCCAATTGTGAACTGGACAAATCGATTCGGCCTGATTCAAATGACGGTGATTCGGTTGTGCGGCGTTGCCGGATCCTAAAACAGCAAAACGATTATCGGCAGGGGCGGCATGACGCGGGCACGAGCGCGCGCTTGATCGCGGCTGCATTGAGGAGGCCACCATGGCGCATGCGGACGCACGCCACGTGCGATCCCGTGCATCCCTCTTCAGGGGAAAGGCAGCGGGCGGGACAAACGGATCGCGGGTAGCAGGATATGCCCGCCTGCTCAGTCATCCGGCCTATGAGCGCCTGCTTGGCTCGGAAACCTTTCTGCGCCGGCTGATCCCGGTACTCATCGTGATTTTCCTTGTCGTCGTGGCGACTGCGCGCTGGATGTCCCTCACGACACAGGCCGAGCAGATACGCCATTCTTCGGAGATCGAACTCGGCTTCATCGCCGAGATGCTTTCGGACCGAATCTCGCGTTTCGACGCCGGCAAGGACAATGCCGGCAACGCATTGCAGAACGCGGTGTCGGACTGGGCGCCGTCGCGCTATCTCGACAATGGCAGAAGAGTGCTTGTCAGCGACGCGGACGGCAAGGTCATCGCGACCGCGCCCTACGACATGTCGCGTCTCAACCTGCCGCTGGAATCGGTCGTCGAGGATGCGTTGCTGCTGACCACGTTCGGCGAGCGAGCGGCAACGCGCGAAAACAGGCTTGCCAGCGGCGAGGAAGCCTATGCGGTGCACCGCATCCTGGAGCCCGGCGAGAACGGCAAGTCGCTGAACGGGGCGGTCGGCGTCACGCTGATCCAGCCCGAGGAACGCATTTTCGGCGACTGGCGCAAGGCGGTCTCGCTGAACGTTACGCTGTTTGTCGGCACCTCATCGATCCTGCTTGTCGTGCTCTATGCCTACTTCGCGCAGGCAACGCGCGCGCAGGAAGCCGACGAGATCTGCACGATCGTGCAGGACCGTTTCGACACGGCGCTGTCGCGCGGAAGCTGCGGCCTGTGGGACTGGGACCTGGCGCGCGGGCGCATCTACTGGTCTCGCTCGATGTACGGCATGCTCGGCATGGCGCCGCGCGAGGAAATGATGGGCTTTGCCGAAATCGCCACACGGGTCAATTCCCAGGATATCGACCTCTATCAGCTTGCCAATACGGTGCTGGCTGAAAACCGAAAGCATGTCGACCAGGTGTTCCGCATGCGCCACGAGGACGGGCAATGGGTCTGGGTCCGCGCACGCGCCCAGATCGTCTCCAACCCGCATGGCGAACCGCATCTCGTCGGCATCGCCGTCGACATCAACGAGGAACAGGCCCTGAAACAGCACAGCCGTCGTCACGACATGCGGCTGCGCGACGCCATCGAAAGCCTGTCGGAAGCCTTCGTCCTGTGGGACGCTGAAAAGCGGCTCGTGATGTGCAATTCCAAATACCAGCAATTGCACGGCGTCTCGCCGGAGGCGACGCGGCCGGGCGCCAGCTATGACGACGTGATGGCGGCGGCGCGCACGCCCACCGTGCGCAACCAGCTCGTCAACACGGAACTGGCCGACGAGGGCGCGCGCTCGATGGAAGCGCAACTGGAAGACGGCCGCTGGCTTCAGATCAACGAAAGGCGGACCAAGGACGGCGGCTACGTTTCCGTCGGCACGGACATCACCTCCATCAAGTCGCATGAAAAGAAACTGATGGATTCCGAGAGCAGGCTGATGGCCAGTGTCGACGAGCAGCGCAAATCGCACGAAACGCTCGAATTGCAGGCCCAGCAACTCGCCGAAATGGCCGAGAAATACGCCATCGAGAAAAACCGCGCGGAAGCCGCCAATCGTGCCAAGTCGGAATTTCTCGCCAATATCAGCCACGAATTGCGCACACCGCTCAACGCCATCATCGGCTTTTCAGAAATCATGCGTGGTTCGATGTTCGGCCCTCTGGGTTCGGAGAAATACGAGGAATATTGCCGCGACATTCACGAGAGCGGCGCCTTCCTGCTCGGCGTCATCAACGACATCCTCGACATGTCGAAAATCGAGGCCGGCCGTTTCCTTCTCGATTTCGAGCCGTTCTGCCTGAACGACATTCTCGACGAAGCGCTGCGGATCATGGGCTTCGACGCGCAGGAGCGCAAGATCGAGATCGAAAGCGAGATCGCCGACCATATCGAGATGGAGGCAGACCGGCGGGCGACCAAACAGATCCTGATCAACCTGCTGTCCAATGCGGTGAAGTTCTCGCGCGATGGCGGCAGGATATCGCTGCGCGCGCGCAGTGTCGGCTCCAACGTGCTGATCACCATCGCCGATCACGGCATCGGCATCTCGCAACCCGCGCTGAAACGGCTCGGCCGGCCGTTCGAACAGGTGCAGAACCAGTTCACCAAGAGCCACAAGGGTTCCGGTCTCGGCCTCGCGATTTCACGTTCGCTCGCCGAATTGCATGGCGGCGCGATGCGCATCCGCTCGCATGAGGGCAAAGGGACGATCGTCTCGCTGAGGCTGCCGCTCAATCGCGACGAAACACAGAAAAATCCGGTCGAGGAAGCGATCCAGAAGATGCGCGCCGCCGGCTGACGACCTCCAACGAGTTTAACTGCCCTGTCAAACTGGCAGCCCCGGAACCTTTCGGTTCCGGGGCTTTTTTTCGAAAGCATGCCAAAGCGGCTCCAGGAGACTCAAGGAACGGGTTTCCGTTCGCAATGATGGCAGGACACAACGCCGTGCCCTTTCCTCGATCCGAAAAAACGACGCAACGATCTAGAGTTCGCTGTCGGGTTCGTTGTCCGTATCGCCCCAACGATAATGCATGCGGCCCGAACCCTCGCCGGGGCCATTCCAACCGGTTCGTCCCCATCCGCCATGGCGCTTGTCATGGCCACGGAACATGCCAGCCATGTGCCTGATCTCGGCGAGCTCCACGCGTCCGTCATCGTTGCGGTCGAACAGCGCGAAAACCTTCTTTGCCTGGTTCTCGACCTCACCGCGGGCAATGTCGCCATTGCTGTCGAGATCGAGCTGATAGACAAGGCGGTCGGCAATCCGGCCGGAATGACGCTTGGCGCGCTCGAAGGGGGCGTTGGCCTCGACGGCAGCAATGATCTCGGCCTTGGTGACCGTGGCGTTGGCATCCTTGTCCGCCTCGTCGAAACGCGTGCCGAGCGCCTGCATCAGCTCGTCGCTCGAAACCGCGCCGTCCTTGTCGACGTCCATCTTCTCGAACATCGCCTTGCCGAAACGCTGGGCACCGCCCGGCCCGTAGCGGTGCCAGTTCTGGGCGGCGTAGGCGCTGCCGGCGACGATGGTGACGGCCAGACCGGCAAGGATCACTTTGGTGGTAGTCTTCATGTCAGTCTCCTTTGTTTGCCACCCCCGTTTCACGGGCATCTCCGCGGCGCGTTCCCTCGCGCCGCGAAGCAATCATTTCAGAAGCTGGTCGAAGATGGTTCGAACCGATTTCTGGGTCTCGGAAAGATGCGCCTCGACGGTCTTTATGTCCGGCAGGTCGAGCAGCAGGCAGATCATTTGCGACAATCCCCTGGGCGCGCTCGCCGGATCGAACGGTTCGTCGATGCAAAGGCGCAACACCTGAAGGACGCCGTTATAGAGCGCAAGCGCTTCTTCCAGCTTCTCGCGGTCCGCAGCGGCGATGAGACCGTCCGGCGCGGCGGCCAGCATGGCGGCGACCGAATTGGCGCGTTCTCCCTCCATCGCCACGCCGGCACTCAGTGTCGCCCATTGCGCGGCGAACTCGATGTCGATCAATCCGCCCTTCGCCGTCTTGACCTCGAAGGGATTGTCACCAGCCTTCTCGGCGTCGATCAGCGCACGCATCTCGCGCACGTCCTTGCCGAGCTTGCCGGTATCTGCCGATGCCTGAAGGACTTCGCGAATGGCGGTCTCGATACGCGCGCCCAATTGCAGCGATCCGGCGAGCGGCCTTGCACGTGTCAGCGCCTGATGCTCCCAGGTCCAGGCCTCGGAGCGCTGGTATTTCAGGAAGGATTCGACATGGGTGGCGAGCGGCCCGGCATTGCCGGAGGGCCGCAGACGGAAGTCGAGTTCGTAGATGACACCTTCGGCGGTCGGCGCGCTCATCGCCGCGATCAGGCGCTGGGTCAAACGGATGAAATATTGCGATGATGCGAGCGGCCTGGGACCGTCGGAATATTCCGCTTCCGGCGCATGGTCGTAGAGCAGGATCAGGTCGAGGTCCGAACCGGCGGTCAGTTCTCGGCTGCCGAGCCGGCCCATGCCGAGAACGGCGATCTGCCCACCTTCGACCTTGCCGTGCTTGCGCGCGAACTCTTCGGCCACACAATCGAGCATGGCGCCGATCAGCACTTCCGCCAAATCGGAGAAGGCGCGGCCGGCCACCGCGGGCGTGATGGTGCGCTTGATCAGCCGCACGCCGATCAGGAATTTCTGCTCCGCGGCGAAAATGCGCGCGGCATTGAGCCGGCCCTCGTAATCGGGAGCCTGGGCGAGCAATTGCCCGAGACGCGCCGCAAGCGATTTCCTGTCGGGCACGGTTTCGGCGAGCGTGGGATCGAGCAAGCCATCGAAGACATGCGGACGGCGCGTGACGATCTCGGCCAGCCGGGGGGCGGCGGCGAGGATCAGCAACAGCAGGCTTTGCAGCGCCGGATTGGACTTGAGCAGCGCGAAGAGCTGGATGCCGGCAGGCAGGCCGGACAGGAACTTGTCGAAGGCAATCAGCGTGGAATCGGCTTCGCCCGTGTCGGCGATGGCGCGCAGCAGGGCGGGCGTCAGTTCGGTCAGCAATTCGCGCGCCTGCGAGGAACGCACCGCCGGAAAGCGGCCATAGTGCCAGCCGCGCACCATGCGGATCACTTCCGAGGGCTGGCGATAGCCCATCGCCGCAAGCGTCTCGACGGTGGCGGGGTCGTCATCATCGCCGGTAAAGACTAGATTGCCGCCCGTTTCACCGGTCAGTTCGGGCGCTTCCTCGAACAGTCCGGCATAGTGCTTTTCGACCGTGCGCAGCACACCGGTCAGCTTTTTCGAGAAGGCGGCCGCATCGGCTTCGCCCGTCATCAGCGCGATGCGTTTCAGGCCTTCGTCGTCGTCCGGCAGCGTGTGGCTCTGTTCGTCGGCGACCATCTGGATGCGGTGCTCGACGCCACGCAGATACCAGTAGGCGGAGATCATCTCGTCGCGCACGCGCGCATCGATCCAGCCCAGTTCCTCCAGTGCGCCAAGCGCCTGCGTCGTGCGGACACGGCGCAGGATCGGCACGCGGCCACCGGCGATCAATTGCTGGGTCTGGGCGAAGAACTCGATTTCGCGGATACCGCCGCGACCGAGCTTGATGTTGTGGCCGGCGACGGCGATTTCGCCATGGCCGCGATGAGCATGGATCTGGCGCTTGATCGAATGGATGTCGGAAATCGCGGCATAGTCGAGGTATTTGCGCCAGATGAAGGGTTCCAGTTCCCTGAGAAAGGCACGGCCCGCCTCAAGGTCGCCGGCGGCCGGGCGCGCCTTGATCATGGCGGCGCGTTCCCAGTTCTGCCC